>DASRGL010000223.1:0-4671 GCA_035651115.1 Chthonomonadaceae bacterium
GTACGACATTTTTCTCCTGCTTGCTCCTTCCCCCTCCGGCTTTCCGGCAGGCGGCAACAGCGTCTCACGGCCCCTGTTGGGCCTGCTCTTCCTGTTTGGCGCGTTTCTCGTTCGGGCCGTTCGCGCCCTCGTTCCACAGCACGCGCACGAACTTGCCCAGCACATGCTCGCGCTTGAGCGTTCCCCAGAAGCGCCCGTCCTCGCTGTTGTTGCGGTTGTCGCCCAGGAGGAACAGCTCGCCCGGCGGCACCTTGATCGGCTTCTCGACAGCGAACGGGAAATAGTCGCCGTCCGCGAAATCCACCGGCACCGTCTTATAGTTTTCTACCAGTTTCTTGCCGTTGATGTAGACCGTGTTGCCGCGCAACTGCACGGTCTCGCCGGGCAGCCCGATGACGCGCTTGATGAGGATGTCGCCCGGCGGCATCTTGAAGAAGCCATAGCGGTAGAGTCCCTTGTTGCCCTGGTCGGACGCCTCCGGGCCGCCCTGCGCCCCCTCCTCGCCTGCCTGCGGGTCCTGCTCTTTGGGCAGATTGAACACCACGATGTCGCCGCGCGCAGGCATTCGCCCGCCGGGATAGGCCAGCCAGGTACGCATCGTCAGGATATGATCTCCGGGCCTGATGTTCGGCTCCATCGACTCCGACGGAATGTAGTTGGTCGTAAAGGCGTAGACCAGGAAGACCAGCACCAGCAGGAAGGGAAACATGATCTTCAGACGCCGCAGGCGGCGTCTGTTGAACTCTTCGCGCCGATCTCGCGTGCGCTCCTCGGCGCGCACCACGACACTCCGCATATCGGGCGGGCGCATATCCGGCATCGGAATGGCGGAAGAACTAGGTGTTTCGGGCGGAAGGTCCGACGTTGACATTTTTCTCTCCCCGCGCCTCCCTCAACAGGGCGACAAACTGCCGGAAGAAGTAGGCGCTGTCCGTTGGGCCGGGCGAGGCTTCCGGGTGGTACTGGATCGAGAAGATGGGCAGTTCCCGATGCCGCAACCCTTCGACCGTGCCATCGTTCAGGTTGAGGTGCGCGACCTCCATGCCGTCTTTGAGTCCGTCCGGGTCTATCGCGTAGCCGTGATTCTGCGAGGTGATATAGACGCGCCCGGTCGTCAGGTCTTTGACCGGGTGGTTGCTGCCGCGATGCCCGAATTTCAGCTTGAACGTGCGACTTCCGAACGCATAGCCCAGAATCTGATTGCCAAGACAGACTCCCATTATCGGTTTTTTTCCGACCAGATCACGTACCGTATCCACCACATAGCCGAGCAGCGCCGGGTCGCCGGGGCCGGGCGAGAGCAGGATGCCGTCGGGGTTCTCCCGCAGGATCTCCGAGGCGGAAGCCGTGCAGGGAAACACAGTCGTCTCGCAGCCGAGTTGGGCCAGGCTCCGCAGAATGTTGTATTTTACGCCGCAGTCGAGCAGCGCGATGCGGAATTCGGTCCTCGCCCCCGGCACGCCCTCACCCCCCGCCCCCCTCTCCCACGCTGTGGGAGAGGGGGAGACTGCCGGACTGGGCGCTGCTTGCTGCGCCCCTACGGATTCCCTCCCCCAGTTCTTGGGGGGAGGGCCAGGGAGGGGGGCTTCCGCCGGCCAGGCCGCGCCGGGCTTCCACAGATAGGGCTGTTCCGTCGTGACTTTGCGGACGAAGTCCACGCCCGCGTAGCTCGGCGAGGCTTGCAGGCGGGCAAGCGCCTGCTCCGGCGTCTCGTCCGTCGAGATGGTTCCCATCATCACGCCGCGCACGCGCAGCAGGCGGGTCAGCGCGCGGGTATCTACCCCCTTGATGCCGACGATGCCGCGTTCTTTCAGGAAAACGTCCAGGGTCTGCGCGGCACGCCAGTTGCTCGGCGTCTCGGCGGCTTCCCGCACGATGAAGCCCTCGACCTGCACGCGCCGCGACTCGAAATCGTCGGGATTGATGCCGTAGTTGCCGACGAGCGGATAGGTCAGCGTGACGATCTGCCCCGCATAGGAGGGATCGGTCAGAATCTCCTGATAGCCGGTCATGCCGGTATTGAAGACGACCTCGCCGTAGGTGCGCCCCGACGCGCCCAGCGATTCGCCCTCGAAAATCGTTCCATCTTCCAGCGCCAGAATAGCCTTCATCCGTCTCCCTTTTAGCCCTCTAATCTTTCCTGACCGTACAGGCACTCGCCGCCGACAAAGGTCGCCTCCACCTGCACGCGCTCCCACTCGTCCATCGGCGTTGTCGTCGGGTCGGCGGAAAGCAGGGCGAAATCGGCCCACTTGCCCGTTTCTATGGTTCCCCGGTCGCGCTCTGTGCGGGTGGCATAAGCGGGCGCGGCGGTATAGTTGTAGAGCGCGGTTTCGGCGGACACGCATTCGGCAGCGTTCAGAACGCGCCCGTTCCAGACCTTGCGGGAGATGGCGGCGCGCAGCCCGTCCAGCGGTGCGCCCGGCACCACCGGGCAGTCCGAACTGAACGCCTGTGCGACGCTCTGCGCCTCCAGCGTCGCATAAGGCGATATCCGATTGGCCCGCTCCTCGCCGAGCGCCGTCACATACGCCTCCCCCAAGCCAAGCAGGAACTCCGGCTGCCCGATGCTCCAGACGTGCTGACGGCGAAGGCGGGCTATCAGTTCCGCATTTAGCAGCATACAGTGTTCGATGCGATGGCCGGGCCGATGGCGCGTGTTCTGGCGCTGCGCCTCCGCGTAGGCCGTAAGCGCCAGGTCAATGGCGCGGTCGCCGATGGCGTGCGTGGCGATCTGCCAGCCCGCGTTGTGCGCCTTCAGGATAAGCGCCTTCAGTTCGTCCGGCGGATGCAGCGGGATGCCGAAGTTGTCCGGCATTCCCTCGAACGGCTGCGTCAGCCAGCAGGTTCGCGTCGTGATGGCGCCATCGGAAAAGAGTTTGGCCTGCCCGACGTGCAGCCGATGCCAGTTGGTTCCCAGCCCGGTCGGCTGCAACTCGTTTGGCATCGGAACGGCTCCCGCGCCCACCTGCCGCACGACCTCCGCCCATCCGACCATGAGGTTCGTCCGTACTTGCAGCAGGTTGCGCGCAACCGCCTGCCGATACAGGTCTATGTCTCCCGGCTCGGTATTGGCGTCCGTCGCGCTGGTGATGCCGCGTTCCAGCAGGTAACGATTGGCGCGGCCCAGCGCCTCCACCGCTTCGGCAGGCGTGACCTCCGGCAGGATTCTGTCCAGATCGTTCCAACTGGCCGTCTCCAGCAGCACGCCCGTCGGCTCGCCCGCTGCGTCCCGCACGATCTCCCCGCCGATGGGGTCGGGCGTTTCGCGCGTGATGCCGAGCATCGCCAGCGCCCGGCTGTTCACCACCGCCGCATGGCCGGAGGTGTGGACGATCCGCACCGGCAGTTCCGTCGAAACCCTATCCAAGTCATGCCGCGTCAGGTGTTGTCCGCCCGGCAGCTTGTTCTGATCGTAACGATTGCCCTGCACACAGGTCAGTCCCGGCTGCGCCGCCAGCCGCTCCCGCAGCAGCCGCACGATGTCTTCTTTATCCTTCACCGGCGGCGAAGATAGATCTACATGGCCGAGGTTCGTTCCCAGCCACAGAATATGCAGGTGGCAGTCGAAGAAGCCGGGAATGAGTGTGCTGCCGCGCAGATCCAGAATGCGCGTATCGGCCTCCGCGAGATTGCTGACCTGGTCGTTTGCGCCGACCGCCAGAATCCGCCCGTCCCGACCGACCGCGACCGCCTCAGCCCTCGGATTGGCCGCGTCCATCGTCAAGACGTTGCCGTTTTTCAAAAGCAGGTGCGCCATCATAGCTACATCCCAGTAGGAATCCACAGATGACACAGATTATCACATTATTGTCTGAACTATGATTCGTCGGATTATGAGATGAGCTATGATTAGGTCGAACTCAATCCTAGTCTATCTCATAATCCTATAAATCACAGTTCAGACGTTCTTCATCCGTGCTAATCTGTGGATTCTTCCGTCGTTTCATTTGCGGCTAAATCTGTATTTTGCGCCCGCCGACGAGCGTGAACACTGCTCTGCCCTGCACTTCCATACCGTGGAACGGCGTGTTCTTCGATTTGGACTGCACGGCGTTGCGGTCTATCTTCCAGACGGTATCCAGGTCGAGAACGGTCACGTCGGCGGGAGCGCCGGGTTTTAGCGTGCCGACGCCTTCCTCCAGGTTCAGGATGCGCGCCGGTTCGAGCGTCATCTTGGCGATGGCGGCGGAGAGAGACAGCAGGCCGGGTTTTACGAGAGTCGTGTAGACCAGCGGGAACGAGGTTTCCAGGCCGAGAATGCCGAAAGGAGCCTGATCGAACTCGACCTCTTTTTCATACCCGGCGTGTGGCGCGTGGTCGGTCACGATGCAGTCAATCGTGCCATCGGCCAGCCCTTGCTTGATCGCCTCGCAGTCTTCCGGCGTGCGCAGGGGCGGGTTCATCTTGGCGTCCGTGTTGTAGTTGGCGCAGGCTTCGTCCGTCAAGACCCAGTGATGCGGGCAGGCTTCGCCCGTCACCCGCACCCCGTCCGCTTTGGCGCGGCGCAGCAGTTCCACCGTGCCAGCCGTTGAGATGTGGAGCAGATGCAAAGGACAGCCGGTAAGTTTCGCAAGCAGAATGTTGCGCGCCACCGCGATGTCCTCGGCCACGCGCGGCATTCCCGGCACGCCCAGCACGGTCGCCATGTAGCCCTCGTTCATCGCGCCT
>DASRGL010000224.1:0-7317 GCA_035651115.1 Chthonomonadaceae bacterium
GTATCGGAGACGGCGCGGGCCATCAGAGCGCCGCTCGGCAGCGCGCGCGGCACAACGAACACCCGGTCGCCCGCCTTGAACTCGCTGGCGGGTATCTCTTTGCCGCCCCGACTCCAGCGCGTCTTTGCGCTGAGCGTGTAGCTCAACTCATCCGGCCCGACGGCCAGTGTCAGGCTCTCCTCGGAAATCTCCTTGATGGCGCCGGAGACCGTCTTGCTCCGCAGGCCGCGCAGCCAGAGCGCGGTCGCCGGGTCGGACATCTCGACGACCAGCGGCGGCCCGCCGGAACGCGATTTGCGCAGGCGCAGCGTGACCGTCTCGCCGACCTTGAAATCCGATGCCTGCACCATGCGATGCGCCTTCAAGCAGCGCGTCTTTTCGGTCAGGATAGTGAGCGTACTTCTGCCCGCGCGGTCTTTGAGCGTGAGCGTCTCGGTCTGCGTATCCAGCGCCGCGATCTCGCCCGTCTTGATATTGGCCGATTTGCTCGGCGTCTGCGCAGCCGCCAATGGCTTGACCGGCGATGGAGCAGGCGGAGCGGTCTGCGCGTGTGCCATAGAAGCAGGGACAGAAAAAGCTACAAGGCCCAAACCAACAGCCAGCAGGAGACCGGGGGAGGAAGGTCGCATCAAGTGTCTCTCCTCCTTTCGTACAGTTCGTTCTGCGAAGAAAGACTACCGGGCAAAACGACAGATAGCATTCCTCTTGCCTGTTCGCCTCGCCATCGCGAGATTCCTGCGTTATATCTCCCACAACTCGAAGTCAGGGAAGGGGCTGCCCACCAGACAGTTCGAGGATCGTGTTCAGAAAGGCTTTCAGTTCCGGGCAGGCAGCGGCAGCGACCTGCAAAGCGTGGTCAGCACGAGTACGCTGGGCTTTTTCCAGAATTCGATGCACATCTCTGGCCTTGACATAGCGAAAACCTTTCTGACCTTGTCGAACGATAGCTTTGATACGCTCCGACGGCGGATGCGTATGATTGATGGTTTCCGGCTTTCCAGGCAGCGTCAAATTGCCGCCAGACCAGTCCTGGATCTCTTTCCAGAAAGGCAACAGCCAGGCTTCGACCTCGTACTGCGCCGCGTGCGGATAGAACCGTTCATTCTCGACCCACTGCTTCATTTTTGCCTTTGCATCAGCCGCATCTTTGAAATCGTTCGTGCCGGTATACACATCCGTGAGCGCGATAACCGCGTCCGCCTGCCGTCGGCCTGTCAGCAGGCCCTCTACCAGGCTCTTGAGTCGGACTTCCTTGGGAATACGGCCATCCTAACGGACAAAATCGAGTTCCGGCAGTCTATCGGGTATGCGGGCGCGCAGGAATCCCTGAAGGAAGGGCTTGAAGGCGGTTTCGGTGCTTCCTTCCACAATGATGGCGATCTTCACGCCCGGCCTCCTATACGCCCCATCCGCCAGACCTCATCCAGGCTATACTCCGCCAGCCAGTGTTCGATGTCCATCGTGTCGGCCCAGTGCATCGTGGTGTATCCCTCTACGGAATCCAGGACAAGCACCTCTTCCGGTTCCAGGAAGCGGATCAGCCGGTCCGACTGTGTCGCCACGACGATCTGCGCGCGTTCGGAAGCTTCGCGCAGCAGACCCACCAGCAGTTGCAGCAGTTCGGGATGCAGGCTCACCTCCGGTTCGTCAATAAGCGTGATCGCCGGTAACTCCGGACTCTGCAAAAGGGCCACCAACCATAGGAAGCGCAGCGTTCCCTCGGAGAGTTGGTGCATATAGAAGGGCCGGGTAAAGTTCTTATCCTTCCAGGTCAGGGAGAGAGTTCCGGCGGCCACCGAGGGGAAACCCAGGCGCTCGAAATCGGGGAAGGCGACGGCAAGGCTCTCCTCGACCGCCTCCAGACGGTCGGGGTAGTTCTCGCGGAGATAGTGCAGGTAGGAGACGAGGTCTTCCCCGTTCTGCCCTGGCAGCGTAGCCGGGCGTACCTGCTGCGGCAACCGCACCGGAGATTTTGAGCTAACGTCAATAGGGCCATAGAAACCGATGGAAGCTAGATGCTCACGAATTCTATCCTGCAGAGGAAATGTTCTACGCACTTCAGAAATCATTGGTTCGTTGAAACGGTTAGAGCTAATCACAGTAAACTCCTCACCGTTCCATATTTTTGCCTGAGTAGGTTCTAGGAACAGATAAGGGACTGATTGTTCTGTTTTTTGTACATCTTCTAAAACTTCGTGGCTAATACGATAAGTTTGTCCTTCCAGAACGAGCGAGATTTCATAATTGACGGAACCATATTCTTCCAGAGCCATACGCACGCCGATTTCAAGGCTGGACGTATCTATCGTGTCCGGCTTGCGGCGCGTGAGGATATCGCTTATCCCGCCCAGATCGGATATTTTCGCCTGCAACCGCCCGGCAGCCGAAGCCGCTAAGAGCGCGAACACCTCCAGGAGTGAAGTTTTGCCCGCGCCATTGGCCCCGATCATCACTGTCAGTGGGCGCAACTCTACATCCACTGAATGCAGGCGGCGATAACCTTTAATTGAGATACGTTCTAACCTGTCCATAGGGTGAATCCCTCATACTCTTCAACCTTCTGAATAATAGATGGTTCTTTGGTGAAGAGAGGTATTCCTGCCAAAGCAGGGCCGCCGCTCGGAAACCATCGGAGCGGCGGCGCGGAGAGGCTTCAATATGGGAAGCCTATGGCATGGGCTTTACGGAAGTTCAGTGTCCCAAAATCGGGCTGGGCGGAGCGGACTGAAGGTCTTTTTGCGCTTTTTTCAACGCTTCGGCCTGCTGCTGGAGCGTCATGCCGGCCAGCGGGTCGGACGGCGGCTGAGACGACCGCCATGCCAGCGCCGCCAGAATGATCAGCACGACCGCCAATACACCGATGATAACGGGCGGCGAGACCTCTTTGCCACGCTTTAATCCTGCTGCCATGCGAGTTCCCTCCTTGCTCTATCGTTCTGTGTCCGGCCTTTACCAAGCCGCGCTCGCTTGCCTAAACTCTCCCCTCTCCCACAGCGTGGGAGAGGGGGCTGGGGGGTGAGGGCGGTTTACAGACCCAGATGCGGATCAGTAGGCCGGGCGCAACGGCCTCTCAGGGAGGCGTCAGGAACCAGGCCGGAAGCCTGCCGGACTATCATCGCGTATCCACCACACAGGTCGTGCCTTTCGGCGCCCACTGCGGATTCACGCACTCTGCATCTATGACCATGCCGCCCAACTCGAAGTTCGGATTGTTGATGTCCGGCGTACGATACGGCCCGGAGGTCACGATCCACCCATCAATCCATTTACCGAGCGCCGTGTCGTAGCGGCGTGGATTCGGGTTCTTTTGCAGGCGCAGGAACTTGGAGTGGCCGTCCGCATAGGCGACATTCGCGCCGTCCGTATGACGTCCCTCGACCGGCGTGTAGAAGGAGCCGCCGCCGCCGATGAAACCGTCGTACCACATCGTCTGCGCCACCGGGAACTGCACCGAGCCGAGCGTCTGAATAGGCCGGGAATTCCCCGTCAGCATATTGTCGGGGCCGTCGGCAAAGAGCGTGACGTTCGGGCAGTAGGAGGCATAGGTGAAGTTGCCCATCGTCGGCAGACCGAACACGGCCATATAGGCAGGCCAGTTGATCGCCTGCGGAGCCGACGGACAGGCCACGATGCCCGCGTTCTTGGTGTAGGGGAAGATCGCATCGTAGACGGCGAACGCCCGGAACGTGGTGAGGTCATGGAAGTAGAGGCTCATCGGGAACGACTCGTCATAGTCCTGCACATACATCAGTGTTCCCAGACCCAGCTGCTTGGTGTTGGACAGACAGGAAATCGTGCGGGCCTTTTCCCGTGCCTGGGCGAAGACAGGGAACAGAATGGCTGCCAGTATCGCTATGATGGCGATAACAACGAGCAGTTCAATCAACGTAAAACCACTTCTGCGTCGTAACATGGGTAACAGTTCTCCTCCAAGAAAGCGGCGCGGCAACGCCCAAATATAAGATGACTGCTGAACAGACACAAACATCTCTACAGATAGATTAGATACGGTTAGGGCCTTTTCCTCCTGCCGGGTGAAGCGTTTAACCAGGGATACAGCAAATTCCGTGCCAGGCGATGTCCTGAAGATAAGGACGATGGTTCAGGCGATGATGTTCGGGATGCCGTCAAGGGCCGGAGCCAGGCTGACCGGCGAGGTGTTCGTGCCGCAGCCCTGGAAGCGTTCGCCCAGGTCTTTGTCCTCCACCCACTTCTCTCCGAACGCCTTTCGCACAGCATTGATCTTCTCGCGGAACTCCCAGTCGGCGTCCTGCACGACTTCTTTGACGCTGCGTTTCTCCTTTGTGACGCGCATCAGTTCCTTGACCCAGCGCGCCCCGAACAGCACATGCGTGCGCTCGTCCACGATGTCGTACTCGTGTTCCAGCGCGGAGAGCGCGTCCCGGCGTTTCCAGGCGGCGGCGACCCAACTGCGCTTGGGCGCGAAGCTGCACGCCTCTCCGACCTGCGTGAGCGAGGCGATGCGATGCAGCAGGTTCACGTTGGCCCAGACGGAGTAGTGGCCGAGAGGGATCGGCACGGCGTAGGGGTCTACCCCGAACGCCTGCAATCGCTCGAAACCCATCTGGCAGTGCCGCGCCTCGTCCCAGAGTTGCCGGGTGAACTCGGCGAAATAGTCGAAGGGCAGGCCATAGGCGCGTCCGTCGTGGACGATAGTGCCGACGATGTCAATCACCGGCAGTTCGGTAAAGTGGGTGTAGGCGGAGGGAATAGCCTCGTACTCCGGCCAGTCGGGCTGCGTATAGCGATCCGCGCTGCGGCAGGTGAACCGCGCTTCCAGCAGCATCTCCTGCGGGCAGCGAAAGGCGGGATAGTCCGGCAGGCTGGGAGCCTCTTCCGGGCGTGTGATGCCGAACGGCCCGCCGAGGGCGCGCAGATGCTCCCGCAATCCCGCCTCGAACTCCGCATCACCGAGCGATTTCCCGCCGTCTGTCTTCTCCCGCGCGGCCAGATAGCCCTGTCCCCAGCGCAGATCGGCGCGCAGTCCGGGCAGGTGCAGCGCAAACAGTTCCTGCGTGGGCGCGTCGTTGACGGGCAGCGTAGCGCGCTCATGCAGTTCATAGCACTTGAGCTGCGCCGGGCGGATCACCCGGTACAACGCGGACAGCAGCGCGTCGCTGTTCGGCGCGGTCATCAGATGGCGGACGAAGTTGGCCCACTCCGGCAGAACCTGCTTCTCCGGCTCCCGCATCAGGAAGTCGGAGAGCCGCTCGCGCAGGGAGCGCGTCCGCAGCATGGCCGTATGCAACTGATGGCTGAACTCGCACTTGACCGCCAGTTCGGGGATCAGCGGCACGGCTCCGGCCAGCGTCGTGAACAGCTCGAACTCCAGAGAAAAGTAGTGATGGAGTATCTTCGCACTCTGTTCGACGGTGAAGTAGGTGCGCTTGACCGGGCGCTTGGTTCCGTCCTCGGCGGTTCGTCGCGAAATCCGGCGTCCGATAGCATCGGTGGTGGTCTTTAGCATAACGGCGTTCGCCTTTCCAGGCCCCCCTCCCCGACCCTCCCCCCAGAAACAGGGGGAGGGAGGAGTCGGCGCAGGCCGACTTGGTGCTTTTCCAGAAGCGAATTCATTCGCCGGGTAAAACTTCCTATAGCGTATCAAAACACGCCGTTTCCGTCAAGAGGCAGGCGGCAATTCTTCCGATTTGACAGCGTTTTCGCAATGCGGTATGCTGTCCAGAATGCCATTGGAAGGCGGGAGGCTCTCCAGGAAGGCGGAGAGACACAGCGCGATGTTCGATGAGGCGCAGCAAAATCGGCTGAAAGCAGGCGCGCAGACCTGGGGAATCGCCCTGGATGCCGCGACGCTCGACCGCTTCACGCGGTTCGCCGACCTCCTGGAAGCGCGCAATCGGATGCTGAACCTGACGCGCATTCCGCCGGAGGAGTTCGGCACGCTCCACTTTCTGGACTCGCTGGCCCTGGCTGCCGTCGTCACGCCCCGACCGGGAATGCGCCTGCTGGATGTGGGAACGGGCGCGGGATTTCCCGGCCTGCCGCTCGCGCTCGCCTGCCCTCTCCTCGACGTGACCCTGCTGGACGCCACCCGCAAACGCCTGGCCTTTCTCGACGAGGTCATCGCGGCGCTGGGCCTGACGAACGTCCGCACGCTGCACGGACGCGCCGAGGAGATCGCGCGCCTTCCCACCCATCGGGAAGCCTATGACCTGGTAGTTGCGCGGGCCGTTGCGAAGATGGAGACGCTGGCCGGGTGGCTGCTGCCTCTGACGAAGCCGGGTGGCCTGGCCGTCGCCTACAAAAGCGGAACCTCTACGGACGAGATCGCCGCCGCCGAACGTGCCATCCGCGCATACGGCGGCAGCCTGGAACGCATTGCCGACATCGTTCTGCCGGGTACGGAGATCGCGCGCAAACTCGTCCTGCTCCGCAAGAAGTCGGCAGGCCGTCCTCGCTCTTGACACGGCCCGCATGTTTTGATAAATATATCAAGAGGTCGCCTCAAAAAAGTTTACAGAGGAATTCTGGCCCTGCAACGCGAACAGCAGATCGCTATGACGGATTCCGCTTCGCCTTCCACGCTGGAACCGCCGGGCCAGCCCAACCCCGGCAAATCGCTCACGACGAACGTGGCCGGGCGAGAGTACGCGCGCCTGCCACTGCGCACTCATGTCATCACCGCGCAGGATGACCCGGTCGAGATCGCCCGCCGCTACGCCGCGCCCCATGCGCGCCCCGGCGATACGCTCGCCCTCAGCGAAAAGATCGTCGCCATCATGCAGGGCCGCTCCTATCCCGTTGCAGACATCGCGCCCTCCGGCCTCGCTCGCCTGCTGGCCCGTTTCGTCCTCAAGACGAAACACGGCATCGGCATCAGCAGCCCGGTCACGATGGAACTGGCAATCCGCGAGGCGGGCGTGCCGCGCATCCTGTTTGCCGCCCTGTGCAGCGCGCTCACCAAGCCGTTCGGCGTGCGGGGCGTCTTCTACCGTGTCGCGGGCCGCGCCGTCGCCGCCATAGACGGGCCGACACCCTACACCCTGCCCCCCTACAACACCTACGCCACGCTCGCCCCGAAACACCCCGACCGTGTGGCACGCCAGATCGCGGAGGCGCTCGGCCTGCCCGTCGCCATCCTAGACGCCAACGACCTCGGCGTGGAAGTCCTCGGAGCCAGTCCCGACGCCGACCGCGCCCTCGTTCGCGCCCTCTTCCGCGATAACCCGCTCGGCCAGGGCAGCGAGCAGACGCCTCTCTGCCTCCTGCGCCCGGTAGAACGATGAACGTCTTAGACCTGACCCCCCGCCCCCCTTCCCTAAAACGTTCGTTCCTCAC
>DASRGL010000225.1:0-3963 GCA_035651115.1 Chthonomonadaceae bacterium
GGCGTCGTCTCCGGTTCCGGGGCGCGCTCCTGCACGGCGGGCCTGGCGGAGCCAGCAGCCGGTTCCGGTCTCCCGCCGATGATGCGGCGCAGCGCCTCGACATGCCGCTCGGTGTACCAGCGCCAGCCGCGCCAGTCGCGTTCCGGCGGTTCGGTGCGGCCCTCTTTTTCCCAGGTGTAGAGCGTCTTCGTCGTCACGCCGAGCAGTTGCGCGACCTGCGAGCGGGTCAGTTTCGCCGTTGCCATGCGCCTCTCCTGATGCGAGCGTCCTGCTCCTCGGTTCCGTAGTTACCTGAGAAAACTATAACACAAAGACCGCGTCCGAGTCAATTCGGCGCGAAACCTTCTTCCGCCGACCTTCACTCGAAATTGCGCTGTCGGAAGGGCTTTTCTGTACGCGCGTCGAATGACGGGCCGGAGACGTCTTCTTGCCGCGCGTGGAGGCGTCGGGGCAGCGGGAAAGCGATGGAACCCTCGGATCTGGAATCCGCGATGCAGGCGACGGTTGTCCGGTATGCGCTGTTCGCGCCGGGACAGACGGTGGTGGTCGGCGTGTCCGGCGGGCCGGACTCGACGGCCCTGCTGCACGCGCTGGCGGCGCGGCGCGACGAGTGGAAGCTTGCGCTCGTGGCCGCGCATCTCCATCACGGCTTTCGCGGCGCGGAGGCGGATGCCGATGCCGACTACGTGGCCGAACTGAGCGCGTGCCTGAACGTGCCGTGCCGCATCGAGCGGGCTGACGTGCCAGCGATGCGCCGCCGCCTGCATCTCTCTGCCCAGGAAGCCGCCCGCAATGCGCGCCACGCCTTCCTCCGCCGTGTCGCTGTCGAGACGGGCGCGGAGCGCATCGCCCTGGCCCATACGCAGGACGACCGCCTGGAGACCATCCTGCTCAATCTGCTGCGCGGCACGGGCCTCGAAGGACTGAGCGGATTTCCGCCGGTCAGCCTGCCCCTCGTGCGCCCGCTCTATGACGTGCGCCGCGCCCAGGTCGAAGCCTACTGCGCTGCGCACGCGCTCCACCCACGACAGGACTCCTCCAACGCCAATCGCGATTATCGCCGCAATCGCATTCGGACGGAACTGCTTCCCTACCTGGCCGCGTACTTTAATGAGAAAGCAGACGCCGCAATTTTACGAATGGCAGACCTTACGGCTGCCGATAATACCGTACTGGAGGGACTGGCGAACGAGGCGCTGCTGCGCGTGGCGACCCGGAGGAGCGAAGACGAGGTCGCGCTGGATGTCGGCAGCCTCCGCAGCCTGCCGCTTGCGCTGCAGCGGCGCGTGCTGCGGCAGGGCATCGCGCAGGTGCGCGGCCATCTGCACGACATCGGCCAGGAGACGCTGGAACGGGTATTGGAAGCGGCCGCGCGCGGGGAGAGGCGACAGATCAGCCTGCCTGCCGACGAGATGGGAACCGTCCGCCTGCGCTGCGATGCCATAGAGCTAAGCATCGCGCGGGAGACGGCTCCGGCAAAAGCCCTGCCCTGGCAGCAAGAACTGACGGTTCCGGGCCGCGTGCAACTGCGGCCCGCAGGGATGGCTCTGGAAGCGCGGCTCTGCCGGACGAACGCGGAATCCGCCTCGCTTCTCGCTGCACAGACCGTGACCGGGCCGGAAGCGACACGGGAGACACGCCCTGGCCCGCTTTTTGCACTCTTCCGTCGCAGTGATATTCACCCACCGCTGTTGATACGCTCCTGGCGGCCCGGCGACCGGATACGTCCGCGCGGGCTGGGGGGCAGCAAGAAGCTGCAAGACCTGTTCACCGACCGGAAGGTTCCGGCGGCGGAACGCGCTCGTGTGCCGATCGTCGTGGATGCGGGCGGGAGCGGCCCGATCTTGTGGGTCGTCGGCCAGGCCGTAGCAGAATTCGCCTTGCGCCCGGAGGAGGCCGCCGGAGAAACGGTCGTCCTGCGGGCGGAACGGGGAGAGAACGGCCCCGAATAGGGCCGGTTTCTATTTTAGTTTTGCCGTACACGAGTGCGTATGCTATAATGGTGTACGAGGCAGGGGAATTTGAACTACCTGCGCCGCCGCAGGGCTGCGCCGGGGGAGGTCGCATTGAAGACTGGAAATAATGGCTCGCGTATTCTTATCCTGATCGCGATCATCGCGCTGATCCTTGTGGCGCTGAACTCGAACTTCCTCAAAAGCTTTACCGCCTCCAGCGAAACGCTCAAATACAGCGATTTCCTGAGAATGGTCGAGGCGACGAAGGCAGACTCCCCACCGACCATCAGCAATCTTGCCTTCGAGAAAGACACCCTGACCGGCGAGTATACATCGGCCCTGCCGAACAAGCGGGAGAAGCAGTTCAACGTCGTCCTGCCCGATGCGTCGGAAGCGCGCAGCGATCTGGTCAAGCAGTTGGCGGCAAAGGGGATCAATTTCGAGTACAAGCGTTCCTTCCTGAGCGACTGGATGCAGACGATCATCTCGATGGTGCTGCTGCCCATCATGTTCATCGCCATCTTCTGGATCTTCTTTATCCGGCAGGCGCAATCGGGCGGCAACCAGGCGCTCAACTTCGGGCGCAGCCGTGCCAAGCGGATGACCGACTCTGTGCCGAAGGTCACCTTCGAGGAGGTGGCGGGCGTGGAGGAGGCCAAGCAGGAACTCCAGGAGATCGTCGAGTTCCTCAAGAACGCCAAGAAGTTCCAGGCGCTCGGCGCGAAGATTCCGAAGGGCGTGCTGCTGCTGGGTCCTCCCGGCTGCGGCAAGACGATGCTGGCCCGCGCCGTCGCGGGCGAAGCAGGCGTGCCGTTCTTCCATATCTCCGGCTCGGATTTCGTCGAGATGTTCGTCGGCGTGGGGGCCAGCCGCGTGCGCGACCTGTTCGACACGGCGAAGGCCAACCGTCCCTCGCTCATCTTCATTGATGAGATTGATGCGGTGGGCCGACAGCGCGGCGCGGGACTTGGCGGCGGCCATGACGAGCGCGAGCAGACCCTCAACCAGTTGCTCGTCGAGATGGACGGCTTCGACCCCAATGCGGGCGTCATCATGATTGCGGCGACCAACCGCCCGGACGTTCTCGACCCGGCCCTGCTGCGCCCCGGACGCTTCGACCGGCGCGTGGTCGTGGATGCGCCCGACGTGGTGGGCCGCAAAGCCATCTTCCAGGTGCATCTGCGCGGCAAGCCCCTCGAGGACGATGTGAACGTGGAGACGCTGGCGAAGCTGACCCCGGGCTTCACGGGCGCGGACATCATGAACGTGGTCAACGAGGCGGCGATCCTGGCGGCGCGGCGCGACAAGAGCAAGATCGCGATGGCGGAGTTCGACGAGGCGCGCGACCGCGTGCTGATGGGGCCGGAGCGCAAGACGCGCATGAACTCCGAGCGCAAGCTGAAAGTCGTGGCCTATCACGAACTGGGACATGCCATCGTCGCGGCCAAGATACCGAATGCCGATCCGGTCTATAAGATCACGGTCATTCCGCGCGGCATGAGCGGCGGCGCGACCTGGTATCTGCCCAAAGAGGAGAGCCTGCGCACCAAGCAGGACATGCTCGACGACATCACGGCCTCGCTCGGCGGGCGCGTCGCGGAGGAACTGGTGTTCGGCGATGTGACGACCGGCGCGGTCAGCGACCTGGATCATGCGACCGACCTGGCCCGCGCGATGGTCTGCGAGTACGGTATGAGCGACCGCCTCGGCCCGCTGCGGCTCGGACGGCGGCACGGCAATCCCTTCCTGGGCCGCGACCTGATGGAAGACCGCGACTACAGCGAGGAGATCGCCCGCGCCATTGATGAAGAGGTGCGCTCCTTCATTGACCAGGGCTATGCTCGCGCGCGCGACATCCTGACCGAGAACCGGGCCAAGATGGACGAGATCGCCGAGATCCTGCTGGAGAAGGAGACGCTGACGCGCGAAGAGTTCCTGGCGCTTCTGAACGGCGAGGCGACGATAGACGATATTCGCCGGGGCGCCTTGACCCCGCCGCCTCCTCCGC
>DASRGL010000226.1:0-9793 GCA_035651115.1 Chthonomonadaceae bacterium
GGAACCATCCTGGACAACATCCGCTATGGCCGTCCCGATGCGCCTATGGAAGAGGTCGAGTCCGCCGCCCGCGCCGCCAACGCCCACGACTTCATTATGGAGATGCCGCACGGCTACGAGACGGAGATCGGCGAGCGCGGCGTCAAACTCTCCGGCGGGCAGAGGCAGCGGCTCTCCATCGCCCGCGCCTTCCTCGCCAACCCGGAAATCCTGATCCTGGACGAGCCGACTTCCAGCGTCGAACCCGAAAGCGAGGCCATCATCACGCAGGCGCTGGAGCGGCTGATGGAGGGCCGGACGACCTTCGTGACCTCGCATCGCTTCTCGCTGGTGCGCGGGGCGGATAAAATACTCGTCTTCGAGGAGGGTCGTCTGGTGGAGCAGGGGCGGCACGCCGAACTGATGGAACAGGCCGGTCTCTACGCCGCCATGTACACGCTTCAGATGGGAAAATGATCTGTCTCCCCTCTCTGACAGAGGCAGGTTGCGGCGATATTTCCCGGCAGATGTCCGTAGAGTAGGGTAGAATAGGTCGGCGAAGGCTGCGGTTTCGGAGGAGTTTCGCCGAAATCTACCAGGGAGTACGTTTTATGCTGCGATTGAAACTTTCGCCGGAGCGCGCGCGCGGAACGGGCGCATCCGCTGCTCCATCGCCCCTGCGGGGACTGGCGCTGTTTACGCTGCTGATGGTAGGCGTGGGGCTGGCGGCGGGCTGGATGCTCGCGCGGCGCGACGGCGCCGCGTCACTGGAACCGCAGACCGGCCCGGTTCTGCTTGCGATGCAGAAGATCGGCGATCTGCATACGGTCTCCTATGCGATGAAGGATGTGCTGCGCCAGGAGTCGCAGGTGGAACCGGCAGGATGGGCGCAGAGCGTGCCGGGCGCGACCGGGCTGGTTCATTGGGCCACGCGCAATCGCGCGCTCGTGGTGGCCGAGGGCAGCGTCGAGGCCGGGGTGGACCTGGCGCAGTTGTCGGAGAAGGATGTCACGAAGATCAGGAAGCCGGATGGAAAGACCGCGCTGCGCGTCCACCTGCCCCCGGTGCGCCTCTATCCGCCCAACGTGCGCGTCCATGTGGAGAACGTCCAGCCAGGCCTGTTCTGGCGAGATGACAATATCGCGCCGAAGGCCCAGGAACAGGCGGGCCGCCGCTTTCTGGAAACCGCCGAGCGGCAGAACATTCGCTGCACGGCCCAGCAGAACGCCATTCAGATGCTGGAACAGATGACGCAGACGCTCGGACACAGCCAGGGCGACATCGAATTTACGTTCTGAAACTGAAAGACGCGGGGTTGAAACCCCGGTCTGGAGTTGCCAGGCCTGCCTGCGCAGGCTCAACCATGAGTCCGCGCAGGCGGACTTCGCAACTCCAGACCGGCCTTTTAAGGCCGCGCCCTCCAAAAGTTCCCGCCCCAAAGAACAGGGGGAGGGCTAGGGAGGGGGGCCAAACATCCAACGCCCCCTCGCGAGTCTATCATGCCGGAACCAACCAGGGAAAAGCCTGCGCGCAATATCGTCATAGACGTCCCGCCTGTCGAAACGCCTTCTCCTTCTGCTCCTGTCGCGGCGAACTCCTTCCGTCCTCTGCGGACGCTCAACATCCTCTACCTCGGCCTGCTGGCGACTATCGCCTTTTTCAACTTTATCGGGGCGGAGTATTTTCCGCTTACCGGCCTCAATCTCTATCTGCCGCAGTGGCTCTGGGCGCTGCCGGGCATCCCGCTCTGGATCGCGACTGCGATCTGGCTGCGCCGCCGCCTCTGGATGCCGACGCTGGGGCTGCTCTGGGTCTTCGGGCCGCTGATGGGCTACTGCTGGCATCTGCCCTGGCCCGTCTCGACCGCCAACGCCACCCGCCTGCGCGTCATGACCTACAACGTCAAGCTGGGACACGGCAACCGGAACGCCATTGTCCGCGACATCATCCAGACGAACCCCGATATTCTGCTCGTGCAGGAGCGAGGCGGCGCGCTCAACGATCTGTTGAGGACTCTCTACTCGAATCGCTACGCCATTGCGCGCGGCCAGTACCTTATCGTCAGCCGCTTTCCCATTGTCTCGGCAGGCGAACTGCGCTCTTTGCAGGCGCAGGGCGACTTTATGAACTGCCTGCGCTGCCAGGTGCAGGTCGGAAACAAGGTCGTGACGCTCTATACGGCGCATCTCTCCTCGCCGCGCGGGGGGCTGGTCATCGTAAAGCACTATCGGCTGGAAGGATTGGGGTTCTGGCAGAAGGATGCGAACATTCGCATAGACGAAGCGCAGCGTCTCGCCGGGTATATCCAGCAGGAAGAGGGGCCGGTGCTGCTAGGCGGTGACCTGAACGCGCCGGTGCCGTCGCGGGTCTGCAAATCGCTGTTCGGAGCGGGCTTACGGGATGTCTTCTCGACGGCGGGGCGGGGCTACGGCTACACCTACGGGCGGGCGACGAAAGTCGGTCTCTCCTACGTGCGGATAGACCATCTGATGATGAGTTCGCATTTCCGCGCGCTGGCCTGCTGGCCGGGCAATGAGGAAGGATCGCCTCACCGCCCGGTCACTGCCGATCTGCTGTTGCCGGATTCGCCGTAGTCTGCTGCGGCTGCAGGCGCAGCAGGATGGTGACGAAAGGCCGTGTGCGGCTCGGCGGCTGCATCGCATCCAGCGGCCCGTCGCCCCGCCTGCGCAGCGACTCCTCGATGCGCCGGAGATGCTCGGAGACGGCGAGAGTGGCTGTCGGCGCGGCTTTCCCCGGACGACTGACAGCAGCTTCTCCGGGCCTGCGCTGCGCATTCTTGACCGTCGAGCGCACTTTGAACGGCGTATGAGCGGCGTCTGCATCCGGCGCGATCTCGCGCAGCGCGCCCATCTGTTGCAGGTTATCGAGCAGCGCGCGGACGCGATCCGCCGGGACGCGCACGATGAGCGTCGGCGCGCTGGCAGTCTGCGCAGGCGGCGCGTCCTTCTTCTGCCCCGCGCCGCCGTTCACCGGGGCGATGGCCTGAACACTGCCGGGCGGGTGGGGAACGGACGGCGCGATGGCGGGCGGGTCGGAGATCGGCCCGGACTTCGGCGGCTGCTCGGTCAGAGACCCCTCCATCGCGTTCAGGATCGCCAGCAGATGCGCCCGCGTCCCCTCGACGTTCTGCACGCCCAATGCCAGGCGCAACGGAGCCTCCGGCTTTGGCGTCCTGGATTTCTGGGCCGCGCGCTGTTCGGCCTGCATCTGGGCCATGAGCGCGCGAAGGCGGCGGTCTTCCGCCTGCATCGCCGCCCATCGCTGGCGGGCCAACTTCTCGGCCCTGTCATAGGTTCCGTCGGAAGGCTCGGAGGAGGCGTTGGGAACCTCTCCCTGATTGGCCCTCACCCCCGACCCCTTTCCCGCAGCGTGGGAGAGGGGAGACGGCAGGGACGCTGCTTGCTGCGCCCCTACGCTTCCCTCCTGTCCTGTCGAAACCATCGGCGCGGGCCGGAAAGAGCCGTCAGGACGCGGAGAGGCAGGCAGATCGGCTGCCAGGCGCGGCGGCGCAGCAGGGCGAGAGAAGAAAGGCAGGCCGGTCCGGGCCAGGGCGAAGGCGCTGACCAGCGCCAGCGCCGCCAGCGCGCCTCCGAACGCCAGGCGTGGAGCGCGGCGGGTTGGGCGCGGCAGAAGATTCCGCGGCCCCTCGTCGCCCGCCAGTCGGCCCGGCGGCACGTCCGGCAGATTCGCCAGAATGCGGGCGCGCAGTTCCGGGCGCGGCACGGCCTGTTCCACCTGCTTGATATCGTTCCCCAGGCGCGTCAACCACGTCACCTCCTCCCGGCAGGCAGAGCAGCGGGCCAGATGGCCGCGCACCTGCCAGCGGCGCAGCGCGGGCAGTTCGCCGTCCAGATAGGCTTTCAGGTCGGCGCGCACGGGATCGCGCGCGTCTCCAGCCTCTTCTGAAACGCTCCAATCGCGGCTCTCTTCAGGATCGTTGTGGAACTTGCTCATGCGGTACGGGTGTTCCTTCCACGACGACGTATCCGCCCAGCCGTTCGCGCAGGCGGCGGAAAGCGTTCGACAGCCGGGACTTGACCGTGCCGACCGGCACGTTCAACGTCGCGGCGACTTCCTGATAGGTCATGCCCTGTAACTCATGCAGCACCACCACATCGCGGTGCAGGGGCGACAGACTGGCGATGGCGGCCTCGACCCGCGCGGTGAGTTCGTTCTTATCGGCGGCCTCGACCGGGTCTTCACGCCAATCCTGGCTCGCCAGAGTCAGTTCGGAGTCGTAAGGGACGCACTCCAGCCGCCGCTTACGCCGGTACTCCAGGCAGTGGTTCATGGCGATGCGATAGATCCAGGTGCCGAGCGCCGCATCGCCGCGAAAATGCGCCAGCCCCCGATAGACGCCCAGAAAGATGTCCTGCGTGACATCCTCCGCATCGCTGATGTTGTCGGTAAAGCGCAGGGCCAGGCGATAGACGCGGGTCTCGTAGGCGTCGAGGAGCGTCTCGAACGCCTGACGGTCGCCCGCCTGGATGCGCCGAATCAGCTCTCGGTCGTCACGCGCCGCCATGGTGTCTCCGCGTCCGCCGCAGCGTTTTCTGTGGGTGTCCCCAAAAGTTGTGAATGGCAAGCCTCAACCTGCGACCTCCTGTCGCCGCAGGGTTTGCGTCTTTCCACCATCATGCGCGCTGGCCCTCTACATGGTTTGGTTGCAGCAGAGCGGCGCAGGGTTCAGGGAAATTCGTCAATGCGGCGATCCTCTATATTGCTATTGACGGCGCGTCAGTAGCATTGTACAATGCGTTTGGCCTTCAGGCAATCTTGCCCTGCGGGCAAAAGCGCCTGACGCTGCACTTTTCGCCACACGAGGCACGCCGCGTCTGCGGGCAGGGTCATCCACTGCGTCCGCTGCGCCGCGAGTCCCATCCCATGAGGAGGTTATCAAACGTTGCAGAGAAGATCGTGGATTCTACTGGCGATCTGCGCAGTGCTGGCCGGATTTCTGGCATGGGCCTACATCGGTACGCAGTCGCCCCCGCCGACCCTGACGCAGCAGCAGACGACGCAGATGCTCGACACTATGCGGCAGGCCGTTGCCAAGAAAAACATCAACGGGATTCTAGCGTACATCGCGCCGCAGCCGGATGTCAAGATCGCGGGACTCAATCAGGATCAACTGCGAATGATGCTGGCCCGCGCGTTTCGCGGCACGGGCAAGCTGAATGCCGAATATAGCAACCTCGTCTTCACCGGCGGCACGGACGACGCCACCGCCGAGTTCGATCTGATCGTGACGGAACAGGCTCCCGGCATGGTGGCGGAGGACTATAAGGGCCATATCACCTTGCAGTTGAAACGCCTGGACGTGCCGCGCTTCCTGGGCCTCTTCCAGACCAAAGAGTGGCGCATCGTCGGCGCGGACAGCACCGGCCCCAACCTGTCGAACTTCGGCGACTATTAGCGGCCCTGGCAGACCCCACCCCGGCCCTCCCCTTCGCAAGGGGAGGGAGCGGCCCTCACCCCCAGCCCCTCTCCCACGCTGCGGGAGAGGGGAGAGTTCAATACTCCCCTCCCCCGAGGAGGGGGAGGAAAAACAAAATCGCGCCTCCCACGCTGCGGGAGAGGGGAGAGTTCAATACTCCCCCTCCTTACGAAGGAGGGGGTTGGGGGGAGGTTTGCAGCCGTTCAAAACAACGCAGACTCAGGAGGCAGGCGATGACAGATCGCCCGTTGGTGGCGTTGGCTCTGGCGTTTGCAGCAGGGATCGGACTGGCGGCGCTGGCGCTGCCGATGGTTATTCTGCTTCTGCTCGGTTTCCTCGTTCTTGCAGTTCTCACGGCCTGGACGCAGCGGCCCGTCTGGAGCGCCGCCGCCGTTCTGGTCGCCTTTGCTCTCCTGGGTTCCGCCCGCTACTGTGTTGCGGCCCTGCGCGCCCCGGACGACGTCTCCCGCCTGGCCCCGTCCACCCTGACCCTGACCGGCGTGGTCTGTTCGGATGTCGAGAGGCCGCAGGGACGGCGGGCGGTGCAGTTGACGCTGGCAGCGCGGGAAGCGAGGAGAGGAACGGCGGCAAACGCGCAGGCGCAGATCATCCCCGTCTCCGGCTGCGTGACGGCGCGGCTGCCGGTGGCAGCGAACAGCGAACTGCCGCGCTATGGCGACCTCCTCATCGTGACCGGGTGGCTGGCGGTTCCGGGCGGGCCGCGCAATCCCGGCGGGTTCGACTATCGCAGCTTTCTCGCGCGCGGCGGCGTCTATGCCACCCTGAACGCGCGGCGACCGGAGGACTGGCGGCGTCTGCGCGGGCAGGAGGCGACCGGCAACCCGTTCCTGCGGCAGGCGTTCGCGCTGCGGCAGACGGTGATGCGCCATGCGCAGAGCGCGCTGCCGTCGGTGCAGGCGGGCGTGCTGAACGGCATTCTGCTCGGAGCCAGAGGCGACATGCCCCACGCGCTTGACGACGTCTTCGAGCGCACCGGAACGGTCCATATCCTGGCGACGGCGGGCCTGCACGTGGGCATGGTGGTCGGCCTGCTGCTCGGCGCGCTGCGCCTGTTGCGCGTGGCGCAGAAGCCCGCACTGGTTCTCGCGCTGCTGCTCCTGGCCCTCTACGCGACGATGGCGGGCGGACGTCCCTCTGTCGTGCGCGCCGTCATCATGGCGGGCGTCTATCTCCTGGGAATGCTGCTGGAGCGCGAACCCTCTCTGCCGAACGCGCTGGCGCTGGCGGCCCTCATCCTGCTGCTGATCAACCCGAACAACCTGTTCGATGTCGGCTTTCAGCTTTCGTTCGCCACCGTCATCAGCATCGTTCTCCTGATGCCGCTGGCGGAGGAGACATTGGAGGGCGTGCGGAAAAGCGTGCGCGGTGACGGCGTCGGCGCGCGCTGGCTGCGGCGCGGCGTGGAGACGCTGGCCGTCTGCTTCTTTCTGGCGGTCACGGCGCAGATCGGGGCGATGCCGCTGGTCGCCTACTACTCCAACGAGGTCTCGCTGGTCTCCATCCTCGCCAACACGCTGGCTGTGCCGGTCATCACGCTCGTCATCGGCCTGGGCTTCTCGGCGGCGGCATTGGGCGCGTTCGTTCCGCTTCTCGCCTGGCCGCTCGACCGCGCGCTGGAAGGTCTGCTCGCCTACGTGGTCTGGATCGTGCAGGGCTGCGCCGCGCTGCCCTACGCGACGATCAACGTGCCGTCGCCTCCGGCGGCGCTGGTCGTGGGTTATTACGCGGCGCTCTGGTCGGTGGCCTGGCGCTGGCAGAACTCCGCGCGCGGTTCGGGCCGAAAGTCGCGCTGAAACAGCGTCCGACGCGCAAGCAGAGCGACGACTTCAGGAGGAAGGAATTCTGCTGCGGATACCGAACTGACTTACCAATAACCATCGGTTAGGAGGAGACAGCCATGTATCCTGAAGCCGAGCGAATGCGCTTCGCAGGCAGACTGTACAACGATATGCTGGAGGCTGTGGACCGCGAGGGAATCTCTCTGTCGCCCTATGCATTGCGCTTCCTGCACATGTCGAGCGAAGCCTGGTTCCACGATCCTCCGAACCTTCCCCGCGCAGCGTCCAACCCGGCGGAGGTTCCTCCCGAACAGTTGTACGGCCTGGCGCGCGACAGTTTTGATCGGGCTATGGAAGAGCATCGGGACGTCTTTCGGGCCGAAACCGAGCGGAGAGGCAGCCTCTCTTTTCCGACCCTGGTGCATCGGCTGGCCGACGCGACGTACAAGCATCTGATCGCCATGGGTTTCAAAGACGAATAGGCCATGGACAAAGCCAACGAATATGCCATCGAGTCGCTCAAGCAACTGCTCACCCTCTCCAGCGCCATCCTGGCTTTGACCATCACCTTCCTCAAAGATCTGATGGGTGACTCGGCTTCGGAAGCCCACGCCCCCTGGCTTGTGCCGCTCAGTTGGGTGTTCCTGTTACTGTGTATCCTGCACTCCTGGGGGACTATCGTAAGCGTTGCGGACGCGATAGGCAACAGTTCGGCCTCCACTCCCGTGTATGCTCTGAAGTCCGACCCGACCGGCGCAAAACGCAATCTGTTTGTGCGACTGGCTTCCTGGTTCTTCCCCACCATTCAGACGCATCAGCAAAACAGAGTGCGCAAGCGCGCGATCTCGGCGCAGAACTATTTCGTGCTGGGTCTGATCTGCCTGGGCCTCTTCGCCGCTTTGAACATGGGCTTCTTCTTTCACAAAAAGGAGCCGAAAAAAGACCCCGCGCCGCAGCCTGCCAGCATCGTCGTCAAGCCTGCGGACTGTCACTGTACGCTGCCTCTGGCCCCGATATTCATTCCCTATCCTGCGACACCGCCGGGCCGCCCCAGGCCGAAGAAGGCTTCGGCGCGCGCCCGATGCAAGCAGGCAAAGCGTCCTGTCCGCGCGTCACGATAACCCTGGATGTCCGATAAGCCCTGCCTTGCCCTTGTTTGGGGAGAGATATGCCCGCACAGCAACGCGCCGCCATCCTCTACGGGTCTCTGCCTCTGATTGCGGCGAGCCTGTTGCTGGCCTGGGTCTGGAGTCCCCGACTTGCCGAGGACGCCTACATCGCGCTCCGTTATTCCGTCCACCTGGCCTCGGGCCTGGGGCTGGTCTACAATCCGGGCGAACCGCCGGTAGAAGGCGCGACTTCGTTTCTGAATACCGTCCTGGTCGCCGGGGCCATCCGGCTTGGGATTCCGCCGGAACGGGCGGCCCAGGCGGTGGCCGCCGCCGCGTGGCTGGGGGCGTGTGTCCTCCTGCTCAGGCTGCTGCCCACTCTGGGAGTCCATCCCTGGGCGGCCCTGGCCGCAGCGCTGGCGCTGGCGCTCAGTCCCCTTGCCGCTCTGGTCGCCTTCGGCTTCGATACCGCGCTCGGCGTCTGCTTCTCCACTCTGGTCGCTGTGTTGCTGCATCGGATCCTGCTGGACAGGCCCGGCGAAGAGGAGCAGGCGGCGCGCACGCGAAGAGATCAGATCGGCCTGCCTGCTGCCTGCCTGCTGCTCTGCCTGGCGCGTCCCGAAGGCGCTTTCCTGGCCGTCCCGGCGCTGCTTCTTGCCTGCGCTGCTTTACCGCGCCGGCACGCTTTTATTTGCAGGAGCCTCCTCGGCTTTGCGCTGCCGGGACTGCTCTTCTTTGTCTGGCGCTGGCGCTACTTCGGCTATCCCCTTCCCAATACGTTCTATGTGAAGCACGAGGGCAGCCTGTTCCATCCCGGCACGCTGCTGATCGGACTGCGCTCTATTCTCGCCTTCAGCCTGCCCGCGCTGCTGCTGATCGCGGCCTGGTGGAGGCAGGAGCGGCAGTCCAGGTGGCTCTGCGCGCGGCTCTGCGCGCCCTGGCTGGTTTTTCTCGCCGCCTTCCTGCTAATCAATAACGAGCAGAATGCGCTGGGCCGGTTTCAACTGCCCGCCCTCCCCTGGATACTGACGACTGCAGCGGTCGCATGGACGGCGCCCTACAGCCGCCGGACGAAAGCGGGGGCAGGAAGGGAAACCGCTCTCCTCGGCGCAAAGACGCGGAATGGCGGAGGGGCGGCGCTGCGGGCGTGGCTGTGCCTGCTGAGCCTCTATCCGCTCCTGGCGCAGCCCCTTGCGGAGAGGCATCGCTATCGCTCTGTCGCCTCCTCCACGTATGCTGCCGGGCGGGCTTTGGAGGCGTTCCATGACCGCGCCTATGCGGGCAGAACCTACGGCCTGATGGTGAGCGAGGCCGGTGTCCTGCCGTTCTATTCGCGCTGGCGCACTCTGGACGCGCACGGTCTGAACGACCCGGAGATCGCCCATCACGGCCTGACCTGGGACAGGATAGACCGCTTTCGGCCCGATGTGGTCGAGTTCCATGTCGCT
>DASRGL010000227.1:0-5975 GCA_035651115.1 Chthonomonadaceae bacterium
CAACATCTTCGGCGGCATCACGCGCTGCGACGAGGTGGCGAAGGGCATCGTGGAGGCGACCCAATCCATCGAGATCAAGGTTCCGATGGTGGTGCGCCTGGCCGGGACGCGCGCGGAAGAGGGCGCGCAGATCCTGGCGCAGGCAAACCTCATTCCGGCCCACACGATGCAGGAAGCCGCCGCCAAGATCGTCGGTCTGGTCGGCAAGGCCGCCTGACCCTGTCGCTCGTTTATGCGAGTCCTTCAACGTAAGTCCTCGATAACCGGAGACCCTTTAGGAGATGATCCGTTATGACCGCCCTCTCTACCGAACAACGCTTTTCTAAAGAGTATCTGTGCCAGATCGCAGAGGAGTTTTTTCGCGAGGGCTGCGTCGTGGTTCCCGGCGTCCTTACACCCGAAGAGGTTGCGGCGCTGCGCGAGAAGACCGACACCTGTTTCGAGAATCGCGATTCGATTCCGGCAAAGTTCGTCTCCTATGTCTATGGCGCGTTCGTGCTGAGGAACGGAGCCGATTTCGATCCGATTTTCAAGGCGATGCTGACGCGGGAGCCGATCCCGACTCTGGCAGCGGCGGTGTTGGGAGAACAGCCGCGCTTCAACGCCCTCAATGTGATTCGGAACGAGCCGGGGCAGGCGATCAGCAGATGGCATGTGGACGACGTGGTGGAGTTCCCTCTGCCCCCGGAGATACCCCGCTTCGACGCGCGCATCCGAATGCCGGTCTTCTGGTTTACGATGCAGGTGGCGCTGAGCGATATTGACACCCTGGAGCATGGGCCAACGCAGTATGTTCCCGGCAGCCACTACTCCGGTCGCCGCCCGCCCGAGGGCGATGAGCCTGTGTTCGAGGGGCAGGGGCCGAAGAACGTCTTCTGCAAAGCGGGCGACATCTACTTTACCAACCACCAGACCTGGCATCGGGGCGCGCCCAACATTTCCGACCGTACCCGGTATGTGATGCAGCTTCAGTTCGCGCAGCGTTGGGCCGACGCCCGATTTCGGGGCGTCGCTTGAGGAGAAAGACGATGGACGTATCCTGCTTACAGTATCGGCTGACGCCGGAAGAGAAGAAGACGTTCGAGGAGACAGGGCTACTCATTCTGGAGGATGTCCTGTCCCCGGAGCAGATCGCGGCGCTGACCGCCGTGACCGACCGCATCTACGAACGCAAGGTGCAGGACGGCCACGACCCGCATACCGCCCTCTTCTATCCTAACTTCATTCCCGACAGCGAACTGTATGCCGATCTGGTGGACTATGAGAAGGTGCTGCCGAAAGTGTGGGGCATCCTCGGCTGGAACATCTACCTCTACCACGCCCATCTCATCGTGACGCCGCCCTCTGGCAAAGAGCCGGACAACAAGACGTTCGGATGGCATCAGGATAGTGGGCGGGTCAATGTCGAGATCGAGTCGCACCCGCGCCCGCGCCTCTCGCTCAAAGTCGCCTACTTCCTCTCCGACACCAGCGAGCCGGGACGCGGCAACTTCTGGGTCATCCCTGGCAGCCACCTGTGCGACACGATCGAGCGCCCGGCGGACGGCTTCGGGCAGCCGGAAGGCGCGATGCCCGTCTGCGTCCAGCCCGGAACCGCCGTCTTCTTCGACCGCCGCCTCTGGCACACGGCCAGCCCGAACTGGTCGAACATCACCCGCAAAATCCTGTTCTACGGCTACGGCTATCGCTGGATTCGCACCAAAGACGACATGACCGTGCAGAGCCTCTGGGAGCGCAGCGATCCGATCCGGCGGCAGATGCTCGGCGATGGCGTCAACTGCAACGGCCACTTCTCTCCCACCGATGACGACGTGCCGCTGCGCGTCTGGCTCCGCGAACACAGCCCGGAAGAGGCGAATTAGCCCGGTCTTCTACCGTCTCACGGCGCGCAACCGGGCCGGAGGGCCGACTTCTGTCAGGAGCGCATTGTCGGTGTTCGGCTCTTCCGGTTTGCTGAACTTCTCGACCTCCTGCGCGTCGTCGGGCGGCGTGTACTGGAAAACGGCCTCATCAATCGGCTTGTCCAGCTTGACCTCCGTGATCTTCTCCGTGAGAAGGCTCGGCCCATCGGCTCGCTTCGGAAAATGCAGCACGGCCTTGCCGAGAAGATGGCTGTTCGCGTCGAAGTAGAAGGTGAACGGCTCGCCCTCGCCGAACGGCACGTGGAGAACCTCCCACTTCTTGCCCTCTTCGGTGATGGAAGGCTGTTTCGTGGCTTTCTCGAACGCCGCCCGCACATCCTTATCCGCCAGCGCGTCGCCCTGAAGCATCAGGGCGATCACGTAGGTCGCCAGGGGCTGGAACATCACATCGTCTACGATATTGATGCCTTTGTAGGTATCGGGCGCGGCGGTCTTCGTGTACTGCTTGACTTCTCCCCGGTAGTTGATGAACGTCTTGCCATCGCTCACCGCCGCCGCCAGTTTCGGCCCATCGTCCATCTTGTAGCAGAACTTATTGGGCCGCTCCAGCGCGAGGGTAAAACGAGTCTCCTGCTTTCGCTCGTTGCCCTCCTGGTCTTTGCCGGAAACCGTCCACACCGCCGTGTGCTGGTACGACTTGAGTTTGCGATAGGCTTCCGTAGACTGTTTGAGGAGCGCGGCGACCTCCGGCTTCAGCTCCGCTTTCGGCTCGGAGTCTTGCGGGGCCGCCGCAACAAAACGCGCGCCGCCCGCCAGCCCGAAGGCCGCCAGAGCCACGCAGAACGCAGCGCGAATTGGTGTCCGCATCGTGTGTTACCCCTTCCAGGGAGAATAAGTGAAGGAGCCTGACGGCTCCTGCGTTGACTCCTGTACGTTGGCGGCGAGTGAAAGGTTACCAAAACGCGACGCGGGAAGGCCCTCCGCGCTTTAGCCGGGGGATGAAAGCGTCGCAATCGCAACCGCGAAGCCCCGTGCCTTTAGGCAGGGGAGTAGTCACAATGCATCCTCCTCTTCCATTGCGGCAACGCGCTGCTCGTACTTCTCCATCTCGACCGTCAGCAGGGCGTGCAGTTCCGGGTCGGCCTCTTTCGCCTCGGCCAGCGCCGCATAGAGGACTTCATAGCCCTCGATGACGCAGCCCTCCACTGCGAACTTGCGGGCGCGCGCCCCGATCTTGAAGGCGATCATCTGCTTCGTGGTCGGCTTGTTCATGCTCTAGCTCTCGTCGAAGGAAGAGGGAGGCCGTTCCCCATCGGAGGCATCGGATGCGCCGGAAGAGCCTTCTTCACTTTCGGACAGGCTGCCGGTGCGCCGCCGCCAGCGCCCGCGTCCACCGCGACGGCGGCGGCGACGCCCGTTGGCGACCACCTCGCCGGGAGCCTCGGCGTTTGCATCGGGCGGGCCGGCTTCCACCGTGTCTGATAGAGGCATTTCTAACGCGCCGTCCCGTTCCAGGTCTACCTCACTGTCCAGGTCCGGCACTTCCATCGTCAGCACGGCTTCCAGGGTCTCCAGATCGGCGCGGACGCGCGCAGGCAACTCTGCCGTCTCGCGGCGCGTCTCCTGCGGCTTCACCAGCACAATGCGGGCGCGGCCTGCCCCCGGCAGCGTCACGTTCGGCAGGCCCATCCGAACGAACTGCTCCGTCGCGCCGACGCAGAACACGCGAGTCGTTCCGGTGCGCAGCGTGAACGTATATTCGCTCACCTCATCGGCGATCAGGCGGGCCTCCGTCATGTCGTAGAGGCCGGTCGTATGGGGCAGAAAGAGCGTGCGCGGGCCGTCTTTGGTCGCATGGATCGTCACCCAGCCGTTGCCGATGAACAGAATATCGTCGCCGCGCGCCATCCAGGTCGGCACGCCCGCATACCGGCAGATGCCCCGCAGCAGCTCCAGCGGCAGGACGGGGTCGCCCACGAACACCGACTTCCAGGAGCCGAAGTTCTTGACGGCCAGCGAGGTCAGGCCCGAACCCTGGTACTCGGCCAGCGCCGTCACGTCCCGGTCGTCCACGTAAAAAGAAGGATTCAGGCGTTCGCGCGTACCGATCTCGCGGCTTGGCAGGCGCTCGGTCACGACATGGTACGGCTCGATGACGCGGGAGCCGACCTCCGAATTCCACTCCTGCTGCCGCAGCGTGAAGCCGACCGCGCTGTGCGCCGTCTCCTCCATCACGCCGCTCACGCCCGGATACTCCTCGCACGTGCCGGGCGCATAGAGCCAGGCCAGCGTCTTGTTGTCCCGCTGCAGCTTCTCCTTGATGGCGGCGCGCTGCTCCGCCGTCAGGCGATAGGGCGTCAGGAAGAGATAGAGGGCGGCTCCGGTCGGGAAGTCCTTCGCCAGCAGGTCGCTCTGCAGATAGAGGCCGTAGGAGACGCCCGTGCGCTGCAGGGTATCGCGCAGGCCGTTAGTCAGCTTGCGGAAAAACATCTCGCCGCGCTGCACGTGCAGCAGGCTCTTCTCGTCTATCAGCGCGACGACATCAGGGGTACGGACGCGCTCGTGATGCCGCTGAAACGCGCGGTAGCGCGCCGTAAAGGCTCCCAGACGCTCCCAGATTCCCTCGTCATCCAGCCAGCCCTCGCCCCATAAGTCCATCCAGCTGACGCCGGTGAGGGTCGCCAGCGCGCGGCCCATCGCGCGGGCGTGCGCCTGCTCGGTGGCGACGCGGTCGCCCAGGCGCGGGTTATAGTCCGTCGGATCCTGTTTGGCCGGGGCCAGATAGGTCTTGGTATCGTCTTCCGAGAGCCACAGCTTGCCGTGCAGGGCCAGCGAGTCCACCGGCGCGGGCAGCGAGGCCGCGCCCCCCGGCTTGCGGTCGCGATAGGAGGGCGGCCCGCAGACCAGGTTGATGGCCTGCGCCGATTGCAGCATCCCCAGCGCCAGATGCCCGCTGAACGGATGCCCGAACTCGAAGGTGTAGCCGTAGCAGACGGAGACGAGCGCCTGGTTGCCGGTCGCCTTCTTGATGACGCGCGCCAGCGCGATCAGCCGCCGTGCCGTGCTTTCCGATGTAAACTCGTTGAAGTCTATGTAGCGCCGCTGCCGCCGCGTCTCGTAAAAGGCGTTCTGCGGGTTCGGCTTCGTGATCATCGGCGGGATCTCGGCGGTGTGGAACTGCACATCGCCGTCGTACCAGGCGGCGCGCAGCGCGACCAGGCTGTTCTTATACTTCTCGCGCAGCCAGTCGCGAAAGGCGTCGCGGTTCGCCATGCTGCGGTCGTAGCCCTGATCGGCAGGCTGGAACCACTCGCCGCGCTCCAGATGGTATCCGAAGACGCGCCGCCCCCACTCCTGGCTGCGCAGGTGGTCAATGAGGTTGACGAGCGACAGTTCGGCCTCCTGCCAGAACCGCTCGCTGGTGATGGAGGGGTCGCCGGTCGAGCCGTCGGAGTAGGTGGCGATCTCGGTCGGGTATTCGCGCTTCCAGCCGCGCGCCGGGACGAAGACGATGCGCGGCATGACGAAGCCTTCGGGGTCGGCATCCAGAATCGCCTTGAGCCGATGGTCAATCTCTTCCAGGGCGGTTCCGGGATCGTCGAGTGGGCAGGGCAGTTCGATCAGCGTGGAGTGCAGATGCACACCGGCGTGGGCCGCGCGGCGCACTTCGGAGAGAACGCGCTGCGGATCGCCGCCCTCCAGGTTGCCGAAGAAGAGAATGGGCGGATAGGCGACGCTGTCAATGTGTATCTCCGCCACGCCGTGCCGCCAGACCAGATGCGCGCCGACAGTGCGATCTATCTTCTCCTCGGCGACGGGTTCCGGCCCGACGTTGCGCAGTGAGGGTGTCTCCTCGGTGGCCTCTTCGCTTTCGACTGCCGCGCGCCCCCGGCCTCTCCGGGGCGCGCGTTCGTGGCGGCTGCGGCGTCCGCGCCGGGCCGTCTCGGTGGTCTCGCCTTCCGCCTCTGTCTCCGCGTCGGGCGAAGCGGGCGGGGCTTCCGTTGTCTCGGTCGGAGCCGTCGTTTCGCCCGCTTCTGCGGTCGCGGCTTCCGGCGTGACGGCGGTGCGGCGCGTGCGTCCTCCACGCCGTCGCCGTCCGGCGCGCTCTTCGGT
>DASRGL010000228.1:0-25142 GCA_035651115.1 Chthonomonadaceae bacterium
GAACGGATGGCCGCTGCGACGTTCGTACACATGCTGTTATTAATGTAGAGGACGCCGCCGATCTCGGCCACGCGCTCCATCCGATGGGCCACGCCGCCGAAATTCCGAACCGCCCGCGCAATCGTCTCCGCCTCCACGCCCATCGCCAGCGCCGCTATTGAAGCCTCCAGAACGTTTTCGACGCTGTGCGCGCCGGGCAGGCTGGGCGGCAGGTCGCGCGCGGGCAGTATCGCAATGGCCGGGACGTCAGGTTCCAGGCGAACGGTCAGAACGCCGTCTTGCAGCCAGGCCGCCGGGCCATCGTCGGGCGGAGACGCGCTGCGCGTGAACCAGCCGCGTCGTCCGGGCAGGTTCGACTGGCCGACGGCACGGGCCGTTGGGTTATCATAGTTCAGCACGGCCCAGTCCTCCGGCCCCTGCGCGGCAAAGAGGCGGGCTTTGGTCTGCGCGTACTCGTCGAAACTGGCGTGCCGGTTGAGATGGTCGGGCGTGACGTTGGTAAGAATGGCGACCTTCGGCGCGAACCGCTCGATCCACTCCAACTGAAAGCTGCTGATCTCGGCGACGAGAAGCGCGCCCTCATCTCCCCGTCCCCCTTCTCCCACGCTGTGGGAGAAGGGGGAGCCTGAGCGTTCCCCTCTCCCACAGCGTGGGAGAGGGGTTAGGGGTGAGGGCTGGCTTGCCTCAACCGCAGCCTCTACCAGCGTTCGCTTGATCTCGTCCGCGCTGACGTTGCCGCAGACAAGCGCGTTTTTGCCCGCCGCTTGCAGGATCGCGCCGAGGAGCAGCGTGGTCGTCGTTTTGCCGTTTGTGCCGGTCGTGGCGAGGATGGGTGCGTCGGTCAGCCGGTAGGCCAGTTCGATCTCCGACCAGACCGGGATGCCGCGCCGAACCGCCTCTTGCAGCACGGGAGCCGTTTTCGGCACGCCGGGACTGGTGACGACGAGTTCGGTTCCGGCAGGCAGGGCTGTTTCCATGTTCGCGCCCAGCACGAAGGCGGCGCCGGTCGCTTCGATCTCCGCGACGCGGGCCGTACCGAGTTGCTGCGCCGTCTGGCTGTCGGAGAGCAGGATATGCGCGCCCAGGCGTGTCAGAATGCGCGCCGCCGCGAGGCCGCTGCGCGCCGCTCCGATCACGCTGATGCGCTTGTCATGAAAAGTGTTCAACTCACCCCCGGCTCCAGAGCAGCGCCAGCGCGGCGCAGAGCGCGCCCGCGATCCAGAAGCGCGTCACCACCTGCGTCTCCGGCCAGCCCAACTCCTCGAAATGATGATGCAGGGGCGAACGGCGGAAGACCCGGTGCGATTTTGCGTAGTCCAGGCCGCGCCGCTTTCTGTGCCATTTGAAGACGAGAACCTGGAGGATGACCGAGAACAGTTCGGCCCAGCAGACCAGCGCCGCGATGATCAGGCCGACCTCCTGCTTGCCTGCCAGCGCCACGCCCGCCAGCGCCGCGCCGAGCGCCAGCGACCCCGTATCGCCCATGAAGACCTTCGCCGGATGCGCGTTCCACCAGAGAAAGCCTGCCAGCGAACCGGCCAGCGCGATCACGAAAAAGTCGAGCGACGGATAGATACTCTGTGTCGCCAGCATCGCCAGCGCCAGGCAGATGATAAAGGTGACGCCGCTTGCGAGACCGTCCAGTCCGTCCGTGAAGTTGGTCGCGTTGGACAGGCCGACGATGAACAGCGCGGCCAGCGGGTAGTACCACCAGCCCAGATCCATGACCTTCTCGCCACTGACGTAAGAGCCGAGGGTCAGGGCGGGCGTCAGCGCGACGCTCGTCGTCAGATTGGGCTGCGCCGTCTTCGCCAGCCAGAACGCGAACCCGATGGCGACGAGGCACTGCGCCGCGAACTTCTCTCTCGCCCGCAGTCCCAGATTTTTGCCGCGCCGCACGCTCAGGAAGTCGTCGGCGAACCCGATGCCGCCGAAAGCCAGCGTCAGGAGCAGGAGCGGCAGCAGCGTGTAGTCCTGCAGGGGATGCCGATGTTCGCCAAGCTGCGTCAGAAAGAAGTAGGCCAGCACGACGACCGTATGCGCGGCCAGGATGAGCAGTCCGCCCATCGTCGGCGTATGCTGCTTCGCGCTGTGGGCTTCGGGCGCGTCCGCGCTGATGTTCTGCTTCGCGCCGAGCCGCCGCAACTGCGCGATGGCGATCTTGCCTGGAACCGCCGTCAGCAGAAACGCGGCCAGGAAGCCGAGTACCAGGCTATCCATGCGCGTCTCCGGTCGGCTCGCCGGTCAGCGCGGCGACGATCCGCTCCATCTGCATGGCCCGCGATCCCTTGACCAGCACGGTATCTTTCGGCGTGACGATCTCTCCGATATGCGCGGCAGCCGCCTCCGCATCGGCAAAGTGACGAACGGGCGGCATCGGTCTGCCGATCCGGGCGGCGTACTCCCTGGCTCCGGCCTCTGTCTCTCTTGCCAACTCCCCGACCGTTACCAGCAATTTTACCTGGGCTGCGACGACCTTCTGCCCGACGGCGCGGTGCGCTTCCGACGCGAAATCGCCCAACTCCTTCATGTCGCCGAGGACGGCGACCCCGTTGACGATGGTTTCCAGCGCCAGCGTTTGCAAGGCCGCCTCCATGCTCTCCGGCCCGGCGTTGTAGCAGTCGTCCAGGATCGTCAGACCGTCCGGCGTGTGGCGCACGACCATGCGGCCTGGCGCGCCCTCCCAGGCTTCCAGCGCGGCAATCGCCTGCTTGAGCGGCACATCCAGCGCATAGGCGGCAGCGAGCGCGGCCCCGGCGTTGTGCAGATGATGCGCGCCGAACGCCCGGAGCGTCAGGAAAAACTCCTGTCTATAGATCATGACCCTGGCCTCGGCGCAGCCGTTCGCGCGGCTCGGAACCGGGTAGAGGCGGACGTCGGGCGGCCAGGCCTCCTCGCCGCCTTCGCCGAAGCTGAGAACCGTGCAGCCTGCCGGGACGCGGCTCTTCAGATAGTCGTAGAACCTATCGCGGTAGGGCAGAAGGGCGAAGCTGCCCGCCGGAAGCCGCGCCAGCAGTTCGGATTTGGCCTGCGCGATCTGCTGCTGCGAGCCGAGCCGCTCGATATGCGCGTAGCCTATCTGCGTGATGACGCCGACGGTCGGCTGCGCGATCTCGGCCAGACGGTCTATCTCGCCCAGGCCGCGCATCCCCATCTCGATTACGGCGGTCTCGTGTGCCTTCGTCAGTTGCAAGAGCGTGAGCGGCACGCCGATCTCGTTGTTGAAATTCTTGTCGCTGGCGAGCGTGCGGTACTTCGTGCGCAAGACCGCCGCGATCATCTCTTTCGTCGAGGTCTTGCCCACGCTGCCGGTGATGCCGACGACGGGAATCGCGAACTGCTGCCGGTAGCGGTTTGCCAGGTCACCGAGGGCGCGCAGTGTGTCTGGCACAACCAGCAGCGGCCCTTTCGCACCTTCTATTGCTCGCGAGACGACCGCCCCGACCGCGCCCGCCGCGAACGCCTGCGCGACGTAGTTGTGGCCGTCCGCATTCTCGCCTTGCAGCGCGAAGAACAGCGCGCCGTCCGCGCCCTGCCGCGTGTCCGTGCAGATGCCGCGCGCGATTCCATTCAGCGTGCCGATGATGCGGGCGTTCAGCGCCTCCGCGATCCAGGTAAGCGCAATGGGTTCCAAACCTAACCCCCCGTCCCCCTTCCCTACCCGCCCGAACGGTAAAGCGTGTTCGGGCTAGGGAAGGGGGTGACCTCATTTCTACCGTTGTATTCAGTCTTTACATTCCCGCCTGACGGGAAAGACAGCCTCCAACAAAGCGTACACGTTCTCGACACCCCCTTCCCTAGTGAGGAACGAACGGGCAGGGAAGGGGGACGGGGGGTTAGGTCATTAACTCCCGCGCCACTTCCCGGTCGTCGAAATGGTGCTTCGTGTCGCCGAGGATCTGGTAGTCCTCATGGCCCTTGCCCGCGATAAGGACCAGATCGCCGGGCCGCGCCTGTGCGATGGCAAGCGCGATGGCGGCGCGGCGGTCGGGCTGAACGTGGATTTCGGCCTTGATGTCAGGATCGGCGGACTTGTCCATGCCGGTCAGGATTTCGGCGATGATGGCGTCCGGGTCTTCGCGGCGTGGATTATCCGACGTGACGATGGCGACATCGGCCTGCGTCGCGGCGAGGCGGCCCATGATCGGGCGCTTGGTGCGGTCGCGGTTGCCGCCGCAGCCGAAGACGACCAGGATGCGCGCGGGGTTCAGTTCCTTTGCGGAGCGCAGCAGGTTCTCCAGGCCGTCGGGCGTGTGGGCATAGTCCACCACGACGCTGAAACCGCGCTCTCCCGTCGGCACGGACTCGAAGCGGCCCGGAACCGGCGGCAGATTTGCCAATCCCGCCGCGACCGTCTCTTTCGGCACGCCGAGCCGCAGGCCCGCGCCGATAGCCGCCAGCGCGTTGCCGACCTGGAACGCGCCGCCGACGGGCAGCGTGATCGGCAGGCGGAACGTCTCCACGCCAACATCGTAGACGGCGGTGAAGCGGGCGCTCGTCGGGGAGAGTTCTACATCTTCGGCGCGCAGATTGGCCGGGTTTGTGCCGGTCGTGAAGGTGAGGATGTCGCCGCGCGCCCGCGTGACCAGATCGCGCCCCTCCCACTGCGCCACGTTGATGACCGAGATGAAGGCCGCGCCATCGGGCCGGGGATAGAGGATCGGATACTCCGCGAACAGCCGGGCTTTCGCCTCGAAATAGTCCTCCATCGTGCCGTGAAAGTCCAGATGATCCTGCGTGATATTGGTAAAGACGCCGACGTTGAAGGCGATGCCGTCCGTGCGGAACTGGGCCAGCGCGTGCGAGGAGACCTCCATCACGACGGCCTCCGCGCCGGAGTCGCGCATGGTGGCGAGCAGGCTTTGCAGCTGGTCTGCCTCCGGCGTGGTGTGGTCGCTCGGAATGGGCTGGCCGTCCAGTTCCGCGCCGAGCGTGCCGATAGTCCCGACGCGCTTTCCGGCGGCGCGCAGGATGGCGGCGATCATGCGCGTGGTCGTCGTCTTGCCGTTCGTGCCGGTCACGCCGACCATCGTCAGGCTGTGTGAAGGATCGCCGTAGAAGGCGCAGGCCAGCAGAGGCAGCGCGCGGCGCGTGTCCTGCACGGAGACGACCGTCGTCTCCGGCGGCACGGTCACGCCTGCCGCTTCCAGCCCGCCCGCGTTGACGACAAGCGCGACGGCCCCTTGTGCCAGCGCGTCCGGCGCGAACCGATGGCCGTCGTGCGTGCCGCCGTGCAGACAGAGGAACAGATCGCCGGGCTGGACGGCGCGGGAGTCGTGGGTGATGCCTTGCACAGTGCGGTCGGCGGGGCCACTGAGAGCGGCCTGGGGCAGGCGCGCGACAAGTTGGGGCAGGGGAATCGCGGGACTCACGGCGTTGACCCTATCTAAATCCTGGGGCGGAAAATGCGCCCTCAAGTCAGCCATTATAGCAGGTTTTCGCGAAAGAAAAAAGGGGCTGTACGCCGGTGCGGGCGAACCCGAACGTCGGTACAGCCCCGAAGCCACGCGCCGAACCGGAGCTGTCTGCGCGTGGAAGCGCGTGAGAACAAAAGTGATTTGAACGCCTAATCCCGTGCGATGGGAATCGGCGCGTGACCGGCGCGGCGCAGATTCTCGGAGGCTTCGCGGGCCTGCGTCGAATCGGGATCGTCCTCCGGCACATGCCAGGCTGCCGTCAGGCGGCGCGCAATCGCCTGGAACGCCGGGGCCGCGACCTCCGCGCCGTAGTAGGCTCCCTTCGGCTCATCTACGGCGACCAGGACGACGGCGCGCGGCTTGACGTTCGGACTGGCGGGGAAGAAGCCGACGAACGAGCCGACATACGCGCCGCGCCGATACTTGTTGGCCGTGCCGGTCTTGCCGCCGATGCGATAGCCGGGAAGCGCCGCCACTTTGCCGGTTCCGTTCGCGACGACGGCGCGCAGCATGGCGCAGACCTCCGCGCTCGTCTGCCGGGACAGCACGCGCCGCACAGCTTTCGGCTCCCAGGACTGACGCACTTTGCCGTTGGCGTCCGTCACGGCGGTGAGCAGGCGCGGCTGCATCAGCACGCCCCCGTTGGCGATAGCGGCATAGGCCATCGCGACGTGCAGCGGCGTGGTCGTGATGGAGTGGCCGAAGGCGACGCGCGCGACTTTGCCGGGGCTGTTGATCTTCTCGCTCTTGTCAAAGGAGAGGCGACCGCGCTGCGTGGCGGGCAGGCCGACGTTCAGCGGATCGAGCAGACCGAAGCGGCGCTCGGCGGCGTACAGGCGTTCCGCGCCGAGCCGCAGCCCGACCTGCGCCGCGCCGACGTTGCAGGAGTGCCGCATGATGTCCTGCGGCGTCTCCGTGCCGTGTCCATAGCGTTCCGAGGCGCCGTGCAGGACGCAGTGAATGAGGCCGCGTCCGACCTTCAGCGTGCCGCCGCAGGTGAACGTGCTGTTCAGGCCGATGGCCCCGTCGTCCAGCGCGGCGGCGATGGTCAGCGCCTTGAGGGTCGAGCCGGGTTCGTAGAGGCGGCTGGCGCACCGTTCCGCCAGGTTCTCGCCGGTTAGCGTGTGCCGCCTGCCGGGGTTCGGATCGAACGTCGGCATACTGACCAGGGCCAGCACGTCGCCGGTCATCGGGTCCACGACAACGATAGAGACGCCCTGCGGATGATACTTTTCCCAGATGCGCCGCGCCTCTTCGGTGACGATATGCTGCGCGTTGGCGTCCAGCGTGGTGCGCACATCCAGGCCGTCTTTGGCCGGAACCAGCTTTTGCAGCGTGTCCGGTATCTCGCGGCGCAGGTTGTCTACCTCGGCGACCGCGTAGCCGTTGTGTCCGTCGAGCCAGGTTCCACAGGAGCGTTCCAGCCCGGCTGCGCCTTTGCCCTCCGGCCCCAGGAACCCGACGACCTGCGCGGCGTTGTCTGCGCTCGAATAGACCCGCTTGCTGCCGTCCTGCACGCCGAAACCGAGCAGGCGCGGGCGCGATTCGCGAATCTGCTGCGCGACCTCCAGGGAGATACCGGGCTTGATGGGAACGAACCGTCTGGGCGCATCAGGATTGAACGCCCGCTGCGCCTGCAAGACCCTGTCCAATAAGGCCGCTTCCGACAGATGCAGAATCCGGGCGGCGCGATGGACGCTGGCGAGCAGGTCTTTTTGCAAGCGCGCCGTCTTTTTCGGATTCTTCGGGTCGGGCTGCACGACGGCAGGATCGAAGCCGACCGTGCCGGAGTAGAGGCTGACGGCCAGCGGCTTGCCGTCCCGGTCGAGCAGGGAGCCGCGATGGGCGCGCAGCGGAATCCTCTGCTCGCGCATCTGAGCCGCTTTCTCGCGCAGTTCCGGCCCCTGCGCGCCCTGCAGATAGACCATGCGCCCGATCAGGCCCAGATAGCAGGCCAGGATCACCAGAAAGGCGCGCTCCATGCGCTTGCGCACGAACTCACCGCGAACCAAGCCTCGCACAGCCATGAGTGTCGCTCGCTTTCTTGCTTCTCTCCGAGGGTTCACCTGATATTCCCTCCCCCTGTTCTTGGGGGGAGGACACAGGGGTGAGGGCCTACTCCCCCACTGTCAAGGTCCATTTTTCGTCAGGGCGCACCATACCGTTCAGGCGCGCTTTGTGTTCGATGAGTGTCGGGGTATGGGTCAGGGCAAGCTGCTGCTTCCACTGCTGCGCCATCTCGCGCTCCTGCCGCAGCATCGTCTTGAGCCTGGCCCGCCGATAGCCCTCTTTGGTGACCAGCGCGTAGCCGTAGATGTAGGCCAGTCCGATGATCACCGCCGCGAACGCCGCGAAGACCATCAGGAGCATCCAGGCGGTCTGTTCCGGGCGGCGGGCGCGCGGGCGCGAGACGGGAACCGACTGGGCGGGAGCAGGCGCAGGCGTGTAGACGCGCGCTGCTGTGGAGGCGCGCGGCACACCCGTGAGCGGTCGGGTCCCTGTGGCGTAGGGACGGGAGAAAGCGTTCTGTCCGGTCTCTCGTTGTGCAGTGGGCATCCTTGCAGCCTCTTCAATCACGTCTGCGCTCGGCGGCGCGCAGTTTGGCGCTGCGGGCGCGCGGGTTCCGCGCGATCTCCTCGGCGGTGGGAACAACGGGCTTGCGCGTCAGCAGGTTCAGTCTCCGATCCGCATCTGCCGTCGAGGGCAGAAATGCGGCGGGCGAGGAACCGGGGGCGGAGGGAGTCCGACCGGCCCACGTCGCGAAAGCGCGCTTGACGATACGATCTTCGAGCGAATGGTAGCTGATGACGACGAGCCGCCCTCCCGGTTTCAGGCGGTCTACCGCCGCCTCCAGTCCCGCTTCCAACTGGCCGAGTTCGTCGTTGACGGCGATGCGGAGCGCCTGGAACGTCCGTGTCGCCACATGGATCTCTTTCGGCCAGGCGGCGCGCGGGATGCTGCTCTCGACCAGGGCCGCGAGTTCCCCGGTGGTCTGCACAGGACGTTTCTGCTTTCGCCGCTCGACCAGATTGCGGGCGATCCGCCTGGCCCAGCGTTCCTCGCCGTAGTCGCGCAGGATGCGTGTCAGTTCGTGTTCGCCGGCCGCTGCCAGCAGGTCGGCGGCGGTCGGGCCGGAAGTCGTGTCCATCCGCATATCGAGCGGTTCGTCGCGCCGGAAACTGAAGCCGCGCGCGGTATCCAGTTGGTGCGAGGAGACGCCCAGATCGAAGAGGACGCCGTCCAGTCGGATCGCTTCTGTGCCTGCCGTCGCGTTTAGCGCAGTGTCCAACTTGCCAAAATCGGAATGAATCAGTATAATGGTAAGCGAGCCGCGCATCGGGGCGAGCCGGGTTTCGGCTTCGGCCAGCGCCTCCGGGTCGCGGTCGAGGCCGATCAGCGTGCCTCCGGGCGCTAACGCTTGCGCAATCGCCAGGCTGTGGCCGCCGCCGCCGAGCGTGGCATCGAGCATGGTTTCGCCAGGCTTCGGGGCCAGGTAGCGCAGCGTTTCGGCCCGTAGGACGGGTTCGTGGTAGGCGCTTGCGTTCGGTGGCATCGTCCCTGCTCGCCGGGGCTGTCGCTGGCGATGGCTCCCCTCTCTGAATGGGAGAGGATCGAAACAAGTCAGTTACGTCGTGTCACGGCCCTCATCGCTATCGGCAGCGGGCGGCTGTCCGTGGGCGGAAGCGGCTGCCGAGCCGAGTTGGCGGCGCTTGGCGGCTTCTGCCGCGTTGCGCTCGGTGAACAGTTTGCTGTACTCTTCCCAGTTCGGGCGACTCCAGAGTTCCAGGCGCGTGCCGCTGCCCAGGATGATGGCGGTCTCGCCCTCGCGCAGGTTGGCCCATTCGCGCAGATGGCGCGGGATGGAGAGGCGGTTCTGCTGATCCGGGCTGGCGAACTCGCAACTGCCGAACATACGCTGTAAGAAGACAGTGTCTTCGTTGGTCTCATCCATCAGATCGGCGCTGGCAAGCTGCTCTTCCATCGCCTCCCAGACGGGCATGGGATAGACGCGAATATGGTTGCCCGGCCCGATGGTGAGGACGAACTCCTCGCCGAGCCGGTCGCGAAACTTTTGGGGAACGATGACACGGCCCTTGTCGTCCAGGCTGTGTTCGAAGCGGCCCCACATACGTAGGTTTGGGGAACTGATCGCCATTCCGCTCAAAAATCGTCTTTCGACAGGTGAATATCGGAGGCTTTTGGGAGCAGGCCGCTAACCAGTCTCCCCGAAGTCTCCCCAAACTTACCCCTGAGTCACCCCGGTACTGCACATTGTACTGGGTGGCACGGTTCGTGTCAAGTACCCAAAGGCGCGCGAGCAGGGTTTTTTTGCGCTTTTTTTGGCGGAACGGCGCAGGTTGACGCCTGCCTCCGACAGACCTGTTAACGCCTGTCTACAGCTATGGCTGATCCGATTCGTCTTCTCTCCGACTGGCCCTTTCTGCGGGGCCAGCGCGTCTACTCGTCCGTGACCGCCGGGCAGATCCTCCGGCGCGATCCGCTCCAACATGCCGTCTACCTGATCGCCCGCCACGAACTGCGCGTCTGGTTCGAACCCGACTGGCATAACGCCCGCTTTCTGGCGAAGCGGTTTCCCCACTGTCTTATCTGCTCCATCCCTGTCGAGTCCGATACGCTCTCTCTGCGCCGCATTCCCGGCTGGCGTCCGCGCCCGAACAATGGGGTGGTGTAGGACCGGGTACGTTCTGTACCCGGCAAAGAAAATTCTCCTTGACAAGCCCTCATGGCTCTTGCTATACTACGATAGCGCCTGCTCCAAAAGCGGGTGAGGATTGAAATAAATCGGAAGGATTGACCCCATTCATGCAGCTCAGCATGGCGAGTTTCCGGCATCCTGTCGGCCCGTTCCGGGCAGGCTTTCATACGCCTGACCTCGCCGTTGCACGCTCGGATTCTGCCTGGGCGTTGCTCGCGCTGTGCTGCCCTTCCCCTCCTTTCCATTGACACTCTGATCTAAACGTTCATAGTGCTTCCTGGAAAGCCACGGGCCACAGCGCCGCCGGTGGCTTTTTCGGCCTGTCTTCTCGCCACCGGTCTGCGTTCTGTACCGGTGGCTTTTTGTGCGTTTGGGAGGAACTAAGAATCTCCCCTCGCCCGCAGCGCGGGCGAGGGGCCGGGGGTGAGGGCAAAATTATAGCCCGGACACGCAAAAGCGCGCCGGGCTTCAGCAGGCGAACAGGCCGGTGGCCCGTTCATGACCTGTTGCCAACTTGTACGGCAGAGCCGTCAAGAAGGAGTTTCAGGCTAAAACAGGCTTAGACCGCCTGCTCACCTCGTTGACTATGATCCATGCTAGCCACCACCTCCTTTCGAGTCTACGGTTATTATCGCAGGAATGCGGAAGGAAGTCAAGTGGCAATTCTCGTGGGAAATAGGGGAGCCAGGTTCGATGCGCTCTGCTCTGCCTAAAATTCACAAGACGGCGGCGATGTCCGCGACCAGCTATGTGGGAGACAGCCCTCTGTTTCTGCTGGACTTCGTGCTGCGGTTTCTGCGGGTCGCCGTGCTGCTCTCCATCTGGCGGCTGCTGCTGGCGGGAAGGGGAATCGTCTCTGGCCTGACCCTGCCCGCTGTGCTGACCTATACGCTGAGCGCCGAGGTCTTCGCCGAACAGTTGACGTGCCGCACCGGGCTGGTCTCCGCCTTCTGGGACGGCACCATCGCGACGCGCTTCGTGCGTCCTCTCGGAGTCTTCACCCAGTTCGCGGCGGAGATGTTCGGGAAGTGGGCGTTCGGGTTCGCCTTCTTCTCGCTGCCGCTGCTGCTCTGCGCGCCGCTGTTCGGAGCCAATCCGCGTGACGATCACCGCGCAGCTGGAACAGGCGGCGGAGCAGGCGCAGGTGCTGGATGTCGAGACGCACCGCGCTCCGATTGACGACGTGATCGCCGACATCTACGAGAAGTGGCAGGGGAGCGGAACCGCAGGGCCGGGCATTGAAATACCCGTCTGACAAGCCTGCGGCTAACCGTCCTGCGGACGGACTTGCGTTCCAGGCTTCCTCTGTTGTATCGCACTCACCTGTATACGAAGGAGAAGACTGTGAAAACGGATGCGTCCGCTAGGACGCTTGGCGCGTAGCGCCTCCCAGACGGGTATTTCAATGTCCGGCCCACAGAGAGTTGAGCAAACACCAAAAGGAGACAAGGAGACCCATGGAAATCCGTGTTTTGACCGGGGAAGAGTTGGAACTGGAGTACTACGTCTGGTCGCAAGCGTTCGAGCGCGGCGACCGCGAGATGCGCTGGTGGCGGGAGTTCCCGCAAAAGAATGATGAGTCGGTATGCACCATCGGCGTGTTCGACGAGGCGGGCCTGCAGGCGACCGTCGCGATCATAGACTACCGGATTCATCTCGGCCCGGAGGTCGTTGTACCGATGGGAGGGCTTGGCGGCGTCGCCTGTCTGCCCGCGCGACGCGGGCGCGGCTATGCGGGCGCGGGCCTGAAGGCGTCGCTGGAGAGGATGCGCGAAGTCGGGCAGGTCACGTCCATGCTGTTCCCGTTCAGCTTCGAATACTACCAGCGTTTCGGCTGGGAGTGGATCGGCCTGGAGCGGCATTATACGCTGCCGACCCGTATTCTGCGCGCCGTCCCGGAGACGGAGAACGTCCGCGCGGCCACATTGGAAGATCGCCCGGCGATTATCGCGCTGTATACGCAGTTCGCCGGTCGGTATCGCGGCTGTGTCCGCCGGGGGCCGAAAACCTGGGCCGCCATTCTGGATGACGAGGAGAAGCAGTACACCTACACCTACGTCTATGAGCAGGACGGCCAAATCGAGGGCTACCTGACCTACCGGGGCGGCAAGGAGGAAAAGACGGAACTGCGGGAGTTTCTCTCCCTGACGCCCCGCGCGCAGCGCGCCCTGCTCGGCCTGCTGAAGCGGCACGAGATGCAGGTCGAAAAGTTCCACTGGAACGCGCCTGCCGAGGACCCGCTCTGGTCGCAGAGGTATCACTGGGACATCGAGACAGTGTTGCGCCCGAAGACGATGGGCCGCCTGGTAGATGTGCCGGACGCGCTGCAAGCCTGGAAGCCGGAGAACGAAGCGCGCGGCGCGGTCAACCTGGCCGTGCAGGACGAGTGCGCGCCCTGGAACACCGGAACCTGGCGCGTGGAGTTCGCCGAGCGGGAAGTGTCGGTACGTCCGACCCACGACGCGCCGCACGTCTCGCTGGATATTCAGGCGCTCTCGCAAGCCTACTTCGGCACGCCGACGGTGGCCGAAATCCGCGCCGCCGACCGCCTGACCGTACACGACGAATCGGGCTATGCCGCGCTCTGCCAACTGCTGGCCGGCCCGCCCATGTGGCTGAACGACGACTTCTAAGGAACGCTCTCGACAACGGAAAGGTATCGCGCTTGGCTCCTGCCCGGCGTGCGCGATGCACAGGTATCGAAGGTACCTGAGGTTCTCTGTGTTGAGGTAGGCCGTGCGAATCCCGATGGTGGGCCGCAGCGATTCGCTCAATCTGGCAGTCGCGGCCAGCGTCGTCCTGTGCGAGATGTTCAACCAGCGCCGCGCGGGGCCGCGCTTGACGCCCCCCGGCAAATGCGGTACACTTACGCCAACCTGAGAGCCAGGACGAACATCAAGGAACATTTCGCCGTGAATTCCCGCCTACCAGAATGGCTGACCAAGCGCGTCCCCAGCCCGGATACCGTGCGGATGGTGGACACGATGCTGCGCGAGGCCAAACTGCATACGGTCTGCGAGAGCGCGCGCTGCCCGAACCTGGGCGAGTGCTGGTCCAAAAAGACCGCCACCTTTATGATCCTGGGCGACATCTGCACCCGCAACTGCGGCTTCTGCGCCATCAAGGTCGGCAGGCCCCTGGAACTCGACCCGGACGAGCCGCGCCGCGTGGCCGAGGCCGCAAAGCAGATGGGTCTCAAGCACGTCGTCGTCACGTCGGTCGCGCGGGACGAACTGCCGGACGAAGGTTCGGGCCAGTTCGCCGAGACCATCCAGGCGCTGCGGGAAGCGATTCCCGGAGTCATCGTCGAGGTGCTGACCCCGGACTTCAAAGGCAAACGCTGGTGCATCCGGCGCGTCGTCGAGGCGCACCCGGACATCTATAACCATAATATCGAGACGGTGGAGCGACTCTCGCCGGTCGTGCGCCCGCAGGCGAAGTACGAACGCACGCTCGACCTGCTTCAGGCCGTCAAAAACATGGACGCCACCATCCATACCAAATCCGGCATCATGCTTGGCCTCGGCGAGACGCATGAAGAGGTCGTGCAGACCCTCCGCGATCTCCGGGCGGTTGGCGTCAGCGCCGTCACCATCGGTCAGTATCTCCGCCCGACAACGGATAAGCATCTGCCGGTCATGGAGTACGTGCATCCGAACCGCTTCAAGGAGTACGAGCGTATCGGCGAGGAGATGGGCTTTGCGTTCGTGGCCTCCGGGCCGTTCGTGCGCTCGTCCTACAACGCGCAGGCTTTCTCCGAGAAGCTGATGGCCGAGCGTCTCGCCCGCGTCGGCGTGGAAAGACGAGAATCCACAGATTAATGTCTGAACTGTGATTAGAATGATTAACGGATGGACTATGATTAGGTCGAACTCAATCATAGTCTATCTCATAATCCTATAAATCACAGTTCAGACGTTCTTGATCCTGGTTTTCATCCCTATGGGCCGTCTGCGTTTCTGGCTCAACTTGATCGTGCTTCTGCTGCCGCTCGTTCTTCTCGGCGTCGGCGCGGTTCGGCTTGTGCGGCGGGAGTTTGCCTATCTGAACTCGGATGCGCGGCTGGCAGGCGTCCTCTCGGTCGAGGCGACGCAGAGGTTAGGGAGAGAAGTCCGCATTGGGGATGTCCGAATCACGGGCAATCTCTGGGGGCTGTCGGCGGCGAACCGGATCGAACTCTTCGATGTGGCGGTCGCCGATGGGCCAACGCTGCGCAGCGGCACGCTGGCCCGCGCCGATAAAGTCCTCGTCTGGTACAACCTGTGGCAGCTTCTCTTCGTGACCGATAAGCGCGTTCCCATGATAGATGCGCTGCAACTGATCGGGCCGCAGATTCGCCTGGCGCGCGATGCGCAGGGCCGTTGGAATTTCGAGACGCTGATTGCGAAGAAAGCGCCCCCGGCCCGTCCTTTCCTCGATAAAGTCAGATTTTCCGGCGGAATCCTGTACTATTCGGACGCTCGCTTTCCGCATCCGCCCGGCGTTCCCGCCCGCCTGCTGGTCACGCGCTTCGATGGCCTGGAAGGTGTCGCGCTGATACGCCCGGACAAGAGCATCGCCTTCGATGTTGCGGGGATAGGGCAGCCCGCCCTGCTGCGCGATTTTCACGCGGTCGGCGTCGCCGCCATGCCGCCGAATCGTGTTCAGGCCCGGCTGACGGCCAACCGGGTGCGCCTGCCGTTTCTGGCCGCGCGGTTTCTGCCGCCTGCACAGGGCCGGGTCGCCTCCGGCGCCGCCGACCTCATCCTCAACGCCCTCTATACGCCGGAAGGCGATTCGCCGTTTCGCCCCTTCCAGTTCCAGGCGCTGGACACGCACGGCAGCGTGCAGATCGCCGATCTCGCTGCCAGCCTGCCGCAGGTCGGCGTGCCGCTGGAGCGCGTGAACGGCACGGCGACCTTTACGACGGATTCGCTGCTCACCGACCTGAGCGGCCAGGTGGCCGGAACCGGCGTCGCCGTCAAAGGCAGCCTCTTCGGACTGCCGCAACTGCTCTCCCGCGCCCTGAAGAACCCGCAGATCGCCCGCCTGCCCGGACAGGCCGCGCCGACCGTCGCGCTGCAAGGCTCCCTGAGCCATCTTGACCTGGCCCGCCTCAGCGCCGACCCACGCCTTCCACAGAGCCTCAAGATGCAGATCGCCAGACTGCGCAGGCAGGCAGGCCCGCTCTCCGGGCAGGCGAACGCCGACTTCCAGATCGCCGGGGCCGTCGAGAATCCGACGGCGACGCTGGCGGCGCGATTCGAAGGGCTGCGCTCCCCGAACGTTCAGATCGGCAATGTGGAAGTACGCGCCCTGCTTGCCAACAGGACGCTGTACGCCGACGCCCGCGCCCACTACGCGCGCGGCGATCTGTCGGTGCGCGGGCAGATCGCGCTCGATAAGACGGGAGCCTATCGAGTGGAGGCGCATGGCCGCAACGCCCAACTCGATGCGCTCGGCCTGGCCCTCAAGCAGACGCTTCACGGCCATGGCGACCTGGACCTGATCGCGCAGGGACGGCGCGGCGAACTGCCGCACGTTACCGGACAGGCACAAGTTCACGACATAAAGCTGGACAATCAGACGCTCAATACGCTCTATGCAAAGGTGGATACGACCGGGAACCGGCTGAATGTCCGCACGCTGCGCCTCGAAGACCCGAAGGGCTTTGTCCTGGCGCGCGGCACGGTAGACCTGGACAAACGCCGGTTGAACCTGATGCTGGAGGGGGATGAACTGGATTTCGGCGAGCTGTCCAACACCCTGCCGCAGCCGCTTCGTGAGAGCAGGCCCCCCACCCCCAATTCTTCTCCCCAGGAACAGGGGGAGGGGAGCGTTTCGATTGCGGGCATCGGCTATGTGCGCGGCAGAGTCACCGGGACGCTGCGCAGCCCGCTCTTCCGGGGCCGCTTGAGCGCGTTCGAGATCAAGGCGGGAAAGGCGGCGCTGGACACCCTCGAAGCCGACCTCGACCTGTCGCGCGATGCGCTGGTGATCAGCCAGGGAACGGCACGCCGCTATCCGGGCATTGTCCGGTTCTCCGGGGTCGTCGCCGAACCGTTCGCGCGGGAGTCTTCCCTGAACCTGACGGCCAGCGCGGACAATCTGGATGTGACCGATCTGCTGCGGAGCGCGGGCGTGGATACGAAGCGGCTGAACCTGTCCGGGACGCTGGCCGCCGATCTGCGCGTCACCGGCACGCCGCGCGCGCCGCAGGTCGTGGCCGAGAACGTCAGCCTGCAGGAGGCGACGCTGGCCGATCTGCCGCTGGAAGGGGCGAGCGCGACAGTCGCGTATGGGCCGGAAGGCGTTCGTATCCGGGAGGCGAGCGTGCAGGTCGCTGACGGCACGATCTCCGCCTCCGGCCTGCTGCGGCTCAAAGGCGACTCCGACCTGGCCGTGACGGCGACGGGCCTGCGACTGGAGACGCCGGGACTGGCGAAGACCCTGGCCCAACTCCTCGGCCCGGAGACGCTGGCGGAGCGCCTGGAAGGGCAGGGGACGCTGCGGCTCAAAGGAGAGGTCGCGTTGCAGGCGCAGGTGTCCGGCAGCCTCAAAGCCCCTGCCGTCGCCCTGACGCTGGACACACATCAACTGGCTCTCGATACCTTTACGCTCGGCGAACTGCACGCCGCCCTGACCTACGCCGACAAGCAGTTGCGTTCCCAGAATATCACGCTCGGCGATCCGCAGAACCCGGCGCGCACGGGCGGCGGCATCGCCGTCTCGCGCCTGACCTACGATCTGGATACAAAGGCGGTGGAGGCCGCTATCGCCCTCCGGCAGCTCGACCTGCAAAAGCTGCGCAATCTTCTGGAGGGCAGCCTCGACCCGCTGGCGGAGCCGGGAAAGAGCCTGCTGGCGGCGCTGAACCGTCTGCCCGATCCGCTGCCGGGCGCGCTGTCCGGCAGCATCGCCGTTGCCGGAACCGCGGAGAGTCCGGTCGCCGATCTGACCTGGGAGGCGCGGGGACTGGGCCAGGACGCGCGCGCGTCTTTCACGGGCAGCGCGCGGCTCACAAAAAACGAGGCCGTTCTGCCGTCGCCGCAGACGCCCCGGCAGACCCCGCACTTCGAGAGCGGCGAGACCTATATTGACGTCCCGCAGGCGACCCTCGCCTATCAAGGGCCTATCTCCGGGGAACTGAACGCCTATAACGTGCAACTGGAACGGGTGCAGTCCGAACTGAACGCCGCCCTGCCAGGCGGCCCTCTGCGCGGCGCGGGCGACCTGTTCATCGTCGCGTCGGGGACGTTCAAATCGCCGGCGCTGGATGTCTCCATCAACCTGCGCGACCTGCTCTATCACGGCCAGAAGATAGACCGGTTGGATGTCGCGCACGCGACCCTGACCGAGGGCAGCCTGACGGCGGACAATATCACCCTGCTCAAGCGGGACACCGTCGCCGGAGAGCCGGTCACCTATCGCGCGCGGGCGCACGGCACGGTGGATTTCACCTGGGCGCCGCCGTTCGTGCCGCCCGATGCGAAGATAGATTTCGAGGCGGCCATTCCCCGGCAGAGTTTGCAGTTGCTCTCCGCCTTCGCGCCGAATGTTCTCGATGGCAGCGTGGGCGAACTCTCCGTGACGGCGCGGGTCACGGGAACGCGCGCCGCGCCGGTGGTCTCCGGCGCGGCGACCGTGACCGCCTCCAAGATGCGCTTCGGAACGGCGGCCACCGGACTGCGCGATGTGGATGCCGCCTTCGCCTTCCGGGGCGACCGCCTGGAAGTGGAGCGGTTCTCCGCGCGCTCCCAGGTCTATGATCGTCGAACGGGCGCGCCCCTGCCTAATCTGACCGGCTCGCCTATCGCGCTGACGGGCAGCCTGCCACTGGGTTTTGGGGAGCCGCCGGGGGCCGGGGAGCGCGGCGAGCTGCGCCTGCGCACGGTGGGAGAGAACGGCAGCGGGGCCGGGCGTATTCTGTTCGCGGAAAGCCCGCTGCCGGGCGTGACGGGAGGCAGCGCGCGCGGCACGGCGGAAATGGACCTCCAGCTTACCGGCACGGTGGCGAACCCGACCGTCGCCGGAACCATGACCGTCCATGATGCGGAGGCCACGCTGCCGCGCGACTTCGGAGGCGTGTCTGCCACCAGATTCGCGCTGCCGGTCAACCCGCGCTTCAACCTGCGCCTGCAACTGGCCGACAATGTGCGGCTGGTCAATCCGCAGTTGAACGCGCGCACCACCGGCAGCATCACGCTGGCAGGAAACCTGAGCGCGCCGAGTCTGCAGGGGACGCTGACGGTGCATGAGGGCCGGCTCGTTCTGCCGACGGCGCGCTTTACGATCCTGCCGCCCGGAACCTTGCGGCTGCTCTATCCGGTCTATGAGGCCAATTTCGGACAGCCCACGCTCGGCATAGACGTCAATATTCGCGCGCAGACCTACCTGACGGCAACCTCCGTGAGCGGCGTGCGCAAGCGTTATCAGGTGATTGTCACGGCGCGCGGCCCGCTGACCGGGACCGTCACCGATCCCATCACGGGCGAGCCGCGCCTGGCGCTGACCTTCCAGACCGACCCGCCCGACCTGGCGACCAGCCAGCAAGCCCTGGCGCAGCGCATCGCCGGAAGCCTGGTCGGTATGGATGCCTTCAATCAGTTGGGACGCAACCCGGAGCAGGCGCTGGCCGCCCAACTGACCAATGTCCTGACCAGTTCCGTGCTGCCGGGGCTGTTCGAGCGGCCCGCCGAGGCGCTCGGTTTCGAGCAGTTCGAGATCAACTACGACCCGGTGCAGCATCTCAATCTGACCATCAGCCTGCGTCTGTTCGCGCTGAGCCGGAATCTGGATGTCTATGCCACCTACATACGCAGCCTGGGCGCCGGGACCGAGTTCTATGATGTCAAATTCGGCCTGCGCTATCGCGACCGCTATCAGTTGTCCTACACGTTTGATGAACAGAACACCCAGCAGATTTTGTTAGAAGGAGTCTGGCAGTTCTAAGGCGAACTAACCGGCGTACTCCCCGGAAACCAGCGGTGTCGTCTGCCCCGTCCACGTAGACGTTGTCTGTTTTTCCCGCAGCGATTCGCACGGATTGTGTAACAATCCGACTCAGCAAACGTCCTAATACCCCAGCAAAAGGGCGAGGGATACGGCACGTGCAAGCGTCAACTGGGGAGCGACTGCCTGGGTGTCCGCCACGCCAGGGCTTTTTTCAGCGCCAGGATGCGAGGAATAGAGACCGGCTCATGAACGTCATCCCGCCGGAAGATGCCGATAGAGACCTGGATTTCGATGCGCTGGTCAACAAGTACGAGAAGAAGATCTTTAACGTAATCTATCGGTTCCTTGGGGACTATGAAGAGGCGACCGATCTGACGCAGGAGACGTTCATCAGCGCGTTTCGCCACTACGAGCGATTTCGGGGCGATGCCAAAGTCTTTACCTGGCTCTATCAGATCGCGCGCAACCTCTGCATCAACCGCGTGCGGCAGCGCGACCGGCAGCGTTCTCTGCGCATCGAATCGCTGGATCAGCCGCGCGACGCCGAAGAAGACGACCGGATGCAGCGCGAAGTGGCCGACTGGAGCCGCGCGCCCCAGACGCTGCTGGAAGAGAAGGAGCTGCGCCAGCGCATTCTGGCGGCCATAGACGCCCTGCCGCCTGACTACAAAGAGGTCGTGATGCTGCGCGAGTTCGAGAATCTGTCCTACAACGAGATCGTCGAAGCGACCGGCCTGACCCTGGAGAACGTCAAGACGCGCCTCTCCCGCGCCCGCGCCATGCTGCGCCGCAAACTGACGCCCTACTATCGCGAATAGCCCCTCGATCGAGGCGTTGGGCGTCCCCAGCCGATGCTATCGTCTCCCTGCTGTAGAAAAGCGGAACGACAACGCTGGAGCCTTTCCTAACTCCCGATGCCTTACGCCCAACGCCCAAATTCGGCGCTGCGCCGACTGGAGGAGACTCGAATCGTCATGAAAATATGTACCCGCAGGACGTGGCTCAGAAAACGCTGCGCCTCCCCGTTCCTGCTCGTCACCATACTGCCTGCCGCCGGTCTCGGCCTGCTCCTCGGTTCCGAGTATGGCGCGCTGGCGCAGGCGGCGGCCCCGACGCAAACGACCCCGGCTCCCCAAAACACTCCGAACGCCAATCCGCCCGTGCCGCCTGGCACGGCCAAGATCGGCGAGATCATCGTCATCGGCAACAAGACGCTCAACGCCGAGACCATCATCGCCTACAGCGGCCATAAGATCGGCGACCCCTGCACCGACAAGACCCTCGATGAGATCGCCACCAACCTCTACAAGACGGGCTATTTCGGGCAGCACAGCGCCACCGAAGAGAACGCCGTGCGCGTCCGCGTGGAGGAGAACAATCCCAGCAACGGCCTCTGCAAGGTCATTATCGAGGTGGATGAGAACGATACCATCCGCAGCGTCAGCATCAGCGGCTCCGGCCCCATCAAGCCCGAAGAGATACAGAAACTCATCCATATCAAGCCCGGCACGGTCTACAATGTCGTGCAGTTCGGCAGCGATGTCATAGATATTCAGAACCTCTACCGGTCGCAGGGCTATTCGGCGGTCATCAACGATGTCAGCTTCGACCCCAACACGCCGGGGGTGCTGAATATCTCCATCCTGGTCGCGCGCGTCTCCGAAATCCGAATCACCGGCAATCACCGCACCAAGCGCCGGGTCTTTATGCGGACGATGAAGACCAAAGAGGGCGACTACTACAACGTCAACCAGCTCAGCCGGGATCGGCAGCGGCTCTACAATCTCGATCTGTTCGAGGATGTCAACCTGGAGGAGCGCACGGTCGGGCCGGGCCGCGTCGCCATCACCATCAGCGTGACGGAGCGGCGCACCGGGACCATCGGCCTGGGCATCGGCTACAGCAGCCGCCAGCAGTTGGTCGGGCGCGCGGAACTCTCCGACTCGAACTTTCGCGGCCTGGGCCAGCAGCTCAGCCTGATCTGGGAGACGGGCGGCGTGGCGGGCCGCAACAGCATCGAACTCGGCTTCACGGAACCCTGGCTGGATAAGCGAGATACCTCGCTCTCTGTCCAGCTTTTCGATAAAACCGTGTACCGTTTCTCCTCGAACCTGTTCAACCAGACGCCCGTGACCAGTCCCACCGACACGGACACGCGCTACTTCGAGCAGCGCACCGGCGGCATCGTGACGGTAAGCCGTCCCTTCCATCAGACCTATCGCGCCGCCATCAGCCTGCGCGGGGAGAACGTGCGCACCGACAATCTGGCGGGGCTTGTCGGCGTCAACCGGGACATCCTTCAGAACGGGCCGATCTACTCTATCGGCGGCACGCTGATCCACAACACCCGCGATCTCGACCTCGACCCGGTGACCGGCGGCTATCAGAGCCTCAGCCTCCAGGTCGGTCATGCCGATCTGAAGCCGGTGGATAACACCGTCACGAGCGGGGTGTTCGGCACGACGAACTTCGGCAAGTTCTCGTTCGATGTCCGCCAATACTATAGCCTGCAGGGGCCGCGCCCCCGGAACAAGCCGGACGCCAAGAAGAGCGTGGTGGCCCTGCGCCTGATGGCAGGCAGTTCGTCGGGCCGCCTGCCCTTCTTCGAGCAGTATTTCATCGGAGGGGCCGACACGCTGCGCGGCTACCGCGAAGACCGATTCTGGGGCAAGAACATGCTGCTGGCCTCGGTCGAGTTCCGACAGCCTCTCGCGAACGCGCTGACGGGCGTGCTGTTCCTGGATGCGGGCCACGCCTGGGGCGGTTCGTATACCAACGTGACCATTCAGGGCTTCGATCAGTCCGGTTTCAGGCCGCATCTGGGCCTGGGCCTGGGCATTCGCGTGCGCACGCCGCTCGGCCCCCTGCGCCTGGACTACGGCTTCGGGGATGAGGGCGGGCGCACCCACTTCAGCATCGGCAATGTGTTCTAGCTTGTCAGCGCCGGGGCTATCTGCTATAATAACGGCGTTTGACTCGACGCATGGAACGAGACGAAAGGAATCGGAAAAGAATGTCTGAACCTACGCGCGGACTGCGCCTGATCGTGCTTGCCGCTCTCCTCCTCGGCATCATTGCGGCTCTGGGCGCGGGGGCTGCGCCGGATAATAGCGGGGGCGGGCTGAAAGTCGCCACCCTCGATACCACGCGCGTCCTGAGCGAGTATAAAGGGACCGTCGCCTCCAATAACCAGTTGCGGAAGATGGCGGACGATTATCAACTGACCTTCCAGACCTGGAAGCAGAATCCGCTCCTGAGCGAGGCCGACCAGAAGCGGATGTCCGATCTGGTGCTGAAAGGCGCGAATGCGACCGAGGCGGAGAAAGCCGAACTGAAAAAGCTTCAGGATCAGAGTTCGGCGCTCTATTCGGAGTTCGTCAATCTGCAGACCAAAGGCGGGGCGGCCCTGACGGAGGCCGATAAAGCGCGCATCACGGCACTGACCAAGCTGGCGGGGGATACGGACAGCCGCATCCAGTTCCGCTCGAAGGAGGCGGACGATCAGTTCCGCAAGATCCAGGGCGACAACCTCAACCGCATCTTGAAAGAGGTGCGCGAAGGCGTCGCCAAAGTCGCCAAGAAGGGCGGTTACAATCTCGTGCTGAGCAACGAGATGGCCTGGTATGCCGAAAACGACATCACCGAGGACGTCCTCAAGGAACTTAACAAGTAGGAACGCGCCCCGGCGAACGGCGCGGAGCAAGAACGTGTTTTGTATCGCGCAGGGCGGGGCGGCAGCGCGGGGTGCGCTGCTCCTCGCCCTCCTCAGTATCGGAGTGGCTGCAGGGGGCTGTCGGCGCGCATCCGCGCCGTCCGCGCCGCGCGTGTTCGTCCGGCTGGAGGCGCTGCTGCCTCTGCATCCGACCTGGGCGCAGGTGACCTCCTTGCAGCGAATGGCGCAGACGGGGCAGAGCGCGCAGGCGCAGGCCGCCGGGCTGCGGTTGGCGACCTCGCCGCTGCCGCCCACGTTTCCCGCCCCGATAGCGATTCCGGCTAATCTGGCCCAGGAGCGCCGCCAGCGCATCGCCGAGGATGCGCGCCGCCGCATTGCGGGTCTCACGCAGGAACTCCGCCGACGTAATGAGGAGAGAGTGCGCCGCGAAGAGCGCGCGGCGCAGCGGCAACTGGCGGCGCGGCTGGCGGCGGCGAAGGCCGAACGGGAGGCCGCGCTGCCCGCCCGCCTGGAAGCCATTCGGCGGGAAGCCGCGCAGCAGATCGAGCCGCTCCGCTATAAAGAGGTCGTGTTTCTGTCGCAGACGCGCGAGTTTACCAGTCAGCCGCTTCTCGATGCGCAGACGCAGTTGAACGCCGTCCGCGCGGAGATCGCCCGGCTGACCGACGAGCGCGATGCCCGCCTGGCGGACGCGCAGGCGGAGGTGCAGCGCCAGCTTGATGCGGATCGGGCGAAGTGGACGGCAGAGCTGGAGCAGAATCTCGCGCGGCGGCGCGCGGAGCTGGAGGCGCTGGCCGCCAGGCAGATCGCGCGCGAAGAGGCCAGTCTGGCCGCAGAGACGGAACCGATCCCGGACCTGGGAACGGCCCTCCCTCCGCCGCCCGGCCCGGCGGAACAGCCGCAGCCGCCCACTGCGCTGCCGACCGATGCGGCCTTTGCGCGGGCCAGGGCGCAGGTCGGCGCGGCGTCGTCGCAGCAGCAGGCCGCTCTGGAAGCGCAGAGGCAACGTCTGCTCGCCGCCATTCGTAAAGACACGGAGCAGGCGGTGATCCAGGTGGCCCGGCAGCAGGGCTGGACACTCGCCCCGGAGGGCGCTGCCGGAGCCAGCGACATGACCGCGACGGTCGCGGAGGCGCTGCGCGCCCAGTGGCAGCAGAGCGGGAAGGAATTTTGATTCGGGCCGCATCATGGCAGAGACATCGGCAGAGCTTTCACAATCGGACTGGACGCTGGCGCGGATCGCGCAACTGGTCGAAGGGCAGGTCGTCGGCGCGGCGGAAACGGCCCTCTCCGGCGTCGCCGGCATCGAGGAGGCGGAGGCGGGCGACCTCGTCTTTGCCGAGTCGGCGCGCTATCTTGCTGCCGCGCTGCGTTCCCGCGCCGCCGCCGTCCTCACGGCGCCGGAGTTCGCCGCCGAGGTCGGCGCTGTGGAGAAGCCGCTCATTCTCGTTGGGAATCCGCGTCTGGCCTTCGTGCGCGTGCTGGAAACCTTTGCGCCGCGCGCCGCCGCGCCTGTCGGCATCCACCCGACCGCGCAGATCGGGCCGGACTGTCATCTGGGCAAAGAGGTCAGCATCGGCCCGAACGCCGTTCTGGGCGCGGGCGTCACTCTGGGGGATCGGGTCGTTCTCGGCGCGGGCGTATCTATCGGGGATGGCTGCGCCATCGGCGATGACACGATCCTCTATCCCAACGTCGTGCTGTATCGGCGCGTCACGGTCGGCAAACGCTGTATTCTGCACGCGGGCTGCATTCTCGGCGCGGACGGCTTTGGATATATTCCGGTTGGGCCGGCGCTACGGAAAGTGCCGCAACTGGGCGTCGTGGAGGTCGGCGACGATGTGGAGATCGGAGCCAACACCTGCATTGACCGGGCGAAAACCGGGGCGACAGTCATAGGTTCCGGCACAAAGTTGGACAACCTGGTGCATGTCGCGCACAATGTTCGCATCGGGCAGTCGTGCCTGATCATCGCGCAGGTCGGCATCGCGGGCAGCACGACTCTCGGCAACGGCGTTGTGCTGGCAGGGCAGGCCGGTATCAAAGACCATGTCACTATCGGCGACCAGGCGCGGGTCGGGGCGCAGGGCGGCGTCGTCGGGAATGTGGCTCCCGGCGTCACGGTGTCCGGCTATCCGGCGCGTCCGCACGCGGAGAAGATGCGCGAGTACGCCGCCGCCGCCGCGCTGCCGGACTACATCAAGCGGATTCGCGCCCTGGAAAAGCGGCTTGCCGAACTGGAAGCGAAGCTGGACGGTTAGCCTCCCTCTCCCAAACTTGGGTTCAGGGGCGGACACCTTATTGTCACGACGGGTTGAAACCCTTCGCTGGGTGGCCTGCGGCCCAGTGTCCTTACGGACACGCCCCCCTGGTAGTCGGTACCTCTCTGCGCTGGCGGGTA
>DASRGL010000229.1:0-13766 GCA_035651115.1 Chthonomonadaceae bacterium
GGCGGTGGTGGCTTCGGAGGCGGCGGTTTCGGCGGCGGACGCTACTGATCCGCGACTGTCGCTCTAAATCTTGCCTTGCGAGGGGGCGTGTAATCCCTGGCGTCCCCTCCCCAATCCGAAATCTATCATCGTCTTCTGCACTCTCGAATTCGTGAAAGCGCCTGGTGGCGCACTGTTCTCCCCGTTCTTCCATTACTCCCTGTCTGCTTGCAGGCAGGAGTCTGTGTTGTGCTGCCCGTAAAACTGCCTGTACCGGCATTCTGGTTCTGACTGAGCGCCCTGCCTATTACCGCAAGGCGCTGGCGCTGGCATCCGATTCGGAGCGGATGCCGCATGGCAACGAAGACACGCAATAAAGAGCATATCGCGCCCGCACGCCTGACGCTGCGAGGCGCAAAGGGGGGCATTGTATGAGCTTGCAACGGCAGAAAAAGCGCGCTTCCGGCCTCTGGGCGGCTGCGGCGCTTAGCACGGCAATGCTTGCTGGCGCGGGAGTTCATGCGCGCGCGAGCGATGACGCATTTCCGCGCGATCAGGAGGTCACGCGAGCGACCAACCTGATGGTGGATCGTCTGGAACTGGCGGAAGCGCCGCTGACCGTGGCGGTCAAGCTGCTTCAGCAGAAGACGGGGCTGGACATCGTCTTCGTCGGGAACGTCAAAAACCTGAATCCCGTCACGGTCTCTCTGCGCAAGAAGCCGGTGGAGGAGGCGCTCAATCTCATCGCCCTGTCCGCAGGGGCCGATGTCTGGCGCGAGAACGGCGTCTTCTATATCGGGCCGAAGGGTTCGGCCCCGAAGCGCATCGAGGAGCCGACGCCCGCTCCGGTGGAGACGCGCCCGAATGTTCCGCTCCGCTGGGAAAAGATCAAGCTGCTGCAGACAGAGCCGCAGGAACTCCTCCAGCGCATGTTCCACATCAGCACCGGCCCACTGGCCGACCTCAACACAAAGTTTATTCAGAGCCTCATCGGCGACCTGACCAATCCCAACAAGAACCCCTACGATGGGCTGAACCGGATGAACGCCAATTTTCAGCCGGTACAGATGGCCGCGCCCACGACTGCCAGCCCGCAGCCGTTCGCGGCGCCTTCCGTGCCGACCGGCAGCCCCGGCTACACGACCAACAACAGCAACCTGGAGAACCTGAACGGCGCGCAGGGCAATACCAGCTTTGGCGCAGCGCCCAACGACGGCTCCGGCTCCAGCGACCAGAGCGCGCATCGCGATAACGGCGACTCGCGCCAGGAGTTCGGTCGCGGCGGGCAGCGCGGCGGCGGCTTTGGCGGTGGCGGTTTTGGTGGCGGCTTCCAGGGCGGCGGTATCGGGGGGGGCTTCGGTGGGCAGCCCGGCGGCTTTGGCGGCGGCGGTATCGGCGGTCAGGGCGGTTTTGGCGGCCAGGGAGGGCAGGCGCAGCAGGGCGTGGCCCGCGCGCTCCTTCCTGAAGGCATCCAGAACATCTTCGGCTATGAGCCGGACAACTCCATCATCGTACAGGGTACGCCGGACGCTATCCGCGACCTGCGCGAGATCATCCGCTTCTTCGATGTCGCGCCCCGGCAGTTGCAGGTCAAGGCCGAGTTCCTCACCGTCTCGCAGAACGATACCAACTCCTTCGGTATCAACTGGAGTTTCCAGAAGGTCAATCTCCAGGCGGGCGTGAACACGGGCTTTACCTCGAACAACACCGCCTTCATCACCTACGCGGCGGGCAACCTCCAGGCGCAGTTGAGCTGGATTCTGACGACCGGGCGCGGCAAGATCGTCGCCGCGCCGACCGCCACCACCTTCAACAACGTGCCGGTTCCCCTGTCCGTCGGTGAAACCGTCCCGGTGTTCATCTCGCAGCCGGTCGTGACGCAGAACGGCACGGTCGTTCTGGCGACGCAGATCATCGCCGTCCCGATCTTCACGCAGATGCTCATCCTGCCGCGCATCAACGCGGACAACACGATCACGGTGTTCGGCCAGGTCTCCATTCAGGGGACGCGAACCTTCGTGACCGGGCCGCAGGGCGAGACCGCCCCGGTCGTCACGGCGCAGCAGGTGCGCGTGCAGAGGCGCATCCGCAACGGCGAAACGATGGTCATCGGCGGCCTCGTGCAGAAGAACGACAACGTGACGCAGGCCAAAGTGCCGCTTCTGGGCGATCTGCCGCTCATCGGCAACCTGTTCAAGTCCCGCAACGTGACGACGGCGGACTCGGAACTGCTGGTCTTCATCACGCCGAGCATCATCCCGGAGCATAACGAGGCGGGCGCGCTGCGCGGCGGCGGCGGCGCGGCTCCACTGGTGGCTCCTCCCGGCGGCGGCGCGGCTGGCCCCGGCGGGGCGGGCGGCGGCCTGATGCCTTGATGACCATCCCCGTCCTCGACGGGGATGATCCATAGAGCCTTCACGAGAAACACGAAGAGATGCCGCAAAGCATCTTTTCGTGTTCTTCGTGTCTTTGGGAACTCCTCCTCCGGTGGAATCGAGTAGAAGGGATAGGATGGCCTCGAATCTCGTGCTGATCGGTTTTATGGGAACAGGCAAGACGACAGTCGGGCGGCTGTGCGCGGCGCGGCTCGGCTACCGGTTTTGCGACAGCGATGCGGTCATCGAAGCGCGCACCGGCGGCTCCATCGCCCGGTTTTTCGAGCAGCACGGCGAGGCGGCGTTTCGGCAGATGGAGCGCGAGGTCATTCGGGAACTGGCGGCGACGCCGGGGCTGGTCATCGCGACCGGCGGCGGGGCGGCGCTGAACCCGGAGAACGTCGCCGATCTGCGGGCCGGGGGACGTGTCGTGCTGCTGACCGCGTCGCCGGAAGTCCTTTTGAAGCGTGTCGGCGATGCGCGCAGCCGCCCGCTGCTGGCCGATGCCGCCGATCCGCGCGCACGCATCGCAACGCTGTTGGCCGACCGCCTGCCGCACTATGAGCGCGCGGCGCATCATCGCGTCAATACGACCGACCGCCGACCGCAGGAGATCGCGGCGGAGATCGTCGCCTGGTATCGCGCGCAGGAGTCCGACACTTGATCTCGCACTGCCTTCCGGTCTCGCTGGGCGACCGGAGTTACCACATCACCATTGAAGAGGGGTTGATCGCGTCCGGTCGCGCCGCCGAGAGCATCGCCTCCCTTGCGCCGGGCGCGCGGGCCGTCCTGGTCACGCATCCCGGCCTGAGAGAGACCTACGCGACCCCGCTTCTCTCCGGCTTGCAGCAGCGTGGCGTCGCGGCCTCCCTGGTCACGCTGCCGCCCGGCGAGCGGGGCAAATCGCTGCGCGCCGTCGCCCGTCTCTACGAAGCGTTTCTGGCGGCAGGGCTGGATCGCAAGGGGCTGGTCATCGTGATCGGCGGCGGCGTCCTCGGCGACCTGGCGGGCTTTGCCGCCGCGACCTACCTGCGGGGCGTGCGGTTCGTGCAGGTTCCGACGACGCTGCTGGCGCAGGTGGATGCCAGCGTGGGCGGTAAAACCGGCGTAGACCTGCCGCAGGGCAAGAATCTCGTCGGCGCGTTCCATCAGCCGTCTGCCGTGCTGATAGACCCGCGCACGCTCCTCACGCTCCCGGCGCGGGAACTGCGCTCCGGCCTGTCCGAGGTCATCAAGTATGGTATAATCTACGACAAAGCGTTCTTCCATACCGTGCAGTCCGATCTGCCCAGGCTGCTGCGGCGCGATATGGCCGCGCTCTCTCACGCTATCGCCCGCTCCTGCGAGATCAAGGCGGAAGTCGTCGCGCAGGACGAGACGGAGCAAGGGCTGCGCGCGATCCTGAACTTCGGCCACACCGTCGGCCATGCGCTGGAAGCCGTCACGGGCTACCGGCGCTACAAGCATGGCGAGGCTATCGCCATCGGCATGGTGTCGGCGTCGCTCTTAGGAGAGGAGATGGGCGTCACGCCGCCCGATGTCACCGGGGCCATTCGGGAAGCCCTGCAAAAGGCGCGTCTTCCCGTCGCCTTTCCTGCCGACATTTCAGCGGACTCTATTCTGGCGGCGGCGCTACGCGACAAGAAGACGCAGGGCGGGCAGTTGCGCTTTGTCCTGGCGCGGCGTATCGGCGAAGTCTTTCTCCAGGAGAGCGTGCCGCCGGAGGCGGTGCGCGCCGCGCTCGCCCGCCAACGGTGAGGTCTGCCTTTGCCGCAACACGACAACCAACAAGCAAGCATTCGACATCCTGACGATGAGATCCCGGACGTTCTGCCGCCGGTGGCGAACCAGGCGATGGCGGCGCTCTGGCTGCTGCTGTTCGGCGGGCGCGGGCTGCTCGTTCCCGCGCTGATGGCAGCCGGAGTGGTCAGCGCGCCGCAGGTGGCCCGGTGGGACGGCGGCCTGCTGCTGCAGCTCTACCTGCTGCTGCTCGTGGTCACGCTGCTGGTCGTGGCGCTGCGCGCGGTGCGCCGCGCGCAAGCCGCCTCTGCCTTCGGGGCGTCTGTCGGGAGAGGCGAACCTCGTGATTAATCATGTGATCCATCAGCGTTACGAAGTGCTGGAAAAGGTGGGCGAGAGTCCGCTTTTTGCCGTCTATAAGGCCCGCGATAAGGGATCGAACCGGGTCGTGGCGTTGAAAGCGGTGCAGCCGCCCTATAACGCGGACGAAGATTTTGTCGAGGCGCTGAAAGCGGGCGTGACCGCCTCCGGGAACCTGAACCATCCCAACATCACGCGGTTTCAGGAGTTCGGCGTGGACGACGGCACGCCCTACTTCGTGACCGAGTTCGTGCGCGGCATCAATCTCAAGGAACGCATTCGGCGCATCGCGCCGTTCACGCTGTCGGTCGCCACCGATTTCGCCTGCGCCATCGGGGAGGCGCTGCATCTGGCGCACAGCGTCGGGCAGGTTCATGGCGACCTGCGGCCTCAAAACGTGATCATCAGCCCGGAAGGAGCCGTCAAGGTCACGGATTTCGGCGTGCAGCGCGCCATCGCGCGGTCGCCACAGGCCCAAAGGGAGACGCTCCTGCGCGCCGCGCCCTACCACGCTCCCGAACTCTCCACAACGCTGCCCGGCTCCATGAGCGGCGACATCTACGCGCTCGGCGCGATGCTCTACGAGATGCTGACCGGGACGCCGCTCTATGCCGGGGAGACGCCGGAGGCCATCGCCGAACAGCACGCCTTTTCCCCCATTCCTTCGCCGCGCGCGCTGAACCCCGGCGTGCCGCGCTCCATCGAGGGCATCATTCTGAAATGCCTCCAGAAGCGGCCCGAACAGCGCTACCGCAGCGCCGCCGACCTGCTCAACGATCTGAAATCCGTGCGCGATGCGCTGCGCTTCGGCAAGTCGCTCTCCTGGTCGCCTATCGAGTTCGAGAAGCTGGCGGCGGCCAGCGCCGCGCCGGCAGCCGCCGGTGTCGCCGCCGCGCCCGCCAGCGCCATTCCGATGGTGACGCCCGCCGCGCCGGTCCCAGAACCGGTCGCCGAGGTCGCCGCGTCGAGTATCCCTGCCGATATGCCCGTCAACAATCGCCTTCGCGCTCAGGATGACCGTGTCTCCATCTACGTCAAGATCGCCATCGGCACGGTCACGGCCATCATCATCGTCGCGCTCATCGGGTTTGCCGCGATATGGAGTTCGCTCTGGGTCGTGCCGAAACCGGTCGTTGTGCCGCAACTGGTCGGCAAGCCGATTGATGACGTGCGCGCAATGGCGCAGAAGATGAACGTGCGCCTGATCGAACACGGGGAGTATACGGAGAAGCCGCGCAACCTGGTCTATAAGACCGACCACGATAACGGCGCGCAGATACGCCCCGGCCAGACCATCAATGTCTGGTACAGCAAAGGCGCGACCTACGTGAATGTCCCCAATGTGACGAACAAGCCGAAAGAAGAGGCCGAGCGCCTGCTCAAAGACGCGGGCCTGGTCGTCGGAACGATCACGCCGGAATTCAGCGACAAGGTGACGATAGGCAACGTGATCCGGCAGACCGTCTCCTATAAGAAGCGGGTGCTGCACGATACACCGGTAGACCTGGTCATCAGCGACGGCCCGAAACAGGATTTCGCTGCCGATACGAGCGGCACGACGGATGGAGCGAATCCCAGCATAGATAGCAATACGCCGGGCAACGAGACGATGCCCACCGCTCCCGACGGGACCGGCACGAGCGCAAACCAGACGCCGGACGAGCCGCCGCGCCTCTTCGACCGCACGATCCGCATTCCCGAAGATGGTCAGGGCATCCGCCAGGTGCGCATCGAGTTCCGCGATTCGCGGGGCTGGCAGCCGCCCGTGATCGCCGACGAACTGCACAACGAGGGCGACCGGATACCGGTCACGTTCGACTACTATGGCAAGAACATCACCCTGCGCATCTACTACGATGACAAGCTGAAGAAGGAGTTCACTTTCGACCCCCAGGATAAGAGGGGCGTACAATGAGCGTGGTTCAGCAGGTGCGTATCGCGCCCTCGCTGCTGTCCGCAGACTTCGGGCGGCTGGCGGAGGCCGCGCAGGAGGCGGAACGGGCGGGCGCGGAGTTCCTGCACTTCGACGTGATGGACGGCCAGTTCGTCCCCAACATCACGATGGGGCCGAATGCGCTGAAGGCGCTGCGCCCGGTCTCCCGCGCCTTTTTCGACGCGCATCTGATGATCGTGCAGCCGGAGCGGTATATCGAGGACTTCGTCGAAGCGGGCGCGGACGGCGTGACGGTGCAGGCGGAGGCGTGCGTGCATCTACAGCGGACGCTGGCCCATATCCGCGAGTGCGGCGCAAAAGCGGGCGTCGCGCTGAACCCGGCGACGCCGCCCGACGTACTGGAGTATGTGCTGGGCGACCTGGACCTGATCCTGGTAATGACGGTCAATCCCGGTTTTGGCGGGCAGGCGTTCCTTCCAGCCATGCTGCCCAAGATCGCGCGCGTGCGGGAGATGATCGCCTCCGTGCCGAATCCGATTCACCTGGAAGTGGACGGCGGCATCGCAGCAGAGACGGCTCCGCAGGTGATTGCGCAGGGCGCGAACGTGCTGGTGGCGGGTACGGCCATCTACCGGCATCCTGAAGGCGTCGCCGTCGGTATCCGCGCGCTCCGCCCATAGGAGGAGATTGTTATCATGCCACACCCGCGTTTTAGTAGTGAGGAGATTGCACGGCGTGGTCAGGAACTCTATGAAAAGAGTATCCGCGCTAAGGTCGAGACAGAAGAAAATATTGGCAAGCTGGTTTCTATAGACATCGAAACCGGGGACTATGAGATCGGCGAGGACAATAGCCTGGAAGCGCCCCGCCGGTTACATGCGAAGCATCCGGGAGCGGCAATCTTCACGTTACGCATCGGTTATAATGCCGCCTATGCGTTAGGCGGAGTACTGGAGCGCACCGCCTTATGATGACAGGCCGGGTCGAGGCGCTTCATGCTTTGCTGCCCATAACGTTTCGCCTCCCCGGTCAGCCGGATATATCTATCGAGTTCGTCGTGGATACAGGTTTTACCGGTGCATTGACGCTGCCGCTTCCGGCAGTCACCGCTCTGAAACTACTCTATTCGGAAGAGACTTATGCGAATCTCGCGACGGATCAAGACGTGGCTCTGCCTGTATATGAGGCTACCATCGTTTGGAATGGAGTAGAGCGGGATGTGCGTGTAATCGCAACGGGCAGGCGTCCACTATTAGGGACGAGCCTGCTAAAAGATTACGAACTTCTCGCGCAGTTTGCAGATGGCGGGCTGGTCACGATAGACGAACTGTAGCGGATTATGTGGGCGCGTGAGGGAGGAAGACCATGACACAGGCATCCTCATCTTCGGTATATCAAAGTCTGCTCTCCGCGCGCTCGCGCCGCCTGCGGACGATTGGCCTCCTGCTGCTGATCGCTGTCCTCGGCATGACGCTATACGGCGGACTGTTTCTGATGCCCTCACTGCGCGCCTCGTCGCGGGCGGCGCAGAGGGCGGTCTTCAGCCGAACGCATCGGGGCGAGACGGCGGTTCCGGCGACAATGCGGACGCCGGAGCAGAGGACATCGGATGAGCGCGCCCGCAAAGCCCTGCTCACACAAGTCATCTTCGCCTATGCCTACTGGACGGTCTGTGGGCTGCTGGTGCTGGGGCTGCTCGGCGTGGCCTGGCTGGATTTCCGCGAGGTGCTGCGCAACTATTCGGCGCGGCGGCGGCAACTCTGGATGGAAGCGATAGACCGCGCGCAGAAGGGCCAGAGCCTCCGCAACGACTCCCCGGAGGATTAGAAGACGCCGCCGATAACGACCAACCAGGAGGATGCGCGCTGGATGCGCCGCGCGCTGCGGCTGGCGGCAAAAGGGTTCACGCCGCCCAACCCGATGGTCGGCTGCGTCCTGGTCAAAGCAGGGAAGGTCATCGGAGAGGGCTATCATCCGGCGGCGGGGCAGCCCCACGCCGAGATCTTTGCCCTGCGCGCGGCGGGCGAGCAGGCCAGAGGCGCGACTGCCTATGTGACGCTGGAACCCTGCTGCCATTTCGGGCGCACGCCGCCCTGCACGCACGCCCTGATCGCCGCCGGAGTCGTCCGCGTCGTCGCGGCGACGACCGACGCCAACCCCAAAGTGAGTGGGAAGGGCCTGGAGGAACTGCGCGCCGCAGGAATCGAGGTCGCCGTCGGCGTACTGGAAGCAGAGGCGCGGCGGCTCAACGAGGCGTTTTTCCACTATCACACGACCGGCACGCCGTTCGTCACGCTGAAAGCCGCGATGACGCTGGACGGCAAGATCGCCACGCACACCGGCGATTCCAAATGGATCACCGGGCCGGAAGCGCGCCGCTATGTGCATCGGCTGCGGGCGCAGAGCGGGGCCGTGATGATCGGCATCGGGACGCTGCTTGCCGATGACGCCCAGCTGACGGCGCGTCTGCCGGGAGTCGCGCTGCCGCGCCAGCCCCTGCGCATCGTCGTGGACAGCCACCTGCGCACGCCCCCGCACGCTCAGGCGGTCCGTCTGGCGTCCGAGGCCGCAGAAGAGACGCCCCTGCTCATCGCGACGACGTTCGACGGACACGGCGACAAGCAGGAGCGCGCGGCGGCGCTGGAACGGTGCGGCGTGGAAGTCCTCCGGCTGCCCGCCACGCCCGAAGGTCGGGTGTACCTGGCCTGCCTCTGCAACCACCTGGCGGAGCGGCAAGTCATCAGCGTGCTGGCGGAGGGCGGCGGCGAACTGCACGCGGCGCTGCTGGCCGCAAACCTGGCGCACAAGGCGCTCTTCTTCCTTGCGCCCAAGCTCGTCGGCGGGCGCGACGCGCCGACGCCCGTGGAGGGCGTCGGCTGGCCGTTCATGGCGCAAGCCTACCGGCTCACGGGCTTGCGCGTGCGGCGTCTGCAACAAGACCTGGCTATCGAAGGCAATCTCCTGCATCCAACGGCCTGAGGAAAGGCTGCGTATGACGGTCGGCGTCAGATTACTAAGAACTCGTGAGGTCAAAACTATGAGACGCTTCTGGATTTCCCTCATCGTGGCGGCCGTACTGATCTTCACCCTGCTCTATCTCGGCGGGATATTCACCGGGCAGGTCACGCGGGAACTGCAGAATCCCTACAGCCGCCTGCGGAAGATCGAAGGGCAGCGCTTTGGCTTTGCCGTAGATAGAACCTATCCCAACGCCATGAGCGACTACTATGAGACGCTCAAAGGCGACAAGCCCCAGGATGTCTGGGTGCCGAGCGAAAGTTCGTACAAACTGCCTCCCGGCCTCTCCGCCCCGGACTATATCAACCAGAGGGGCGAAGTGCCGGCGGTGACGTGGCTGAATCTGGACACCGAACTGGCGTTCCTGCGCAGCCTGAAGAACGACAAGATACGCCTGGCCGTCATCCGCTCCCTCTACCAGAGGAAAGAGGGGAAAAACGCCAGCGATAAGGCGGCGATGGCCTGGAACGATAAGCAGCGCGCGAGAGAGGTGACGCGCATCCGCCGGATATACCGATGGTACGAGTTGGATCGCAAGAACTACGGCGTCCCCTTCGAGGACTGGTGGCGCGACAACGCCGCTATCTTCGGCCTGACGCGCGAGGGCGATCCCCTGCCGATAAAAGAGGCCCGGCGTTAGGCCCCCTCCCTAACCCTCCCCTTGCGAAGGGGAGGGAGTTCAGGAGCGTTCTTCTTCCCCTCCTTACGAAGGAGGGGGCAGGGGAGGTCGGGTGAGGGCCACACCTCCAAAGCGCCATAATCAAGAAAGAACGAACCGCGTATGTTTACCGGGCTGGTAGAAGAGAGCGGCACGGTCGTTTCCATCATGCAGGAAGGCCGTACCGCGCGGCTGACCGTGCAGGCGCCGATGGTGCATGAGGGAACGCGGCTGGGCGATAGCGTCGCCATCAACGGCTGCTGCCTGACGGTCGTAGCGCAGGAAGGCGACCGGCTGACCTTCGAGGCGGTTCCTGAGACGCTGGCGCGCACGAACCTGGGCGAACTGCGGCCCGGCGACCGCGTCAATCTGGAACGTCCGCTGGCCGTCGGCGCGCGCTTGGGCGGCCATTTCGTGCAGGGCCATATTGACGGCGTGGGAACCATTCTGGCCGTACAGCCGGAAGAGAACGCGGTCGTTTTCGAGATCGGAGCGCCGCCGGAACTGCGCCGCTACATCGTACAGAAAGGGTCTATCACGGTGGACGGCGTCAGCCTGACCGTCGCCGAGGTGCGGCCCGAATCGTTTACTGTCTGGACGATCCCCCATACGCGCGAAATCACCACACTCGGCCATCGGAAGGTGGGAGATCGCGTCAATCTGGAGTGCGATCTGCTCGGCAAGTACATCGAGCGCCTGCTGGCAGAGCGCGCCGAGGGGACGTGAAGCCGCAGTCCGACAGAAGGGGTTTCAGGGATACGACGCATGGCAACTCTCGTTTTTGCACTCTCTTTGCTTCTTCCTCTCGCGCCCGGCAAGGCGCAGATGCAGGCGGCGAAGTCGCCATCCCCCGCTTTCGCGTCTGGCCCCTATCCGACGATCCGGGTGACGCTGCCGAAAACCGACTATCGTATCCGCATAGACCCGAAGACCGGCACGCCGCAGATGCCCAAAGACATCGTCGCGACGGCAGCCGTGCAGAACTGGCCCGCCGATGCGCCCGTGCCGACGGTCTTCACCTGGCGCGTCTATCTGGACTGGGATTTCCCTGCCTATCCGACCCACCATCGCATCAATAACCAGACCTTTACGCAGGCCAGTCCCCTGAAAGTCAATCTGGATGGGGAGATACGCGGCGGGCTGCTGACCGTCGTGGCGAAGGCGCTGCTGAATGGGCAGGAGGTCTGCGGGCAGGCGCACGCGACGATCCTGGGCGAGAATCCGCCGCGCAAGACGGTGTTGCGCGCCTATCCGCGCTCCCGTTTCGGCCTCATCGCTTCCAAAGTCGGCATGGCGGAGAGCGGCCTGCGCCAGTTCACGTCGCCGAACGGCCTCGATCCGGGCGGCTGGCCGCTGGTGTCGCGCACGAACGATGTCGGCATCATGCAGCTCAATGCGCCGTCCGGGGCCATCTCCTCTGCCGATCAGGTGTGGGACTGGCGGGCGAACGTGCAGCGCGGTCTGGAGATGCTGCGCGGCAAGCAGCGGAATGTGGTCGTGCTGGCCTCGCGCCACGCCGTCGGCCTGCATCGCGTGCCGGAAGAGTGTGGCACGCAGATGGCGATGCTCAACTGCGCCCGGATGCTGCTCGGTCTGCCGTGCCTCCAGCCGCCCTCCGTTCCGCCGCTCTCGGATAAGGCCGGTTCAGGGGCGCTGCCGGGCGAGGCCGATCCCGATAAACTGGCGCTGAGCCAGGTCGAGCGCGAGGCGATTCGCCGCTACAACGGCGGGCGCGAATATGCCTATGTCATCCAGCCCGATCCGACTACGCTCGGTATTCAACGCGCCGAATGGCAGATAGACCCGACGCGCGGCGGCATTCGCCCCACCTCCGGCGACCCGAACTATGTGCGCAAGGTCTTGCTGGCCCGGAGCGGCCTGACCCTGCCGCCCCCGCCCAAGCCGAAGTCCGCACATTCGCATCGGTCACACCGCCGCCATAAGCGCCACCGTTGAGAGCGTCCCACCTTCCCCCAACCCCCTCCTTCGTAAGGAGGGGAGAATTCAAGGCTCCCTCCCCTTATGAAGGGGAGGGCTGGGCTGGGATGGCTCCCCTCTCTCCCGCAGTGTGGGAGAGGGGAAGGGGGTGAGGGCTTGATGCGGTGGGGTTTTGTAGTGGACATGAAGTCACCCAATCCGTCAAGCTGCGCGGAGTGCCATCTGTCCGGCGTGGACTTGAAAGACTATATCCGGCCTTCCGAAGCGGAGACCTTTGCCTCTCTGCGGGATGGCGGCATGATAGATGTCAGGCGGCCCGAAACCTCCCACATTCTGCGCCTCATTCGGATGTCCACGCCGCAAAGCAGCCTGGTCAGCCAGAAAGCGCGCCGCGCCGAGTACGCCGCCTTTCGGGACTGGATCGTTGCGGCGGTGCGTTCTCCCAAACTCCTGGCAGCCCCGTCGCTGCCCGCGCAAAAGCGCGCCGGGCCTGCGGTTCCCGATGCAGTCATTCGCCATACGCGGAGGGACAGCGTGCTGGCCTCGTTTTTCTGCTGAAGTCCCTCAACGTCGTGCCGCATGGGGGCGGCGTGAAGTTCGAGTACGGAGACGCGGGCTACAAGCAGTTTCGCGCCTGGAGCGGGGACTATGCGGCCAGCGTGAAGGGAGCGTATCGCAGCGCCAGAGACCTGCCTCCGCCGCCGAAAGAGGGCCTGGTCTATACCGACTGCATCCTGACGGTCAAGGAGACGCCGGAGGCGTGGGGCGACAAGCTGCTGCGGGTGGATGCCTATGCCTGGGACAGCGCGCGCAATGCCTGGACGCAGACGCCGGTCGCGACGGGCGACCGGGGGGTATCCGCGCAGGGACGCACCACCAATATGTGGATGTGGCTGAGCGTCCCCGCAGACAGCGAAGAGGAAAAACGGGCGCGGCAGAATCCGCGCCTCGCGCCGGGACGCTACCTGCTCAAGTACTACTGCGACACGCAGGGCAGACTCAAGCAGGACTACAGGCTGCCCACGAACTCCCCGGCCTTCTATCAGGGCCAGCAGGAGATCGTGACCGACTGGAAACCGGGCTGGGATCCCCCGACGACGGTGCGCGTGGCGCTGCGCTGAGAGGACGAGACACTCCCCTTGAACCCTGCGGAAACTCCTGGTGAAAACCTGGCGCGGCTGGAGACCGAAAGCCGCAACCCGCGCACGCGGGAACTGGACAGGCTGCCGACGGCGGCGCTGGTAGAGGCGCTGCACGCGGAGAACTACGCGGTCGCGGAGGCGGTGCAGGCCATCCTGCCGCAGGTCGCGCAGGTGGTGGACCTGCTGGCAGAACGGATGGAGCGCGGCGGCAGGCTGTTCTATATCGGCGCGGGAACGAGCGGGCGGCTCGGCGTGCTGGACGCCAGCGAATGTCCGCCGACGTTCGGAGTCGCGCCGGGGCTGGTGCAGGGAATCATCGCCGGGGGCGAAACGGCGCTGACCTCCTCCATCGAGGGCGCGGAGGACAGCCCGGAAACGGGGGCGCGCGACCTGGAAGCGCGCGGCGTCACGGCGAACGATGTCGTGGTCGGTATCGCGGCGAGCGGGCGCACGCCCTACGTCATTGGCGCGCTGGACGCGGCGCGGCAGGTCGGCGCGGTGACGGTCGCCGTCGTCAACGTCTCGGACTCGGCGCTCTCCCGGCACGCCGACATCACCCTGGCCGCCATCACCGGGCCGGAGGCGCTGACCGGCTCGACCCGCCTGAAAGCCGGAACCGCGCAGAAGATGATCCTGAACCTGCTGACGACGGCGGCGATGGT
>DASRGL010000230.1:0-11558 GCA_035651115.1 Chthonomonadaceae bacterium
TTCGGATCTATATCCAGGTAGTGTTTGGCCGGATGCACAGCAACGCCCTCTTCCGTGCGGAAAAGCGCGAAATAGCAAAATGTGTCCGACTTACCGGATTGAACTTCGATTTCGCGCAGGATAACATAGCTGTGCGTCGCTATGAAAACCTGGACTCCGCTCCGTGCGAGAGCGAGGAGAGCGCCGATCACCTCATCCATAAGAACAGGGTTAAGATTCACTTCTGGTTCGTCCCAGAAGAGCGCCGCGCCGGGAGCCAGCCAGCCATTGCGCTGGAGTTGAAGGAGCGTAGCGATTTTGCGAAGACCTTCCGCGACCAGCGGCATAGGCAGGCGTCCCTGCTCGGTGACTAAATAGTAGCGTCCTTCTGGATCGCTCTCTATGTCGCCGCCAAGAATCTGAGTGAGAGTCTCCTGCAATGGGAATGGAGAATGACCGTTTCTGCGCTCCAACCCCATCAGGCTTACAATATCCCGGCAGGTGCGGTCGAAGTCAAGGCGCACTTCCTCGTAGGCTTCGAGAAAGCCGCGTGTATGCCCCATCATATCTATGGCAGGAATGAAGACCGGGCGTGGGGGCGGGGGAACGTGAATGTCCATTGCAACGGCGTCTCCAGGATGGATCGCATAAGCCCATTCCCCATTACCGTATAAGCCGCTTACCTGAGCAACCGTATTCGCTTCCGTTCCCTGTCGCACAAGGGAATCGACCTGCTTTGTCTGAAAGAGGTCTTTCAGAATCTGCCGAATGTCTTCATCTCTGGCTGCGGCAAGCTGAAAAGCGTAAAGCGCCTTCAGGAGATGAGTCTTACCCGTACCATTTTCGCCGACAAAGGTGTTGATGCCGGTGACGAATTCAAGCCGCGCTTCGCGAAAAGCCGTAAAATTATGCAAGGCTAGTTTTTGATGGGTAGGGTAGGACGACATCATTTCCGCTCCTCATGCTTTGGCTACTTGTTTGGACGCGGTTCAGGCTTCCAGAGGTCAATAGGCAGTTTCGCGTCTGTCTGGAATGGGAAATTGACCCGCGCGTTGCGTCCGGCGGAGGCGTAGGCGGCAAAGATCATTTCCAGCGTCAGGCGGGCGTGTTCCCCGGTCACGAGCGGCTCTTTGTCATCGCGGACGCACTCGACGAAGTGCTGAAACTCCTGCGGAAAGCCGTAGTTCCACAACTCCTCGTAGATGGTGTAGCTCCAGCCCTTCGAGATCGGCGCTTTCTCCACCACGTAGTCATAGCCCACCTCGCTGTACGTCTGCAAGGCGATGCCCATGTGCAGGGTGGCGTAGGAGCAGCCCTGCGTGCCGAACGCCTCGGCGCGGTCGTCCATGCCGCCCTTGCGCGACCAGGACTCCTCCGCGATGCCGCGCCGCCCGCCTGGAAACGTCACGATGATCACCGCGTCGTCGTCGCCATCCGTCTTGTCGGCGTGCATCTTGGTGACCATGTCCGCCAGAATGCTCTCCGGCTGCGCCCAGTCGTAGAACCAGAGGAAGAAGCAGAAGGCGTGGCAGCCCATGTCCATCGTCACGCCGCCGCCGGACAGGTTCACGTCCCAGAACCAGGGGGCGTGCGGGCCGTCGTGCTTCTCGCTCTGCTTGACCAGGTAGACCTCGCCGAGCGCGCCGCTATCCGCCAACTGCTTCAGGCGCACGTACTTGGGCGTGAAGCAGAGTTCTTCCGCATACATCAGCTTGACTTTGGCCTGTTTCGCCGCCGCCAGCATCGCGTCCGCTTCCGCCAGGTTCAGCGCCATCGGCTTTTCCAGGACGATATGTTTTCCCGCTAGCGCCGCCGCAATCGCGATCTCGGCATGGACATAGTTGGGTGCGCCGAGGGCGATCATATCTATCTCCGGCATCTCCAGCAGCTTCTTATAGTCTGTGTAGGCGTGCGGAATGTCGAACTTCTGTGCGAACTCTTTGACATGGGCCTCGGTCGGACTGGCGACGGCCAATACTTTCGCGCCCGGTACGGATTGCAGGCTGGTAGCATGAATCTCCGAGACGAACTGCGAACCGATCAGACCGACATTGATGGTTTTCATTCTGCCTTCTCCTCCCCCTTCTGGAAACGTGCGACTCAGTTCGCCGCAGTGCGGATAGTTCCCTCCCAACTGTCTGAACTGGGATTAGTCGGATTATGAGATGGATTAGGATGGGGCCTGGCTTAATCACAGTCTATCCTATAATCCTATAAATCATAGTTCAGACGGGGAGATGGGCAATGACGCGCCGCGTTCGAACTGCTATACGGGCAGGGTTTCGACACGCGCGCGGTGCGGGAGGGAAGTCAGGGCATCCTTGGCATGAAGGACGGGTCGGCTTATCGGCTCTGGTCTGCACCCTGTGCTATACTGAAAGAAGAATCGATACTGCTGAAAAAGGAAGGCTTTGCCATGACAGACCTGCTCATCCGTCCTGTCTCCGAAGGCCCCCCGCGCACGGTCTATGCTGCTGACAGTCCGATAGACTTTGCCACCTGGCTCGAAATCGCGGAAAACCTCGACACCGAACTGATCCACGGAGTGATGGTAGACAGAATGGCAACACAGTACCCGCACGAATGGATTTTTATGTGGCTCGCAAGTATTTTGAGAAGCTACACGCGCCATCTAGGGCTGGGAGTTATCCTCGGCTCGCGAACCGCCGTAAAGATCAGCGAGTTCGATGGTCGTCTGCCCGACCTCCTGTTCGTGCGGAAGGAGAACGAGGCGATCATCCAGCGCGATGCTATCTACGGCGTTCCCGACCTGGTGATCGAGATCGTTTCGCCCAACGACCGGCCTTCCCATCTGATCCCATTAGAAACCGATTATCGGACGCTCGGCGTGCCGGAGATCGTCTTTATTGACCCGCAGAAAAAGCGGGTGCGCATCGTATCGAAGACAGAGGCCGGGTACGATGAGAGGACACTTACCGAGGGCAGGCTGGAGTTGGCAAGCGTGCCGGGTTTCTGGCTCGAAGTCGCCTGGCTCTTTGCGGAAACGCAGCCGGACGAACTGACGACGTCGCTGCAACTGGTGCGCGAGGCAGAGGCCGCAAAACAGAAGGAACACGAGCCATGAAGGGGAAAGATGCGACGTTGACGGCCTCGACTACGAGTACGACTGGGCGAGTTCGAGCAGGCGGTCGGAGTAGTCTATGAGGCGGTCGCATTCGCGAAGGGGTTCCAGCCAGCGCGCCGGAATCTGCGACAGACCGTAGCGCGCGCCCGCCAGCGCGCCCGCCACGGCGCCGACCGTGTCCGCGTCGTCGCCGCGATTGACCGCCACGAGCAGCGCGGACTCGAAGCTGGTGGTGTGCAGGAAGGCCCAGAGCGCGACTTCGAGCGTATCCAGCACGTAGCCCGTCGGCGCCGTCTCATTCTGCGGCTCCATCGCCCGCCCGATGCGCGCTTTCAACGCTGCCGACGCGCCGTTACAGGCTTCGTAGGCGGCTTCGACTGCCTCCTGCTTGTTCTTTCCCAGCAGCAGCCAGGCGATAGCGACATCGAGGAAGACGCAGGCCCCTTCGCAGTCCGGGTGCGCGTGCGTGATGCGGGAGAGAACCGGGGCCAGTTCCGCGATGTAATCGGGGTGACGGTAGAGGAAGAGGGCCAGGGGCGCGCAGCGCATCAGCGAACCGTTCGGGGCGTTGTCCGGGGTCATCTCCTGTACGGCTTTGCTGGCCTGTTCCCAGGCTTCGCCCTGGCCGATAGCCGCCAGCACGCGCCCGGTGTGCAGACCGATGTCCGGCGGGTTCGACTGCATCCAGGCGACGAAGCGGCGCGCGATGTCGTCCGGGTCGAAGACGCGCTTCGTGAGCAGGCTTTCGACCACGCACAGCGTCATCTGCGTGTCGTCCGTCCATTGACCGGGCGCAAGCTGCTGCCAGCCGCCGCCGACCATCTCGGTGACGTACTGGTTCGGTTCGCGGGCCGGCTGGAACTCCAGCGGCCCGCCGAGCGCATCGCCCACCGCCACGCCGAGCAGCGTGCCGCGAAATCGGTCGCGAAGTTCCTGCTGGATGTCGGCGTCTTCTGCCGTTTGCGCCATCCTCTTACTTCTCCGAACTCTCCCGGACTGGAACGATTCCATTCACGCTCTTGCCTCTCTGTAATTCACGGGAGAGGAAGAGACGCATCGCCGCGTGGGAAAAGAGATCACTCGCCATCGGGCGGAACGAACGTGGTCGTCAGCGTCTGTGTCTGGCCGGTCTCGGCAGCGCGATAGCCCGCCTCGATGATCTCGATAACGTGCCGGGCATGTTCCGCCGTGCTGACCGTCGGCGTGCCGTCGCGCACCAGGTCCACAAGCTGCATGATGTCCTCGAAGACATGCGCCTCGTCGAGTTCGCGATGCGGCCCGACGACATGCGGCAGCAGCGCATTATCGCCCTGACCGGCCTGCTCCGCCTCTTCCCGGCCCGGATAGTCGAACGGCTGGCCGTTCAGCGTCTTCCCGACGATGCTGCCCTTCTCGCCGTAGATACTCGGCTGCCCGAAGGGAGTCAGCGTGCCTGCAAACGTGCCGTAGACGAACGCGAACAGCGCGTTGCCGAAGTCGAGCAGCAGCAGCGTGTTGTCGTCGGCATCGGACGGATACATCTTACCCCGGAATTCACGCTCATGGATGCCGACGCCGGAGAAGGCGGTGACGCGCTGCGCGGGGCCGAGGATGCCGGTCAGCGCGTGCAGGCCGTAGACCGTCATATCGTAGAGCGGGCCGCCGCCCGGTTTGCGCCAGTACCAGGCCGGGTTGATGTTGCTCAGAACATCCGTTCCCTGACGCAGTCCCTCGTGTTCATGGTAATCGCCGAACGCTGCCCCCGTCGCTGCCCAGGCCAGCTTGCCGAGCGCGCCTTCCTGGATCAGCCTGCGGATGCGTTTGTTGTGCGGGCGGAGCATCTGCCCCGGCGACGCGACCAGCTTGACGCTCTTGGCCGCCGCCTCCTCAATGAGGTGGGTGGCCTCCGCTGCCGTCGTGGTCATCGTCTTGTTGAAATGGACGTGCTTTCCGGCGCGGATGGCCTGCAAGCCCTGCTCGTAGTGGAGGCCGATGGGCGAGCCGAGCGTTACAGCCTCTACGTTCGGGTCGGCCAGAAGTTCCTCATAACTCTCGTAGGCGCGCGCGACGCCGAACTTCTCGGCGGCGGCCTGCGCGCGTCCGGGTACGGGATCGCACACGGCGGCAAGGCGCACGCGGTCCTGGACATCGGGGAGGCAGAGATGCTGCAGCGCGCCCCGAATGCCGATGCTGCCCGCGCCCACGACTCCCATTCCTATCGGATCGGCCATGTCTTCTCTCCTCCTTCACACCGCGGTCGTCTATCAGGCTGGCTCCAGGTTGAGATACTCCTTCATGGCCTGGATCAGCTTTTTACGGTCGTCGGGATCGGCCATCTGCAGGCCGTAGTGGTTGATGATAAGCACCTGCTGCCCCACCCATTCGTTCCAGCAGTCCTGACAGACTTTATCCATCAGGGTGTCGCCAAGCTGGCCTCCCATCGGCGGGGATTGCAGGGATTCGGCCTCGCGTCCGCAGTGGACGCAGATCACGGTCGCCATCGGTCCTTCCTCCTTCAACTAGGGGAACGGTTCCGCGTTGGTATACGGTTTTCCTTCCTCTCCCCCGTCCCCTCTCCTAAAGGAAAGGGGAGAGTCGGTCTTGAGAGCGTTCCCCTTCCTTCCAACTCGTACCCGACCGGAAGCGAGGGAAAAGCCGAGGCGATAGGCCCCCCTTTCCTTTAGGAGAGGGGACGGGGGAGAGGACATTGCCGCCCTTGCGGCGAACAGGAGAACGAAACCGCGCCGCCTGTGAGCGCGTTATGTGAGGAGAAGCCGATGAAAGACCCCCGCACTACCGACCTGGCCCGGATGCTGGTGCGCTACTGCACGAAAGTCAAGCCGGGCGATAAGGTACTGGTCGAAGCGTTCGATATACCGCCCGATTTCACGGTCGAACTCGTCCGGCAGATCGCCGAGGCGGGAGGGCTGCCGTTTGTCAGCACCTACCATCAGCCGGTGCTGCGCGCCCTCTACTGCGCCGCGACCGAGGCGCAGATGCAGGCCATCGGCGAGGTCGAGAAGGCGCGCATGGCGCAGATGCAGTGCTATATCGGCGTGCGCGGCACGCACAACATCAGCGAACTGAGCGATGTGCCGTCGGAGCGGATGAAGCTCTACGAAAAGCACTGGTGGCATCCGGTGCATTCGGAACTCCGGGTGAAAAAGACGCGCTGGGTCGTGCTGCGCTGGCCGCATCCCAGCATGGCGCAGGCGGCGGGAATGAGTACCGAGGCGTTCGAGGACTTCTATTTCCGGGTCTGCGTCGGCGTGGACTACGCGCGGATGGCGGAGGCGATGAAACCTCTGCACGCGCTGATGGACAAGACCGACCGCGTCCGCATCACGGGGCCGGGAACCGATCTGACGTTCCGCAAGAAGGACATCCCCACCGTTCCCTGCTCCGGCGAGGTCAATGTGCCGGACGGCGAGATGTTCACCTGCCCGGTGCGCGATTCGGTCAACGGCGTCATCCAGTTCAACTGCGAAACGCTCTATCGGGGAACCATTTTCAATGGAATCCGGTTGGTGTTCAAAGAGGGCAAGATCATCGAGGCGACGGCGGGCGGCGACACGGAGAAGCTGAACGCGATTCTGGATGCCGACGAGGGCGCGCGTTACATCGGCGAATGGTCGCTGGCGTTCAACCCGCATATCCTGAAGCCGATGAAGGATATTCTCTTCGACGAGAAGATCGCGGGCAGCTTCCACCTGACGCCCGGCCAGGCATACGAAGAGGCGGACAACGGCAACCGGTCGCAGGTGCATTGGGATATGGTCTGTATCCAGCGCCCGGAGTATGGCGGCGGCGAGATCTATTTCGACGACGTGCTGATCCGCAAGGACGGCCTGTTCACCCTTCCGGAACTGCAAGGGCTGAACCCGGACAGTCTCGGCGCGGGTTAAGAGCGGTCGGCCATCCGCCGCCGCAGGCGCAGCGCCGCCGCCAGGCCGGAAACATCGTGCGTCCAGGTCGGCAGAACGCATTTCATTGCCAGCCCTTCGATGTTGCTGAGAAAGCCGCAGAGGATCGCCAGCCAGAGGAAGACGCCTGCGCTATGGAAGCCGAGCAGGGCGACGGCGGCAAAAAACAGCGAGACGCCCCAGATTTTGGCGGAATAGGCGTGATAAGACACAATGCGGCGGTACTTTAGCAGGTCTATGGTGTAGGAGAGCAGTTGCAGCGACAGGACGGCAAGGAGGGGGCCGGCATAGGGGCGCAGCAACTCCGGGGCGGCGCGGCAGACGGCCAGGGCGACACAGAGATAATAGAAGGCGTCGGCACGGCTATCGGCGACGCGCAGGCGCTCGGTCGCGAGGCCCAGCCTGCGGGCAAGGACGCCATCGAAGACATCGGAGAGCAAGGCTATCGTCAGCGCGGCGACGATGTAGGGACGGGCCGCGCGGTCACAGGCGAAGAGCCACACGGTCGGCCCCAGCAGCGCGCGCAGGGCGATCAACAGGGCGGGAAGGCGTCGGATCATGGCAGGGAAATCTCCTTCTTTCCGGCGAGTAGCCGCAGAGCATGAATGCCATTGTATCTTTCGCTCCCGCCTGTTCGCATGGGCCGAAAGACCTAATTTTACGGCCTGAACCGTGCGGAAAAATTGCCGAGGCGGGGCGGGCCGTGCTATAATTCACCTATGGACGAGCGGGATTTTGTCAGCAAAAAACGGGAAGCGTGGGATCGGCTGGCGGCGCTGGTGGCGAAGGCGAACGGCAAGGGCGGCGTGCGCGCCCTGAACCGGGAGGAGATTCAGGCGCTCGGCCCGCTCTATCGCCGCGCCTCCTCCGATCTGGCGTATGCCCGCGCCCATGCCACCAGTCAGGACCTGGTGCTGCATCTCAACGGGCTGGTGGGGCGGGCGCACGCGCTGCTCTACGAAGCGCAGACCTCCGGCAACGCGGCCCGCTCCCTCTGGAACTTCTACGCCTACGAGTTCCCGATGCTGTTGCAGCGCCGTGTCCGCTACTTTCTGCTGTCCATTGCCATCACGCTGGTCGGCGCGGGATACGCCTACTGGGCGTGCGCGAATCAGCCGGAGCGCGTCTGGGTGTTCATCCCGCCGCAGTTCAAATCGTCGGCGGAGGTCTGGAAAAGCGGCAAGGTCGCGGATCAGGCTCGCCCGGAGATGTCCAGCTTCCTGATGGTCAACAATCAGCAGGTGGGACTGATCGCGTTCGCATCGGGCGTGCTTGGCGGCATCCCGACGGCCTATCTGCTCCTCAATAATGGGGAAGTCCTCGGCGCGTTCTCCGCGCTGATGACCCAGGTACACAAGCACAGCACCTTCTGGCCGGGCATCGTGCCGCACGGCATCGCGGAACTGACCGCCATCTTCATCTGCGGCGCGGCGGGCTTTCTGGTGGGCCTGACACTGCTCGTTCCCGGCCCTTATACGCGCTGGGAGGCGTTTCGCCTGGCCGGGCTGGACGCCATCAAACTGGTGCTGGGGACGATACCGCTTTTCGTGTTCGCGGGCATCATCGAGGGAATGTTCTCCCATCTGCCCACGCCCGTCTGGCTGCGCTACGGATTCGCCGGGATCAACGGCGTGATGTGGTACGTCTATCTGTTCCTGCCGCGCCGCAACCCGGACTGGCCGCCCACCGAGCCGCTGGAACGGAACTTGCACGCGCCGCCAAACGTAATGGCGAGAGTATGAGCGGCAGTTGAAACTGCACCTGGAAAAGCGCCAAGTCGGCCTGCGCCGAAACCAGTCCGCGAAGGCGGACTTCGTGCATTTGCAGCCGCGAATTCATTCGCCGGGGCAGATGCGATCTTAACCCTGGAGCCATCACCGCATGAACGTAACCGGACAGCCGGATCGCCCCGCGCGCGACGTACTTGCCGAGCTGCGCGCCCGCTATCCCGACTCGCCGTTCCTCGCCCTCGGACAGACCGTCTTCTGGGATGAGCCGGTCAAGGCCGTGCTGCGGCGTCTGCTCGACACCTACGGGCTGGGCGGGCAGATGGTGCTGGGCGTCCACGACACGGACTATTTCGCCAAGACGCATGTGCTGCGCAAGAGCGGGCGCGGACGTTTCGTTCTCATGCCGCATAACGATGGCACGACCAAAGACCTCTGGTCGGCGGCGGGCGAGATCTCGACCTTGTTCGGCAGCGAGACGTTCCCGACCCGGCACGAGTACGTGCGCTGCGGCGTCGCGTTCGAGCGGGTCGCAAAGGCGCACGCGGAAGGGCGGCAAGCCTTCGTTGACGCGATGACGGAAGCCTGGGGCTGGCGCGGGCTGGTCTATACCGGTTCGCGCGATCTCATCGTCCACTGCCTGCCCCTGAAAGAGGTGGGGGACGGCATCTTGGAGATGCTGGGGTGGGGTTTCGAGAACGCCATCACGCAGATACTGCCGGACTGTTGTCAGCAGGAAGCGCGCCGCGTGGCGGACACGATCACCGGCTGGTGTCAGGAGTATCGCGCCGCCCACCCCGACAAAAACCTCTCCAACCTGTATCAACATCTCCTTCCCAAACTCTACACCCTGCTGCTCGGCCAGACCCCGGAAAATATCACCGTAGACTGCACTGCCCATCTGCTGCGTCTGACGCCGGAGACGGCCTCGCTGCCGCGCTTCCGCTTCGTCAACCTGTTCCTCGACCCGGCCACCCGCGACCTTGCCATAGACGCCTACAATCAGGCCGTCGCCGGATCGGAGATATACACGCTGGATCGGTTCGGCGCGGGCGCGCTGCCGTTCGACATCGTGCTGCCGGAGCAGGGGCGCGGGACGCTGCGCGTGACGCCGCGCGTCGTGTTCATAGAGACGCGCCAGCCGGTCGCCATCGGCCTCAAGAAACCCATCACGTCGCTGCACGAACTGGCGGAACTGCTCACCGCCAAACTCGGCGATCACGTCACGCTTGTCGGCAAGGCGGTCAGCCTCATCTCGATGCTGGCGCAGGAGTTCCTCTTCGTCTTCAACGAGGAAGGCTCGATGTATGTATGGCGCACGCGCAAGATGAACGATCTTCTGGCGCGGCAGGGCATTCCGCTCGCTATGCGGCCTATTCTGCGGATGCGCTATGAGACCTGGGATTCGCTGGTCGTCGGGCGGACTTCGCTGCGGCTGCCGGAGCATCTGGCGACGACCTTCGGGCAGGCGACCATCACCACGCCGGAGTTCGCCTCGCACTGGAGACAGGTCATCGCGGAGCAGCAAAAGCTGTGCGAGACCATCGCAACGCTCAAGCAGCCGCGCCAACTGCTCGCCTTCCTGCGCGACCGGGAGCCGGTGGCGCGATGGGAGGAGCGGAGCGCCGCCTATGAGGACGCGGCCCTGTGCCTGCTGGGCCTGCGGGAGAGCGCCGCGCAGGTGCAGAGCGAGGTGGAGGCGCGCTATCGGCGATTGCGGGAGCTGAAAGCGCGGGGCCAGGCCGTGCAGCAGGCGCAGGGCGCGCATTTCCGTTCTGTGACCGAGTGGACGGAGGAAGAGAGAGCGAAGCGCGCCGGTTTCGAGGCGGAGTTCCACGCCATCGAGCAGGAGAAACGGAGCCTCCGCGCCGAGATCGGGCGGCTGAAGGCGCGGCGCTGGCAGATCGAGCGCGGCCCGGAAGCCCAGGCGTCGCGCGCGACCTTGCGGGAGATCGCGGAGGCAGCGGAGGAGGCGCGGCTGCGCCTGGTGCGCGCCGCTCTGCTGACGATCGAAGGGCTGACCCACACGAACCATCGCCCCTCCGCCTGGTGGCTGCCAATGACGGACTCCTCCGGCCAGTGGTTCCAGCGCATCGTCGAGACGACCACTCTCTACACCGAGCCGCTGTTGTCCTAGACCACCCGGCGAATGAATGCGCGGCTGCCAAAGCAGGAAGTCGGCCTGCGTGGACTGGCCTACCCCCGACCCAGGGCGTAACAAGTTACGCCCCTACGGCATGGTCTGTCCGGTTCTAACACGAGTTGGGACAGACCGTGCGACCCTAAAGGCAAGGGAGAGGTGGCGGCACGGGCCGACTTCCTGCTTTGGCAGATGCAGTTATAACTGCCGCTCTCTATTCGCTGTCGCGACCGGGCTGATAGCCCGTGTTCGTGCTGCCCGGAATGGCGTCATGATCCACGATGGTGCAATGCACCGTGATCGGCCCGGCATCGTTCGGGCCGGTATCTACCGTGTAGGTTCCACCCTCCGGGCATTTCGGAGGCACCTGCAGGTTGCCATCGGTGATGATCGCATTGATATCACTCGTATAGCCCTGGATCGGGCTTTTGAGCCGGTACGCCTGTTCCAGATGCGTGATGACCTGCATGTTGGCCCGGCAGACCCGCCTCTGGGAGTCATGGACCGTCGTCAGGTACATCGGAACCGCCACCGTCATCAGGATGGACAGAATCAGCACCACCACCAGCAGTTCGACCAGGGAAAAGCCGTGGCGCTTACGGGAGGAGCGAGGCGAGCGCCTCGTCTTTTTTCTCTGTTTAGGGTCAAATATCATGGCTTCGATTCCTGAGTTGGACAGGCCGGATTCTTGACACGGCCTTGAATAGGTTATGCCATAGGCTCGC
>DASRGL010000231.1:0-10481 GCA_035651115.1 Chthonomonadaceae bacterium
TGAACAGGATCACGGCGAACATGCGCCGCGCCTCCAGGTTGCGCAGCCGCGCCATCTGCTGGCTCTCCAGCGCGATAGGCATCGTGTCGTTGCTGCGCGAATAGATGAGCGGATAGCTCAGCGAGAGAAAGGCCAGGTCGGTCTGGCGCAGGCTGGCCGTTCCCACCGCCCGGATCAGCATACTGTCCGGCCCCATGAAGGTAAAGTCGTGGACGGGCGAACCCAGTTCAGCCCGGATGCGCGTCACGACGGTGAGCATGGCGAGATAGAAGGCGAAGAAGACAACTGCCACCCACCAGGCGACTTTCGCCGCCAGGCAGAAGGCCACCAGCCCCAGAAAGCCGACGCCGACGCCGAGGAGCGCGGTGCGTTCGCTCAGGCCTTCCTCCGGGAAAGGCGTTGGGCGTTGGGCGTCGGGCGTCAGGTCGGCCCTCACCCCGGTAACCTCCCCCCTGCCCCCTCCTTCGTAAGGAGGGGGAGCCGTCTGGTGGCTCTCTCCTTCGTAAGGAGGGGGAGAGCCGGACTGGACTCCCTCCCCTTGCGAAGGGGAGGGCTGGGGTGGGGTCGCTTCCCTCCCCCTGTTCTTGGGGGGAGGGCCAGGGAGGGGGGCTGGACGCGGGGAAAACGCCCTCCGCCAGATCGCAGCGTAGGTCTTGCGGCCCGACCAGAGATAGTAGACGAACAGGCCGATGACCGCCCCGAAACCCTGCTCATGGATGAAAGGAAAGTCGTGGACGGTGTCCCAGGCCATCGCGTTCGAGACGATAAGCTGCCCCTTCCAGAAGAGAAAGAAGAACCAGCAGGAGAAGAGCAGGTCGAGCGGCAATAGATAACCTAGACCGATAGCTAACGGATAGAGCGTGGACGGCGTCCAGTCAATGGCGTTCCAGGGCTTTGTCGTAAAAAGCGGCTTCAAGTCTATGATGCCTATGGGCAGCGACGGCAAGGACGGGTACAGAAACGCCGTGCCGTTCCACAGGTTCAGCCCGGCAGCGAGGATAAAGCCGCTCCACATCAGCCTGTTGGTGAAGAAGGCGCGGCCTGTGCCTCCCTCGGTCATCTCCATCGGGAGCCAGATGATGGGAAAGGTCAGCCGCTCCCGGTCGGCCCACTGGCGGCGCACCAGCACGTTGATACAGTAGGCCGTCCAGAGCAGCAGCATCCAGAGCAGCGTCCAGGCCAGAATGGGTGTCATCCAGGCGTGCAGGACTTCCCAGCGATAGAAGGTCGAGTTGCCGAGAAAATGCCCGCGCACGATGCGGCGGTCTTTGATGATGAGCCAGTCGGGGAACGCGCCGAGAAACTTGTCCCAGCCGTTGGAGGGCGTGCTGAACCAGGCGGCGTGCGCGATCGTGCCGCAGACGATGTTCAGCCCCGACTGCCCGGCCATGCCCGTCGCGATGGCAAGCATCGTGTAGGTGGTCAGCAGTTCGCCCTGCGAGAAGGCCAGGCGCGGCCAGAAGCGGCGCACAAGCGCATTCAGGGCGACCAGCAGCAGCAGAACGAACACAACGTTGGCAAACAGGGAGATGAGGGAGGGATAGGGGCCATACATCACCTCCTCCATCCGCAAGACCCAGAAGCAGTTGAGCGGCGTGAGCAGCGTGCCGAGCGCGATGGCCCGCCCCGTCACGCCGCGCGGCGGTCGCGGGGCGCGCGGGTCGAGGCTTGCCGGAGGAGGCCCGGGCGCAGCGGTTTTCGGTTGGCGTCCATCTCTCATGACCAGAGGCCCGCCCCCTCCAGGCTCCAGTACGGGCGGTCAGAGTTGCCTGTCTGCGTTAGCGAAGGAAATCCATTGAATTGGTCATGCCAATTCAGACAACTCGATGATAACACAAGCTTCCCGTCCTGTCAACCGCCTTTTCGGGAAACCGCCGACAGAGAAACGCTCGGTCGGCCTGTGTCGCGGTGCAAGGACAGCGCTGCCGCAAGCCCGTATCTGATTCTGACATTTCTCACAGGCTCTACCGGCGCGCCGCAAAAAAAGAATACGGAAGAAACGGCCCGACCTTATTGACAAGCGGCCCGTTTCCCGCTACACTTATGATTAAGCGATTGGCATGACCAATCGTTCAACAGGTTCCTTAACGTACCGAATGGGGAGAAGCGCCTTTGCCACGCACCGAAGCGATGAAGGAAACCGTTTCCTCCACGCGCAGCAAATCGGTTTCCGAAGACGTACTCGAACAGATCAAGACCCTGGTGCGCAACAATCACTACCGGCCCGGTTCCCGCCTGCCCAGTGAGCGCGACCTGGCCCAGCAGCTTGGCGTCAGCCGCCCTTCGGTGCGCCACGCCCTCAGCACCCTGGCGCGCATGGGCATCCTGGAGACGCGGCGCGGCTCCGGCACGCTGGTCTCCGATACCAGCGCCAACATCCTCAAGGCCCCATTCGAGCTGCTGATGATCCTGGATCAGCCGACGGTTTTCGATCTCTACGATATACGGGAGGTGCTGGAAGTCCACCTGGCCGGGCGCGCGGCGGAGCGGCGCACTGCGGAGGACCTGGCGGCGCTGCGAACCGCCCTGGACGCCATGCGCGCAGGACTGGAAGAAGCGCCGGAACAGATGCACGAACCCAATGTCGCCTTCCATCAGGCCATCGCCGTCGCCGCGCACAACCCGGTGGCCGCGCGCATCATCAGTTGCCTGCACGAGGGCATCCGCGCCTGCACGGAGGCGGCCACGCCCGGCGTGCGCGACTGGCGCGCCTCCTACGAGATTCACGAGCGGATATTCGACGCCATCCGCCGCCAGAGCGCGACCGACGCCCGCCGCGCCATGACCATCCATATGGCGATGGCCTACGATGAACTTCAGCGTCAGCTTCCGCGCGCGGACGGGGAGAATACGGACTAGCTCATGGCGAACGGAAAACTGCGCGTGGGGATCGCGGGCAAGCGCGGCGCGGCCTATCTTGCGGGGCTGCGCGCCGTGCCGCAGGCCGAAGTCGTTGCGCTGTGCGAAGCGAACGCGGTCGCACTCCAGCGTGCGGGCGACTACTACGAGATACCAGGCCGCTACCTGCGCTTCGAAGAGATGCTGGAGGCAGTGGATGTCGTCGTCGTCGCCACGCCGATGCACCTGCACGTCCCGCAGTGCCTTCTCGCCCTGCAGGCGGGCAAGCCGGTTCTCTCCGAAGTGACCGCCGCCGTCTCGCTGGAAGAGTGCTGGCGGCTGCTCGACGCGGTTCAAGCCTCCGGCCAGACCTACATGATGGCGGAGAACGTCTGCTACACCCGCGACAACGTGCTGATCGGGGAACTCGTGCGCAAGGGGCTGTTCGGCGAACTCTACTTCGGCGAGGGCGAGTATCTGCACGAAGTCCGCGCGCTGCATCATGCCCCGGACGGCAGCCCGACCTGGCGCTACTACTGGCAGGTCGGCGTCAACGGCTGCACCTACGGCACGCACTCGCTCGGCCCGGTGATGCAGTGGTTCACCGCTGCCGATCCGAACGAGCGCATCGAGTCGGTGACCTGCCTCGGCTCCGGGCGGCACACCGACCCGGAACATCCGCACGACGACACCTGCCTGATGCTGTGCAAACTTCGGAGCGGCAAACTCATCAAGGTGCGGCAGGACATGATGTCGAACCGCCCCTATCAACTCTACTTCTCGTTGCAGGGAACACAGGGCGTCTATGAAGCCTCGCGTGTTCCCGGCCAGCCGGGGCATGTCTGGTTCGGAGAGAACCGCTCGGAACACAGCCGGGAGTGGCGTTCCCTGGAAGAGTTTGCGGACTATCTGCCGGACGCCTGGCGCAACCCGACCGAGGAGGCGCGGCAGGCCGGTCATGAAGGCAGCGACTACTATCTGGGCCGCGTCTTCATGGAGGCGGTGGTGAGCGGCGCTCCCTCGCCGATAGACATCTACTCTGCGCTGGAGTGGACGGCGGCGGGCCTCTGCTCGCAGCTTTCCATCGCGAACGGCGGCGTCTCCATCCGCGTTCCCGATTTTCGCGATCCGGCGCAGCGCCCTCTCTGGCTGGATGCAACGTGATGACACCGGAAGAGACGCTGCGCGGCAAGGTCTGCCTGGTCACGGGCGCATCGCGTGCATTGGGCGCGGAGATCGCGCGCACGCTGGCACGCTATGGGGCGAAAGTCGCGGTCAACTATCATCAGTCGGAGGAAGCAGCCCGCGCGCTCTGTGCCGAGATCGGCGCGCAGGGCGGAACGGCGGTTCCCCTTCAAGCCGACGTGTCCGATGCCGAAGCTGCCGCCCGGCTGGTCATGACCGCCTGGGAGACGCTGGGGCCGATCTACGCGCTGGTGAACAATGTCGGCCCTTATGTGGATACGCCCTTCCTGGAACTGCCGGTCGCCGACTTCGACCGGATTCTCGCCGCGAACGTGCGGGCCACCTTCCTGGTTACGCAGGCGGCAGGCAAGCGAATGAAAGCCGAGGGAGCAGGGCATGTCATCAATATCGCCGCCACCGACGCCTTCCACCGCAGCCACTCCGTCTACGGTCTGGCAAAATCCGGGGTTCTCTATCTGACGGAGGCGTTCGCCCGCGAACTGGCCCCGGAGGTCGGCGTCACCGCGATCGCCCCGGATTTGATCGCGGACAACGAGGGTATGGACGCCGCCTTTGTGGAACAGGCCGTCTCCGCGACGCCGCTGGGCCGCCTGGTGACGCGCGCCGAGATCGCTGAAATGGTCTGCCTGCTCTGCACGCCTGCCTTCGCCACCCTGACCGGTCACACGCTCATCATGGACGGCGGACGCACGATTCCGCGTATCGCGCAGGGGCCGGAGGTTTAGCCCTCACCCCCGACCCCTCTCCCACGCTGCGGGAGAGGGGCGACCGTAGCATTGGCTTATACTGTTCTTTCTACTCGCGCCAAAGTGCGAGGGGAGAAAAAAAGCCAGGTATTAGCCTCTCCCCTCTCCCGCAGCGTGGGAGAGGGGTCGGGGGTGAGGGCTAATCGGGGAGGTTCCGTTAGAAAGGAAGTAAGGCATGAGACCGGGGTTCATGATCTACTCGCTGGGACGCGCCCTGAGCGATGGCACGCTCACCGTGCCGGACGCGCTGAAGCTGATGAAAGAGTTGGGGGCTGAGGGCGTGGACATAACGGCCTGGCACGTCGCCGACTACTCTCTCGCCGAGGCGCGGCAGATGGTGGCCGATGCCGGGCTGGTCGTCTCCTGTTACATTGATGGGGCCAATGTGCTGGCGGAAGACCCGGCGGAAAGAGGCGCTGCGATGGATAAGCTGCGCCGAATCATTGATGAGACGGCGGAGATCGGCTGCAAGACGGCGCTGCTGATTACGGGGGACTGTAAAACGCGCGAGGAGCGCGCGGCAGGACGACGGCAGACGGCAGAGGCGCTGGCCGAACTGCTGCCGCAGGCCCGCGCCAACGGCGTGACTCTCACCTTTGAAGACCGGGGCAGCCTCCTGTGTCCCTACCAGACCGGGGCGGAGTGCCTGGAGGTCTGCGAGTTGGCCGGGCCGGAGATGATGCTGACCTACGACACCGGCAACATGATTCCGAGTGGCGAAGACCCCGTCACCTTTTTTGAGGTCGCCAGATCGCGGGTGGCGCATGTGCATGTCAAAGACTGGGCGCTGCTGCCCCCGGAGGCCACGCAGGGACTCGCCTCTTTATCGGGCAGGCGGTATCAGGGCGCGATCATCGGGCAGGGCGTGCTGGACTATCCGCGTATCTTCGCCGCGCTCAAGGCCGCCGACTACAAAGGCTTTGTCTCCTTCGAGTACGAAGGGGGCGGAGACCCGATTCAGGCCGCGCGCGAGGGGATGGCCTATCTTCACAGCATGATGCAATAGAAGGAGCGCACAAACATGGAAGCGAGTCGCAGAAAAGAAGCCTTGAAGCGCGGATTGAAGGTCAACTGGCCCGGCGAGCCGCTGCTCGGCAGCTACTACGAGGAAGAAGAGATCGAGGTCGTCGTCAAGACCATCCGCGAGTCGATGGATCCGACCGTCGGCTTCGGCTTCATCTGCCCGGAGATCGAGCAGTTCGAGGCCGCGTTTGCCAGATACTGCGGCACGGCGGACGCCATCTCCATCAACGGGGCCGGAACCGGACTGGACATGGCGATGATGTGCCTCGACCTGGAACCCGGCGACGAGGTCATCTGCCCTTCCGTCAATTTCCGCGCGCAGCCGATGTCCATCGTCGGGCAGGGAGGAACCTGGGTTCCGTGCGAGATAGACCCGCGCACCTTCCAGGCCGATCCCAACGATGTCGAGAAGCGCATCACCCCGCGCACCCGCGCCATCTATCCCGTCCACATGAACGGCCTCTCCGCGCCTATGGACGACTTTTTCACGCTGGCGGAGCGGTATCCGCATCCCAAGCACGGCCCGCTGAAGGTCATCGGCGACGCGGCCCGCGCGCTCGGCGGCGGCTACAAGGGCGGCAAGATCGGTAAGTTCGGCTGGATGACCGTCTTCAGCTTCCACACGCAGAAGAATATGACCACCCTGGGCGAAGGCGGAGCCATCACCACCGACGATCCGGAAGTCGCCACGCGGCTGCGCCGCATCCGGCAGTTCGGCGGGGCCGACGGCTGGGGCAGCAACTACAAGATGACGAAGGTGCAGGCGGCGGTCGGCATGGTGCAACTGCGCAAGCTCGATAAGATGATTGAAGGACGCCGCAAAGTCGCCAGGCTGCGCGATGAACTGCTCGCCGACCTGCCGGAACTGACGATCCCTTACGAGCCGGAGGACTGCGTCCACAGCTACTATCTCTACACGCTGCTGGTTCCGAAAGCCTGGGCCGGGGAGAAGCGCAATCGCCTGCTGAAGCTGCTGCACGACGAGTACCAGGTCAACGCGATCGTCGCCAACCCGCCCGCCCATTCGACCATTCCTTTCCTGAGCCGACACACGGGCAATCCGTCCCTGCCCGTGTCCGAGGAGACCGCCGCCCGCCTCTTCTGCGTGCCGATACACCCCCGCATGAGCGAAGAGGACAACGAGTACCTCTGCGCGGCGCTCTGGGAGGCGGTCGAAAAAATACGCGCGGAGGGGTGACACCGGGCCGAGAGAATCGCGATGGAACAGCTTGCTATGCGCCGCCCGAATCTGGACGGCCTGCCGGAACTGCCCCCGATGCCGCCCGGCTATCTGCTGCGGCCCGGCTGCGCAGTGGATGCCGAGAGCCTGGCCGCGCTGCTGGCAATAGCGTTCGCTACGAGCGCCTGGACGCCGGAGAAGGCGCTTTCGGAACTGCTGGCGAACCCGGACGTGAAGCAGACCTATCTCATCACCTGCGAGGGCCGCGTTGTCGCGACGGCCTCGGCGCTGCTGCTCCCGGAAACCTACCCCGGAACCGGCATCGTGCATTATGTCGCGGCAGACCCGGAGCATAAAGGCAGGCGGTTGGGCTACCTGGTTTCCCTGGCTGTCTTGCACGAGTTCGCGCGCCTCGGCTGCAAGGACGCGCTGCTGCGCACGGACGATCCGCGTCTTCCGGCCATCAAGACCTATCTCGATCTCGGTTTCGAGCCGGTCTTTATAGATGAGACGCACGTGGCGCGCTGGCAGAAGGTCACTGCGGCGCTTGCCGCGCGATAGCCCTCACCCCCTGCCCCCTCTCCCACGCTGCGGGAGAGGGGGAATGAGGATTTCTGACATGATCGTTGATGTCCATTCTCATGCCATGCGCTACCCGGAGCATCTTTCCGACAGCTTCGTGCGCGAGGCCGATATTGCGCGCGGTTTCCATATAGACCTGACCATCGAGTTCGATGCCTATATGCGCGTGATGGAGCCGGTAGACCGCTGCATCGTCTTCGGCATGAAGGCGCGGCACGTCGGGTTCTACGTCCCGAACGACTGGATCGCGGCGTTCGCAGCGCAGGCCCCGGAGAAGATCATTCCGTTCATGTCGCTCGACCCGACGGAGCCGGATTTCCTGGACGATTTCGAGCATTCCTACTTCGACCTGAAGCTGAAGGGCATCAAGCTGGCCCCGATGTACGCCAACTTCGATCCGACCGACCCGAAGCTGGACGAACTCTATCGCCGCGCCGCCAAATACGGGCTGCCCATTCTCTTCCATGCCGGAACCACCTTCTGCCAGTTCGCGCCGCTCAAATACACGCGCCCCGCGCTCTGGGACGAGGTCGCGATGCGCCATCCCGATACGAAGATGATTCTGGCGCACCTGGGCCATCCTTTCGAGAACGAAGCCCTGGTGACGACGCGCAAGCACCCGAATGTCTATCTCGACCTCTCCGCGCTCTACTATCGCCCCTGGCAGTTGTACAACAGCCTGATTCTGGCGCAGGAGTACAAGGTCATCCCCAAGATTCTGTTCGGTTCCGACTTTCCGTTCGCCACGCCCGGCGACTCGATCACGGGGCTGTATGCGCTCAATAAGATGGTCGAAGGCACGAACCTGCCGCGCGTCTCGGAGGCGGGCCTGGAGGAGATCATCCACCGCGACAGCCTGACGCTGCTCGGTTTGAAGTAAGCCCCCTTCCCTATCCCTCCCCCCAAGAACAGGGGGAGGGATAGGGAGGGGGGCCGGAGGAGTCACCATGAAACACAAAATCCTGTTGACCGGCGCGGCGGGATGCCTGGGGCGGGCCGTGCGCCGGGTGGCCGGAGACGAGATCGCGTTCGTCTGCCTGGACATCGCGGCGAAGGGCGATCCCGCCGTGCAGGAGGGCAGCTTTACGGATGCGGCCTTGCTGGACAGGCTGCTGCCCGGCTGCGATGCCGTCATCCACACGGCCGGGCTGCACGGCGGCAACCGCCTGACCCACACGCCGACCCAGTTCACCGAGGTCAATGTGATGGGCCTGGTGACGCTGCTGGAAGCGGCCAAAAAGCACGGCGCAAAACGGTTCGTCTTCTCCTCGACGATGGAGGTGCTGATCGGGGTGGACTGGGACGCCTCCGGCATGGCGGTCGTAGACGAGCGGACGGAACCCAATCCCGACTGGATCTATCCGGTCAACAAACTGTCGGGCGAACAGATCGGCCTGCACTATCACCGGCATCAGGGGATGGAGTTCGTCGCGCTGCGCTATATGTGGTTTGACGACGCGATGGGACAGACGCCGCTGCTGCTGTCGCGCTTTATTCTGCCCGACGACGTGGCACGCGCCAACCTGCTGGCCGCGACGCGCCCGGGCCTCGGCTATGAAGTCCTGAACATCGGCCCGGAGACGCCTCTGACCAACAAAGACATCGTGAAGGCGATGACCGATCCGTATGCGGTGGTGGAAAAGTACTGGCCGGGAGCGGCGCAGGTTCTCCGGGACAGAGAGATCGCGCTCGAAACCCGGCACTTCTGGCCGGTGACCCGCATCGAGCGGGCGAAACAGATTCTCGGCTGGCAGCCCGAAAACACGTTTGCGGCCTATCTCCAGTCGCTCGGCTGGCGGCCATAAGAGAGTGAAGAAAGGCGAACTATGGCAAAGCGAGAGATCAAGCATCCCGACAAGACCGTAGACACCGGGGCCTACTCCGCCGGCGTGGAGATAGAGGGCTGGGTCTATGTGAGCGGACAGGGGCCGCTCGACCTGCGGACGGGCGAAGTGCTGCACGGCTCCATCGAGGAGGAGACCCGGCATACACTGGCAAACGTCGAGAAGATTCTGCGCGCCGCCGACTGCTCGCTGGCCGATGTAGTCAAATGCACCGTCCACCTGGCCGACATCCGGGATTTCGACGCCTTCAACCGCGCCTACGCCGCCTATTTCAAGGATGTCCGGCCTCTGCCCGCGCGCACTACCGTACAGTCCACGCTCTGGGACGGCATCAAGATCGAGATTGATGCGGTCGCGCGCAAGCGCCAGGAGACGCCATGAGCGCGCCACTGCATGGAGTTCTGCCCGTCCTTCATATTCCCTATCGGGAGGATGAAGAGATCGCTTACGATATCCTCGGCGCGGAGATAGACTATGTCTATGCACAGGGCGCGCAGGGCATCGTCTTCGCGCTGGCCTCCGAGATTCTGCGCCTGACGGACGAAGAGCGCAGGCGGGTCGCCGGGTTTCTGGTCGAGGCCAACCAGGATCGGGGCAGCGTCACCATCAGCGTCGGAGCGGACAGCGCCTTTGCCGCCGTGCAGTTCGCCCGCCATGCGGAGTCCGTCGGCGCGACCGCGCTGATGGCGATCCCGCCCCTCTCCCGCGCGCTGAGCGAGGCGGAGTTGCGCGGCTACTACGGCGCGATCCTGGAGGCCGTCTCCCTGCCTCTGGTCGTGCAGGACGCCTCCGCCTACGTCGGCAAGCCGATGTCCGTCGCGTTCCAGGCTTCCCTCTGGCAGGAGTACGGCGACCGCGTGCTGTTCAAGCCGGAAGCGAACCCGGTCGGGCCGGTCATCTCCGCGCTGCGCGCCGCCACGCAGGATCGCGCGCAGATCTTCGAGGGTTCGGGCGGCATGATGCTGGCGGAGAACTACCGGCGCGGCATCGCCGGAACCATGCCAGGCTGTGACCTGCTGGATGCGGTCGTGGCGCTCTGGTGCGCGCTGGAGGAGGGCAATG
>DASRGL010000232.1:0-4526 GCA_035651115.1 Chthonomonadaceae bacterium
GTGGAAGACCGCCGACATCTGGCTTCGCCGCGAGTTCACGCTGCCCGCCGGAGATTTTCCCGGCCTGCAGCTTCTCGTCCACCACGACGAAGACGCGGAGATCTATCTCAACGGCGTCCTGGCGACCAGGCTGACGGGCTATCTCACCGAGTACGAGCCGATCCCGATGCGGATGGCGGCGCGAGCGGCGCTCAAGCCGGGCCGGAATCTCCTCGCGGTACATTGCCGCCAGACGACGGGCGGACAGTACATTGATGTGGGGCTGGTCAATGTCGTAGCGAAGCCTTAACGCCCCCGACCTTTTCATTGGCGGTTGAAACCGCTGCTAGAAAAGCCCAAAGTCGGCCTGCGCCGACTCCGCATTCAGTCCGCGAAGGCGGACTTTGTGCCTTTGCAGCCGCGAATTCATTCGCCGGGCAAACTCAAAAAACAGCAAGGAAACATAGACACCCGAAAGGAATCAAGAGATGGCTCTGAAAGTCGGACTTGTGGGACTGCGCGGGATCGGCATGACCCATGCGAACGCCTACGCGCAGGAGACTCTCGGACAACTAGTAGCGGTGTGCGATGTGGTGAAAGAGCGGGCCGATAGCGCGGCGGAAAAACATGGCGTCAAAGCCTACACCAGTCTGAAGGAGATGCTGCGGAACGAGGAACTCGACATCGTGGACATCTGCACGGGCGGCTTCGAGAACGGAAGCTGGCACTACGAACCGGCGATGGAGGCGATGGAGGCGGGCAAGCACGTCTTGGTCGAAAAGCCGCTCTCCAACGACGTGGGCGAGGCCCGGCAGATGGTCGCGAAGGCGACGGAAAAGAACGTCTACCTCGGCTGCAATCTGAACCACTACTTTACGCCGCCTGCGGAGAAGGCGAAGGAGTATATGGACTCAGGGCAGATCGGCGAACTGATCTACTGTCTGCATAAGATGGGGTTCTCGGCGGGTGAAGCGACCTACAGTCCCACCACCGGTTCCCGCTGGAAAGGCTTCCCCTATGCCCACCTGAAAGCGTTCATGTCCCATCCGTTCAGCGTCATGCGCTACTTCTGCGGCGATGTGACGCACGTACAGGCGTTCGTGAACCGGCCCGGTTTTCGGCGGCGCGTCGGCGATGTGATGCTCTCCACCGTCAGCATCCACGTCCGGTTCGCCAACGACTGCGTCGGCTATCTGCTCAGCCAGCGCGGCGATGCGACCTACGGCCTGGGCGGATGGTGGAGCCTGGAAGTGGCCGGAACGCACGGCACCTTCTGCATCGAGAACTGCATCGAGAAGATCACGTTCTGGCCCGCGCCCAACCCTGCCGGAGCGGGCGACCCGGCGAAGATGTCCGGCGGCGGTTCGGGCGGGCCGGAGGTGACGAGTTCCGGCATCACCGACTTCACGCAGACCTTTCCGCGCCGGATACACGCCTTTCTGGAGGACATCACAAACGGCGTGCCGAGGGAGAACCTGCGGGCGTCCGGGCGCGATGCGCTGGCGGCGCTGGAGTACACCTGGGCTGTCATGGAGTCCTACGAACAGGGCGGCGCGCTCGTGCGGCCAAATCCGCTGCCGCCGGTGCATGGCGATCCGCTCACCCTGCCAGATTGAAGCTCCCTCCTCTCTTCGCCTCTCAGCAAGAGAGGGGCGAGATTTCAGGGCTTCTCTCGCCTCGCGAGAGAAGCCTCTACCCATTGGCGTACTGCGGCGGCGATCTCCTCGGCGCGGCGACCGAGCAGCGGCCCGACGTGGCTGGTCGCCGCGTAAAGCTGCACGTCCGCTCCGGCCCAGCGCGCCAGCGCCAGGCCGGTCGCGGGCGGAATGTCGGTGTCCCTCTCCCCCAGCACGACCAGAGTCGGGCAGGCAGGCTTGCGAACCGCAATGCCCTGCGCCACCGCATTGAGTACCGCGCCCGACTCATCCCGCCAGCGCGGATGCGCCCACAGAATGGTCGCCTCGTCGCTGTCCGGCATCGCGTCGCGCGTCTCCTGGAGCGGCCCGTTCGCCCAGCGCACGATCTCCGGGTAGCGTTTCCTTGCCCGTGACGCGCCCACTCCGGCAGGCGGCACGCTGTTTACCAGCACGACCGCATCGGGATGCAGGCTCTCCGCCGCTTTGAGCGCCAGGATGCCGCCGAGACTCGCGCCGACCAGCGCCAGGCGGCGGCGCTCACGGGGAACCCAGGCTCGTACCTGCCGCACATAGTCGGCAAACGTCGTGGCGGCAAGTCCGGCTTTGACCGGCTGCAGGTCCGGCGCGATCACGCTCCACCCGGCCCGCACGAAGACCGGACGCCAGCGGTCGTATTCCCATCCGCCGCCGCCCGCGCCGTGAATCATCACGACGACATCCTCCGGGGCAGCCGTTGCAGGCGCTATCGAACTCAGGCAGAGCCGCAGACCCATCAGCGTGACCAGGCAGGCGCGCATTGCGCCGGATTCCAGGAGCCGTCTCATCCGGCCTCTCCTGGGGAATGAGGCAGGATACGCGCCTTCGCGGAGATTCCCTCCGGCTCGGCGGGCAGCGGAGAGCCGAACGACGCGATCCACTCGTGCGCCGCCGCATTATCCACTGCATGGCCGCCCGGATGAATATGGACGGCGAACCGCTCCGACACGGCCATTCGCTGATAGTCGCGCTGCCCCTCACGAACGGCCACAGCGAACTCTTCGGACGGCATGACGCCGGTATTCCAGCGCGGATCGAGCCGGGACGGGTCGGCTCCCGGACACATGACATGGTCTTCGCGCCCATGCTGCACCTGTAATCGGCGCGGCGCGACCAGCGCCGCCAGGTCGGCGGGTTCCAGATGGGCAAACAGGAACTGGGAGGAGCCGCAGTCGCAGTGCGGCGGAATGTGGAACCGCGTGCGGATATGGTTGCGCGTGCTGAAGATACCGGCGACAACGGCGCTCTGGATACGTGCATCCAGCGCCGCCGCCAGCAGCGCAAGATGCCCGCCCGTACTTAACCCGACGACGCCGATACGGCCAGAGTCTATCTCCTCGCATTCCGCCAGCGCGTCCAGACCTGCCAGCGCATCCCACAGCCATTCCCCGTAGAGTGTCCAGTCCGCGCGCTGCAACCGATGGTTCATGGTGGGCGGCTGTAAGACAGCAAAACCCTGCGACGCGAAAAAGTGGCAGAAGTCGTCGGGAAACCGCGAGGAGCGCGACGCGAACTCCTGCAAGAGAGCGGCGAAGGCGTCGGGGGGTTCCGCCGCGACAACCGGATCAGGAAGCAGAGGCATTCCGTCGCTCCTACAGCACTCTCAGCGGATCGCCGCGATAAGTTCATCCACATCGAACACGAAGCCGAAGGCAACCGCGACACGCCAGAGCGCGATCTCCTTGCACAACTCCTGCCGCGCCGTCTCCCGGTTCTCCACCGCTGTGACTGCCTGGCGCAGCGCGGAACACATCACCCCGCGCTGGCTCATGTCCGCCATGCCGCCCGGAGAGAGCAGCAGGCACCAGTTGATCGCGAAGCCGGCATAGATCAGATGGTTGACTCCGGCCTCCCGGCACAGCGCAAACAACTGGTGGCCGTTCTCTGCAACGCCCTCCTCTCCGACAGGTCGGGCTTCCTCTGGAAAGTCGAGGACCTCGAACCCGCGCCGAACGTCCTCTGCATTGTGCGTGCCGACAAAGACGTTTTGCGCGCGGAAGTCACGCAGGCGCTCCAGAACGGGGTCGGCGCAGACCTGCTCCAGCGGCTTCGGTTCCGGCCCCGCCAGCGCGACGGCGCGCTGATAGCCGGGATAGTCTTTGTGATACGTGCCGCCGCCGACGACATGAAACAGCGGCAGGCGGGAGGCGCGCACCGCCGCCAGCAGCGGGGGAAACACCGTGCGGCAGATGGCCTCGGCGCGCGGCAGATATTCGACGCAGCGATGCCAGCCTGGAAACTGCTCGCGCGTTCCGGCGTCCCAGGCGTGCATGACCACGACTGCGGTATGCTCCGGCGCAATCTCGATCTCCGCTTGCTTCCATCCGCCGTAGCCCTCGCCTGGCACATCCAGGCGAAAATCGGCATCGAACTGCTGATAATAACTCGCCATCAAGCGATAAGGTGTCATTTCTACTCCTCATGTTACAGGATTATAAGAGGATCGCCCACCGCCAACCAGGGGGTGTCGAGACGCTTTGCCAGGGCATAGTTCAGTATTGGCGAAGCGGGGGCCGAATTCCTACCGACCTGAGGGGGCCGCTTTCCGGGCCGGTGGTGAAAGGGCCGTCGCTCAGGTAAACGCTCTGCGTTGCATGGGAAGCCTCCTTCCAGCGGACGGACTTCCCTAGAACGTGCGCTGCATCGCAGCGTAGGAAGTTTTGTTCCGGCTTTCCGCTCCTTACCGCAGATCGGGAGTCGGTAGACCGGGTGACAGCGCAAAACAGGCTTCGCGATAACCTTCGCGGAGGCAGCCAGAAACTCCAGGCTGACGACGCAGGGAAAGCAAGGCCGGAGGCGACAGCCCGGCAGGAGACGCAACGGTGTGCAGAAACATCAGGACACTTTTCAACTTCGAGCCGCCGGTCACGGAGG
>DASRGL010000233.1:0-36777 GCA_035651115.1 Chthonomonadaceae bacterium
CTTCACCGGCTGCACGCGGACGACGCGCGTTTCCGTCTCCCCCTCGCGCCGCAAAGTCACGGCGACCGAGGTCCCCTCTTTGCCCCGGAAGGAACCGGCGGATGTGAACGGCTTGCCATCCACGCTTAGCAGATGGTCGCCGCTCTGTATCCCCGCTCTGTCCGCCGGGCCGCCTTCCAGCGCGCCCGCGACCACATACTCCCTGCCGACCGTCCGCCCCATCACGCCAATATGCGCTACGCGGTAGCCATCCAGGTCGCCGCGCATAACGGCAGGCAGCATAGCAAACTCGATGTCGTCGTCCGTGAAATAGCCCGTATGCGAGACCCGCAGTTCGTCCAGCATCCGATTCATCAGTTCCGCGAACTCAGCCTTGCTCTGCACCTGCGGCAGCCGCGCGCGATAGCTCTCGCCGATGCGCTTCCAATCCACGCCGTTCATTCTGTCGTCATAGAGCCGGTCGCGCACCGTCTTCCACACCTTCGCGAACGTCTCCTCATAGTCTTCGCGCTTGCGGTCTGTGGTCATGGGAGACGGCGGCGCGGCCTGCACCTCTGTCTTCATCGGCACGGTCAAGGGCGTACTTTGCCGCTTTGCAGCATCGCCTTCCCACGCGGAAGAGAAGGGCGCAACCGCACCCCCAATGACTATCGTTGCGAGGAACGCCATCGCTCCCCGTTGCCCACGCTTCATATCTCAGCAAAACCTTTCTTTTTCAAATCATGAACTTTACTCGAACGAGGCAGGGTATCGCACGTTCGATGCGGAATCACGTTAGCGGCACATCATCCCTTGATAATACGGTATCAGCGCCTGTTTTCGATGCATAAAGAAGAGACACCAGAGGTAGAGGAGGAACAATCAAGATGAGCAAACAAGCAGTACAGACCGGAGCCAAGCCCGCCGCGCCCTACACACCGGGCATCATCACGGGCAATCTGGTCTTTGTTTCCGGACAGGTTCCGATGAACCCGGAGAAGAACGAGATCGTGCGCAACGATTTCGAGGGGGCCGTGCGGCAGTGCATCGCCAACGTCGAGCGCGTTCTCAAGGCCGCCGGAACCGATCTAGAACACTGCGTCAAAGTCGTCGTCTTCCTGGCGGACATGGACAACTTCGCCCGACTGAACAAGGTCTACGCGGAGTATTTCGGCGAGACGAAACCGGCGCGCAGTTGCGTGCAGGTCGCGCGCCTGCCGCTGGATGTGGATGTCGAGATCGAGGCCATCGCGACCCTGCCCTAGCGACCAGGCAAGCCCTCCTCCGTCCCCTCTCCCACGCTGTGGGGAGGAGAGAGGTAGGGGCGCTGCTTGCTGCGCTCTGCTTGCTCCCTCCCCTTGCGAAGGAGAGAGTTGGGGTGGGGTCTTCGCAGGGAGGGTCTGCTTCTGGGGGATCTTTCAGCGCGCCGCCGCCCTCTCGTCTGTGCGCGCGGGGACGGCCTCCAGGGAATGGTTGATCGCAGCCAGCGCGGCGGACGCAACGGCATAGTGAACATCGGAGTCAACCGGCATGGAACCGGCAAAGGGCTGTGTGGCGTCCGGGCGCTGGAACTGCCCGATGACTGTGACCAACTCTTTGCCGTCTGTCGTGTTCAGCCGCAGCGCCTCCTCTATCCGAAGGTCATGGCCCTCCGGCAGCGCGTGGCGGGCCGCCGCCGCAGTCGCCTCCGCGACCAGCAGCAGAGCGCCTTCGGCATCGGTGGCGCGGGAAAGGTCGCTGCTGTAAGCGACGAGCGGCAGCGCGTTCCTGCCCTCGCCGTCTCCCCTCTCCTGCTCGAGCCCGACCCGAACATGCCGTATCTCTCCCGTCGTGGAGACCTCCAGATGTGCCAGCCGCAGCCGCTCCCTTCGCCCGCCCGGTACGATTCGCGTCTGTACCACCGCCGACGGCTCCGCAGCATCGCCTCGCGCCCGCCCGCCTGCCCTCATCCCGCTCCCCGCCGTCTGAAGCGCGAGACGGAGTTCGGAGGAGGCTGAGGGAGCGTAAGAGGCAGAGCGCGAATCGGAGGACAACCGGATGGCCTTCGCCTTCCGCTCGGCCTTCTTCTGGATGCAGTCCTGGCTCGCCAGATTGATCAGGTTGTTGAGCGTCGCAGTATAGTGGATATGCTCGCGTTCGCGCGTGCGCCTTCCGCCGCGCATTCCGATGGCGACCGTAACGCTCTGATCCTGCGCTTCCGGGATCCGCAGGCCGCCGACCTGCTGCTCGATCCGATAGGCCAGCGTCTCGGCCTGCTCCGCGCTGCGCAGCGTGGCGATGCAGAATTCGTCGCCTCCGTACCGGCAGACCGAATCAAGACCGGGATCGGCCAGAGTGCGCAGCACGCCCGCCACGCCGCGCAGCACCATATCCCCCACGACATGCCCGTAGAGCTTGTTGAAGTCGCCGAAGTCGTTCACATCCAGGAAGAGAACGGTGATCTCGCGCCCTCGCTGCAACTCCTCGATAGCCCACTCATGCACGCTATCCGACCAGGGCAGTTCCGTGATAGGATCGGCGGACTGGCGCAGTTCGGCAAGCAGGTCGCCGTAGGTCACAATACCGATCAGCCGGCTCTGATCGTCCACGATGGGCAGGCGGTTGATCTTTTCGCGGGTCATCAGTTCCGCCGCCCGGCGCAGCGACATCGAAGCCGACGCCACGACCACGTTCCGATCCATGACCTCCTCGACACGGCGGGACATCTCTACACCGAGCAGATGCTTGTAGAGCAGCATACCGACCAAATCACTGCCTTCGAGGACAGGCAGCCCGCCTATATCATGGCCGCGCATCAGCCAGATCGCCGACTCGATCCGATGCTGCGGGTTCACCCACACCGGCGCGTTTCCGATGACATCCGCAATGGTCTTCATTTTGCCATACCCGCGCCCATCCTCGGACGCTCCGGCGGAGTCGCCCTAGAAGGCAGCCTCTTCCTTCCCTAAAGGATCACAACGACAGAAAATTAGAGAAATCAAGCTCCTGGAAGCGGCGCGGAGAAGCCCGCCGCGCCTTGCGAAACGCACACTCACAGTATAACACTCCCGGCCCGTCCGAGTCGAGTCGCCGGATAGGCAAAAACACCGGATTTTAGGTCAGAGCAGCGACAACTGCACCGCCTGCGTTCCCGCCCGCCAGGAGACGCTCGGATGATCCCGCAGGGCGACCTCCAGCCGGACCGGAACGCGCGTCCTCTGCGCGATGGATGCCGCGACGCTGCGGCGCGCGAGCGAGGGAGAATTGTTGACGCGCGATAGATGCGCCAGCCAGACGCTGAGCGGCCCCTCCTCTTCCAGCCGTTCCGCCAGCAGCGCGGCGCAGTCCGCGTTGGAGAGATGGCCGGTATCCGAGGCGACGCGCGCCTTCATCTCGTCGGTGTACGGCCCGCGCCAGAGCCAGTCGAGATCGTGGTTGGCCTCCACGATCGCCAGGCTCGCGCCGCGCAAGGCCGCGCGCACCTCCGGCGTCACGCTGCCGACATCCGTGACATAGGTGACCTGCTGCGTCCCGGCCTCCAGAACGAACCCGACGGCTTCGACAGCATCGTGCGGAATGGGAAACGAGCGCACGCCAAGCGCGCCGATGCCCAGCGTTCCGCCGGTCGGCAGTTCGCGCGTCGTGAACGGCAGGTCGTCACGCTCGGCATAAGCGGCCAGCGTCGCCCGGTTTGCGATCAGGGGAGCGCCGGTGCGCCGGGCCATCGGCCCTGCCCCGCAGGAGTGATCGGTATGTTCGTGCGTCAGAAGGATGGCGTCGAGATCGGAGACGCCCACGCCGCGCCGCCCCAGCAGGGGGGCCAGCGTGCGCACAGGCAGCCCGGCATCTATCAGCAGATTGGTCTTCCCCGCCTGCACAAGCGTGGCGTTGCCGCTGCTTCCGCTCGCCAGCGCGTAGACGCGGATGTCGGGACTTGAGGGATGGGTATGAAACATGATGTCAAGAGGGAGCGCGTTCTCAGGCGAACAGGCTATCCACAAAGGCAGTCGGATCGAACTCCTGGAGGTCGTCGGGCTTCTCACCCACGCCCACCAGCTTGATCGGCAGGTTCAGTTCATCGGCCAGCGTGATCACGATGCCGCCGCGCGCCGTGCCGTCCAGCTTCGCGAGGACGATTCCCGTCACCGGAATGGCGTTCAAAAACTGTTTCGCCTGGCTGATGGCGTTCTGGCCGGTCGTCGCGTCCAGCACCAGCAGGGTCTCATCCGGCGGATGGCCCAGTTCCTTTTCCGTCACGCGGTAGATCTTCTTCAACTCCTCCATCAGGTTGCCGCGCGTATGCAGTCGGCCCGCAGTGTCGGCGATGACGTAGTCGGCCTGCCGCGCGCGCGCCGCCTTGATAGCGTCGTAGACGACGGCGGAGGGATCGGCCCCTTCCCGGTGCTTGACCATCTCCGTGCCGGTGCGCCCGGCCCAGATCTCGAGCTGGTCTATCGCAGCGGCGCGGAACGTGTCGCCCGCCGCCAGCACGACGCGCTTGCCCTGCTTTTGCAGTTTGTGCGCGAGTTTGGCGATAGTGGTCGTCTTGCCGACGCCGTTCACCCCGACGATGAGATAGACGGTCGGCGGCGCTGGCGCGACTTTCAGGGCGCTGCCGCCCCGCGCCTCGCCTTTTTCCAGCACGGTTCGCAGGCTGGCCTTCAGCCGATCCAGCACTTCGTTCGAGTTGGCAAGCCGCTCGTCCTGAACGGCGGTACGCAGGTCTTGCAGCGCCGCCAGCGTCGTATGCACGTTCACGTCGCCCTGAATCAGCAGCGCCTCCAGCTCCTCGAACAGGTCTTCGTCCACGCGCCCGCGCCCGGTGACAAGCTGATCTACCTTCTGAACGATTTTCTTGAAAAAGCCAAACTGCATTGTTGGTGCTGTCTCCTCACGCCCGGTCGCCTGTCAGGAATCGGTTTCTCTCCCCGCGCCGGTTCTTACGGAACGATATTTCTCCAGTCCTCAGCGGTCACGTAGCGGGATAGATGCGCCGCGTTCGTGGTTGCGACGATCAGACTGGTGGGAACGGGCTGCACGGTGAGCGCCTGCGCCGCGACGATCACGCCGCCATCGAGGGCCTGCGGGTCTGCGGTCGCCCAGCCGCCGTTACGTGCCTGCGCCCACAGGTCGGCAGCCAGACGGATCGCGGTGGTAGTCAGAGGCAGGTAGCGGTCGGGTTCGTCCGCGTTGAAAGTATCCAGCCGCGCAACCGCTGCCGTATTTCCCGCACGCACCAGTTCGCACCGCACTTCATAGTCGGCGATCTCCGGCACGAGTATCTGCGCCCCGGCAGCCAGGCACGCGACCACCCAGGCGCGGATGGCATCGGCCTCCGCCAGACCCCGGCGCTTCGTTACCAGACCGAGCAGCCCGGTATCCAGAACGGTGACGCGGCTCACGGATAGACCGGCGGCCTTCCTTCAACGGCGCGGTTAGCGTTCATGTTGGCCTTGAACTCTTCGCATTCCCGCTCTCGTCGGGCGATCTCTTCAGGATCATCGGTCGCGTCTTCTGCAGCCCATCGGTCAAACAGCGCCTGGGCGCGCTCTGCTGGAGTCTGCGCCCTCGGAGGCAGTCCTTCGATTAGTGCGCGCACGATCTCAGCGGCGGGCTTACCCTGCACTCTGGCTTCCTGCTGCAAGCGGGCCTCCTGCTCCGGCGTCAGTTCTATCGTCAAGGTCATGCGCGACTCCTTTCTCTGCGTTCCCGTTATTCCACGTTACCCGACTCAATATAGTATATCCGCTCAACTGATGTCTGTCAAATTTTGTTTGGCCGGAAATCCGCAAACGCCGCCGCAAGCGCGTTCATGCCCTGCGCCACCATCACGCCGTCCGAACCGACCGCGATGAAGGTAAAGCCCTCTTCCACGGTCGGCGCGATCTGCTCGGCGCTGCCCAGCAGGATGCCCGCCGCCTTGCCCGCCTTCCGCGCGGCGTCTACCACGCGGCGTGTCGCCGCGCGGAATTCAGGATGCGTACTCTGCCCCGGAATCCCCAGGCTCACGCTCAGATCCAGCGGCCCGACAAACAGCACGTCCACCCCTTCCACTGCCGCGATCTCCTCGACGTTGGCAATCGCCTCCGTCGTCTCGATCTGTACGACCGTCAGCAGGTTCTCGTTCGCCTCGGCAAAGTAGGCGGCAAAATCCTGCCCGAACCCGGCGGCGCGGTTGGAGCGCGCCACGCCCCGGATGCCCTGCGGCGGATAGCGCATCGCAGCGACCGCCTGCCGCGCCGCCTCCGCCGTGTTGACATAAGGAACCATGATGCCCGACGCGCCCTGATCCAGCACCCGCTTGAAACGGGGCGCTTCGTTCCAGGCGATCCGCACGATGCTGGCCGCGTTCGTCGTATCCAGCGCCTGCAACTGATGCACGAGGCTATGCTGATCGCCCGCGCCGTGTTCCATGTCTACCAACACCCAGTCGAAACCAGCGCGGCCCGCCATCTCGGCGGTCAGACTGGAACCCAGGTTGAGCCAGGTTCCCGCCAGCAGTTCCCCGCGTAACGCCCTCTGTCTCAGGTATTTCATGTAGTTTGGCTCCCCTTCCATTCTACCGGGCCGTGAACGACCCGTCTGAAGGGCCTGACGGCCAACCGCCCTGCGGGCGGAGTTCTCCCCTCTCCCACAGCGTTGGGAGAGGGGCTGGGGGTGAGGGCCTTTCCGGTCGCAGACCGGTTGGCGGCTCTGCCGCCCCTCAGACGGGTCGTTCACGGCCCGGAAACTCGGATCAGGTCAAGTACCGCTTCGGTATCTCGGCTCCGGCGACCGGGTTGAGTTTCCCCATCCGGCACATCTGGTAGATATTGATGCGGAAGTCCGGGCAGGCGCTGACCAGGCAGTAGGCGTCGGTCGGCGTAAAGCTATAGTCGGTGATGAGCCAGTCCATCAGGTAGGTCGTGGCCGTCTCGACCGCGAGTTCCAGGGGCCGGTAGGCGTAGAGAGCCACAATCGAATCCGGCTTTTCGATCCGCATCCAGGGGACTCGCTTTCCCTTGATGAGATCGAGGCTGACGCGCACCGTCGCAATTGTCTCCGCCGCCGTGCCGGTGAACTCCGTATCGCCCTGGCTGGCATGGACATCGCCCAGATAGAATCGCGCGCCCGGATGAAAGACCGGCAGGTAGATGCGGTTGCCCGGCGCGACATCGCGGCTATCCAGGTTGCCGCCCCACTCGCCCTGCCCGTCCAGGCTCGTCGTCACCTCTCGATCCGGCGCGACTCCGAGCGTGCCGATGAACGGCGTGATGGGCCAGGAGACTTTGTCACTGAAATGCAGCGTGCCGTCGCGATTGGTTCCGCTGGGGCCAGGCGTGTGTTTGAAAATCTTGGTGGTGTAGTCCGAGGAGAGTTCCGGCCAGCGCGTAGACTCGCCGAACGGCCCCCGGCGCGGCCCGATGGCGATCCAGGAATAGTCTCCTACGACAATGTCCTCGATGGTGACAACGAGCGTATCGCCCGGTTCCGCGCCTTCCAGCAGGATCGGCCCGCCGATAGGGTTGACCATCGGCGGCATCCGGTCGAAACCGGGACGGAGGGCGGGAATGGCCTTATCCTCCGGCGTCTTGAAGTAGCCGGTGCTGGCATCCCAGGTCTCTATCTCGAAACTCTCGCCGCGCTCCACGCGCAGCAGCGGCGCATCTTCCCAATCGAAGGCGTACTTTCGCGCCTGATCTCGCATAATTCGTTGCATCTCTTCCTCTCAACAATGAAATGTGAAACAGGTTATGCCATGCGCGCCAACTCGCGCCCGCAGAGGAACATGGCAATGACCGCAAAAAAGAGGAGGACGAAACTATCCGTCACCTTCGCCAGCAGCAGCCCCCCGGCGAACCCGCCCACGATGCCGCCGAGAACGGCCCAGTTGCCGTAGGTCGCATCGGCCAGACCGCGCCGGGCGTAGCTCCAGGCGGGCAGCGCGGACGCCAGCGCCACCACCAGCAGCGAGAGCGCGACTGCCTCCTTCGCCTTGAATGCCGCCAGGAACGTGAGGGCCGGGATCAGCAGCGTGCCGCTCGCCAGGCCCATCACTTGCGTCAGCGCGCCGACCACGAAGCCGAGGCCCGCCAGTGCCAGACTAGAGTTCCAGACGGCGAAATGCGGCACATCCCAGGCGGTCAGGCGCGCGGTGTGGACGATGGTAAAGAGGGTGAGGAGGACGCCGAGCGACTGAAACAGCCGCCGTTGAGCCACCATCCCCGGCTTTACGCTGAACGGCGCGGCAAGGATCGCCCCGGCGGTCGCCGCGATGACCAGCAGCAGCCCGCGCTGCACGAACGCCGTCGGCGTGACCTTCGCGACGAATGCCCCGACCACTGCCGCAAACGCGGTAAACGCCGCATAGCGCAGGGCGGTCGCCAGCGCCTTGTCCGCTGCAAAGCCGAGCATCCAGGTCAGCATCGGCGCAAAGGCCACCTGCGCCCCCAGGCCCGACAGGGCGCTTCCGACCGCCGTGACCAGCGCGACACAGAAGACGATGCCGGACTTGATGGCCGTGAGATTGAGCGGCTTGCGGCGGCGGGTTTGCGGCGAGACAGGCGGTTGATCCATCGGTCGGTTTCCATGCGGGCGGCGCGTCTCTCAGCCCTTGATGCCGGTCAGCGTGATGCCCTGAATAAAGTAGCGCTGCGTGAAGAAGAAGAGCAGCAGCACCGGCACCATCACCATCGTCGAAGCGGCCATCAGCAGGCCGGGTTCGCCGCTATGCGCGGTCTGAAACAGTTGCAGCGCGTAGGCCAGCGGCATCTTCTCCGGCGAACTGATGTAGATGAGCGGCCCGCGAAAGTCGTTCCACGAGGCCATGAACGCCATGATGGTCAGCGCGGCCAGCGCCGGTTTGATCTGCGGCAGCATGATCCGCCAGAAGATGCCGTAGTAGGAACAGCCGTCTATTTTGGCCGCGTCCTCCAGCTCGGTCGGGATGCCGAGGAAGAACTGCCGCAGCAGAAAGATGTTGAACGCTGAGCCGAAGAACGCCGGAACCCAGAGCGGCTTGAGCGTGTCCACCCAGCCGAGCCACCGGAAGATAAGGAACACGGGCATCATCGTGACGGCTGCCGGCAGCATCATCGTCGCCAGCAGCGCCAGAAAGAGCGTGTCCCGGCCCGGCCAGCGCAGCCGCGCGAAGCTGTACGCCACCATCGCGGACGACAGCACGGTGCCGATAATGCTTAAAATCGAAATCTGGAGCGTGTTGCCCAGGAAGACCAGGCCGTAATGCGTCTCCGGCGGCAGGAACTTCAGGGCGTCCGGGTAGTTTTTCCAGACCGGCCCGAACTGCCGTATCGCGGCCAACTGGCTCTTGTTGCAGGTGAACTCCGTACCGGAGCGCGTCCCCGGTTCCAGGATACGCACGCGCCGCTCGCCGGTTTCAAACTCCTGCATCACGGCGACCTTGACCGTCGCGCCCTGATAGCGCGTCGTCGCCAGGCCGCGCTCCTGCCCGTCCACCCTCCGCGTGACCTGCTGCGTCGGTATCCAGACGGGCGGGAACTTGCTCATCTCCGACTCCTCTTTGAGCGAGGTGACGACGAGCCAGGCGAACGGAACCAGAAAGAGCATAGCCCCGGAGAGCAGGATCAGGTGCAGGGTGGTCTGACGGGCCGTCTCCTTGCCCGCCTTGACCGCCTGCCAGTCCATCGCCGGGCGCAGCGCCAGACGGTAGACGCCGAACGCGCCCGCCAGCGTGAGGAGGCTCGCCGCCAGCACGCGCCCCGGCCCGGCGATGGGCAGCCCTTTCAGCGCCAGGAGATGCAGCAGGACAACGGCCAGCGCGCCCAGAATCGGCCCGCCGCGCCGCAGCCGCGCCGCGCCGAGGAGCAGGACGATCTGCGCGCCGACGCTGAGGTAGAACAGCAGCACGCCGATCAGCCAGGCGATGGGTTCCAGGGCGGACAGATTCACCAGATAGGTTCCTCGATAGGCCGGGTACTGAAAGTACCCGGCTTGAGGGCGGCTGCGCCGCCAAGCGTCCGCGAGGACGCCTCCGTTTGGTAAAGTCAGTCCCTCCGTATGTGGGCAGATGCGATACGAAGGGACAAGCCTGCAATAAAGATTCCGTCCGGCAGGACGGTTGGCCGCAGGCCCTCCAGACGGGTACTTTCAGTACCCGGTCACTCCTCCGGGCGAAACAGCACGATGCTGGCCGTGTGGCCGTGAATGAAGCTGCGCCCGCCCACCGGCCCCAACTCGCCCGCCGCGAAGAAGCCCGCCACCGGCGTCTCCGGCACGGCTTCCAGCACGCCGCGCACATCGTGATTGGGCAGATCGAACAGGCGGATGCCGCGCCCGTTGCAACTGAACAGGAAGGCTCCCGTCGGCGCGGTCTCGTCCTGGGCAGCGCGCGTCATCAGCAGGCGCAGGTCTTCGTCGGCAGTCTCCGCATCGCGCACATGAAACTGCACGGTCTGCCCGGCGCGCACCGCGTCGCCCACCGCCACTGCGCCGCTATCGGGATCGGCCCCCAGCACGCTCCGCACCAGAAAGTCGCCGCGCTCGAAGGCCGGTTGATACTCGTTGATGACGATCCCGACGAACAGGCCGTTCCGCACCAGCGCCTGCTCGTCCGGCGCAAGCGCCGCCAGCATCTCCCGCACGACCTCCAGCGCCGTCCGCCCTCCCAGCGTGACGATCATGTTGCCTTCGGCGCGCGTCACCAGATAGGTCTCTCCGATGGGCCGACAGCCCTGGCTGACCACCGTCTCGACGCGCACCGGCCCGCCGACGCGCACGCCGACCGTCCCTTCTTCCAGCACATCGTCGTTGAGCAGCAGAACATTCTGGCCGATCTGACTCGCGCCGCTCGCCATGCCGCCGACCGTCGGCACGCCGGGAGCCAGCCGATCCAGCGCCTCCATCAGCTCGACGATGGGCGTCGTGAACGGGTCGGCGAACAGCAGGAAGGCGCGCGTCGCCTCCTTCTTCGCGCCGAGCAGCCCGACACGGCGGCGCAAGGCGGTATCGTCATCGGCGGTGAGCAGGTCTTCCCACTCGTCCAGAGCGATATGAAACGGCGTCAGGGTCACGTCCGGCAGGCTCCCCGCCAGCACCGAGACGCCTGGCTCCCCTTCGATCTCCTTGTCTCCGCCGATGACGCCTTCGCATGTGCATCCGACCAGCACGCGCGGCGATAGATGGCGGTGCAGGCGGGCGGCCATCGCCGCCGCCTCGTCCCGATGATGATAGGTCAGGAAGACCGCCAGCAGGTCAATCTCGCCCGGCATCTGATACTGCACCGAGTCGACAAGCTGCTCGACGGCCTCTACCGAATTCTCCCGACGACTAACCGCAGCGGCGAATCGCATAGCCTTCCTCCGAACACGCCCTGCACTCAACGTTATGGACGCCTCCACCGGGGCGATCCCTCCTCACGTTTCGCCCTCAGTCTCTCTTTTTCCTCTCCATCTGCGATAGCGACAGGCTGTCTGAACTGTGATTCATCGGATTAACGGATAGACTAGGATTTCGTCCTGATCCAATCATAGCCCATCCCCTAATTCCATAAATCACAGTTCAGACAGAGGAAGGAGGAGGGCGTTTCGGCAGCGTGATCGGGGGCGGCGCGATGTAGAGCGGAACCAGCGCGAATGGGTCATCCGACGGCAGACCGGCAGCCAGGCGGCGCGAGGCAAGCCAGGCGATCTGCGCAGCGCCGGGATCGCAGGCCCGGACAAAGGAGAGCGACAGGGAACTCTCTGCGAGGGCGGCGCGCAGGGCTTCCTCATAGCGCAGGGCGGCAGGCCCACAGAAGACGACCGACGACGGAGCGTGTTCGAGGATCAGCGCGCTCAGGGCGTCGAGCGATAACGCCGCCGGTTCGGTCACACTGCGCGGCGCTTCGCCCTCCTCCGCGAACAGGGCTGTAAAGACGACGCCGGTGCGACAGGGCAGTACCGGCGCAATCAGAGCATTCTGTATCCCCACGAACTCCGCCGCCAGCGCCTCCAGTCCGCTGACGCCGAAGAGCGGCTTGCCCGTCACTGCCGCCAGCGTCTTCACGGTCATGACGCCGATGCGCGTTCCGGTGAACGATCCCGGCCCGATCCCGACAGCAAATGCTGTCACCTCCTCCAGCGTCGCCTCGGCCTCCTTCAGCACGGCGTCTACATGGCCCATCAGCCGCTCGGAGAGGTGCATCCCGTGCCGAAAGCGATGCTCCGCGACAAACTGATCGCCGCGCTGTACGGCCACGCTGCACACGTCGCCGGAAGTCTCCAGCGCCAGCAGCAGTCCCGGTGTGGCCGCCTGCCTCATGGCGCTGCCGCCTTTCCAAGCGCCTTCAACTGTGGCAGCGCGGCCAGTTCCGCCAGGAGATTCTCGTACCGTTCTCCGGTCGCTTCGGCGGTCAGCAGGCGGGGAGCCTCCGTATCGAGCGCAGCATCGGGCGGCGCTTCCAGCATCGTCAAGGTCAGCGTGAGACGTTCCGGGGGCAGCAGTTCTGCCACTCTGTCGGCCCACTCCACGATCACCACCCCGCCCCGCTCGAAATACTCTTCAAAACCTAAGTCTTCTATCTCTTCGGGCTGTTCCAGGCGATACGGGTCTATATGGAACAGGGGGATCGGGCCGCGATACTCGTGGATGAGCGCGAACGTCGGGCTGGTGACGGGAGCGCCGATTCCCATCCCGCGCGCGATGGCCTGCGTCAGCGTCGTCTTGCCGGTTCCCAGATCGCCCACCAGCCCGACGACATCTCCCGGTCGCAGCCGCTCGCCCAACGCCCGCCCGAACCGCCTCGTCTCTTGCTCCGACAACAGCGCAAATTTAGCCATGCGTCTATTTTACCGGTTCCAGGCCGAGTGCGTCCACGCCAATGAGATAGCCGGTCGAGTTTGCGTTCTTGCCGACGGCGCGGAAGGTGATGCGGTGCGCGCCCGCCGTCAGTTCGAGCGTGCCGAGCGTCGTCTTGCCCTTCGCCAGCACGGGCGCGCTGTAGGTGTCCGTCGGTTCGCCGACCGGCTGCCCATCCACCAACACCTGCACGATGGCATAGTCCCGCGAGGTCGTGTAGTAGACCGAGAGTTCGTAGCGGCCCGCCGTCTGCACGGGCAACTCCAGAGTCGCCTCCGCGCCCGCCTTCTGCCCCAGGAACCAGAACTGACCGTCGTTGCTCCACGCACTGCCGAATGCCTTCATCTCTTGATGGGTCGCCTGCCCGTCTTTCGCGTCCAGGACTTTCAGCGTCTCCGCCTCGACGCTGTGGGGATAGCGGCTTTTGCGCAGCAGGAGATAGTCGAGCCACAGTTCCGGCTGCTTCGCCGCCGCATTCTTGTCCTGATAGACCAGCGTCAGCGTATGCGCGCCGGGTTGCATTCCCACGATGCGCCCGATTGGAATGCGCGTCGTCGGGTTCGCGGCGTCCGTCTTCGCGGCGTAGGTATCCAGCGTGCCGAGTGCCTCCCCGTCATCCACGCGCACGCCGACCTGCGGCCCGTTGGCGTGCGCTGAGACGCCGAGTTCCAGCGCATAGTCGGCCTCTTCCGCGATGGTCAGGGGCAGCTTCAGGGCCGCGCCTGGTTCGGCAGGCCGCCATTTCAGCGCGCTCCGCCCGCTCCAGTTCAGAGTCGCATCCTCGCGCCGAACGGTTCCCTTGCCGCCGGTATCGGCCTTCTCCAGCAGGCTCTCCGCCTCGATAGCCCCGGCAACCTTCTCGCTCGGCCCCAGCGTCAGATAGTCCAGAAAGATCGTCTTGCCCGGCGGCACGCTGATGGTCGCAGTATGCGCGCCTGGCGTGAGGCGCTTCGTCCAGGTGGTGACGTGCCGCTCGCCCTTGTCCAGCGTCCCCTCGTCCGGCAGCAGCAGTTCGTCGTCCACCTTGTCGCCGTCCAGCCACCAGCGCGAACCGAGCCGTGCGCTGCCTGCCTGCGCCGGTTGTCCCAGCCCGACGACATAGACATCGTCGGCCTTGACCTGGAACTGGAAGGTGTGCAGCCCGCCATCCAGCGCCACGAACTTACCGCCGCTCGCCTCCTCTTCCAGCGCCGTATCGTCCCGGACTTCCGCCCTGCCCTCCGTCCAGGAGAGCGTCTCGATCTCCGTCACGCCCGCCATCTTCATCGTCGCAGGCGTCAGTTGCGCTACATCAATGGGAGACCAGGTATGTTCCGGCGTGTCCTGATACCAGTAGGCGACGCAGGCATAGTCCGCGCCGGGATAGTCGTTTTTGCCGCCATGCTCGATGTCCACCTTGATCCCGCGCTGAAACGGCACGCAGTCCTGAATCTGATACCGGTAGGCCGACACGCGCGAGATGGAGTCGTCCTTGATCGTGCAGCCGTGATAGGCCAGGCTGAACGGCCCCTCGTCGAAGTACCAGCCCCCGGTATAGAAATCCTCGGTTCCCGTGCCGTGTATGGACGGGAACGCCTCGCCGTCCACGTAGATCTGCTCGTCGCCTTCCAGAAAGCCGATGCCCCGGTCGCCCTGCATATCCGTATGCGTGCCGACGTAGTGGCCGCGCCCGGAGGTCTGCAAGATGTGGAACGGCTCCCCGGCGGTCGTCGTCTGCCGATGCCACTGCGCATGGAAGTAGCCCGCATCGGCCATCGGCTTTTTGAGCGGCATGTAGCTGACTTTCCAGCTTACGGTGTCCAGCGCCTTCCTGCCGGTATTGACCAGTTCGAGGCGCGCGGAGCGGGCGAACGGCATCGGCCAGAAGCAGACATACCCTTCGTCGGTCATCGCAGCGGGCAGCGCCTTGAACCGCCGGTCGCCGAAGCCCACGCCGAAGAAGTCCCCGACCGGCGCTTCGATGCCCGGCCTCTTCGCCCCGTCCCAATAGACTCTTAGCACGGTCTGTCGAAGCGTAAAGCGGTCGGCAGGCGACAGCTTCAGGCGGATCGCGCCGATCTCCGCCGGACCGTTCAGCGTTGCCAGCGTGCGGCTTGCGCCCGCCGCCAGCGCCGCCTGCCCTGCGGCCTCCTGCGCGTTGTTGGAGGGCGGCTTGGGGTCGAAGCCGAAGGCGTTCCACTGGTCGAGGACGGCCGCCAGCGCGCGCTGATCTTCCGGAGTCAGTTCGGGAGTGAAGGTGCGAACGGGCGTGCCGTCCGGGAACAACTGATACTGTACCTGATAGTACATGCCGCCTGGATCGGTCACTTCGATGCGGCAGCTTTTGGCGAAAGGCATCGGGAAGAAGCTATACCAGCCGCCGCTGCGATGCCCGACGAGCGGCGACACGAACGGCGCGACTTTGCCGAGAAAGAAGTCCTGCATCGGGCAGTCGAGGCGCGGTTTCGCTTCGCCGTCGAAATAGATGCGCAGTTGCCCCGTCGCGTTCGCCGACCAGAAGCGATAGATACAGCCCGGCCCGCGTATGTCGGCAAGAACCGCCTTGTTGCCCTCCACCCGCAGGAAGTGGCCCGCGCCGCCGTTGCCGCCGCTCCGGTCGAAGCTGGAGTCCTGCACGCAGCGCGTGTCGCGCAGCAGAGGCAGCAGATCGAAGCGCGCCATCAGTTGCAGTCCGTAGGGCAGCCTGGGCGACGCCGGGACTTTCGGGCGCGGCATCTGGGACAATGTCGAACCCGGCCCTTCGATGACCGTCGGCGCAGGCGGTTTCGCCTCCTGCGCCTGCCCCGTCCCGCATAGCGCCATGCTTAGAGCAAAAAATAACAAGAAAGCCTTACTCAACCTCATCGGTTGTTATGTCCTTACTGAGAGTCCGGGCCGTGAACGACCCGTCTGAAGGGCGGCTACGCCGCCAACCGCCCTGCGGACGGAGTTCTCCCCTCTCCCACAGCGTTGGGAGAGGGGCTGGGGGTGAGGGCCTTTCCGGTCGCAGACCGATTGGCCGTAGGCCCTTCAGACGGGTCGTTCACGGCCCGGCATAACTACGATACGGCAGCGATCTCCTCCGCGATGCGCTGCGCGGCGGCAGCCGGATCAGGCGCGGCGACGATGGGCCGCCCGATGACCAGGTAGCTCGCGCCGCGCCGGATCGCCTCGCCAGGCGTCATCACGCGGGCCTGATCGCCCGGTGCGGCCCCGGCGGGCCGCACGCCTGGCGTCACGATCAGAAAGTCGGGAGACGGCACGGCGGCGCGCACCGCCTCGATCTCCTGCGGCGACGCGATGACGCCGTCACAGCCGACCTCGTGCGCCAGCCGCGCCAGATGCGGCACGTAAGCGGTCATCTCCGGCGCGACCCGCAGTTCGTTGCGCAGCGTCTCCGCGCTGATGCTCGTCAGCACGGTCACGGCCAGCACCTTCGGGCGCGGCAGACCGGAGGCTTCCGACTCGCTCTGCGCCATTTCGACCGCCGCGCGCAGCATCGCGCTTCCGCCGGTCGCATGGGCCGTCACGCACCAGACGCCCAGCCGCGCCACGCCCCGCATCGCCCCGGCGATGGTGTTCGGAATATCGTGCAGCTTGGCATCGTAGAAGAAGCGTTCTGCCCCGGCGTCGCGCAGCTTCTCGAAAATCTGGATTCCCGTCGCCGTCACCAGTTCCAGCCCGACCTTGAAGACGCCGACATGGTCTTTCAGCAGCCCGACCAGTTGGATCGCGCGATAGGCATTGTCCACATCGAGCGCGCAAATGATGCGATCTTTCCCCTGCACTCCCTTCTCCTTCTCTCCCTGCCGAAATCGCCGCCCCGGTTCCACCGCCTATTCGATTGCGCGCCGCCTGTTTTCCTCCTTCCGGCCCTTTTTGAGAAGGGAGGCGTGCGCAGGAAGGCGAAAACTATAGCGGAGGACATTCCCGATGACACCCGATCCGCCCTTCTATGCCGATCATCTGAATCTGCTTATCTATAAGGATGCGGACGGCAACAGCCATCCTGTCCGCACGGCTGCCGACTGGGAGATCCGCCGCGCCCATATCCTGGCGAACATGCAGTTGGTGATGGGGCCGATGCCGGACGACTCGCGGCGCGTGCCGCTCGACGTGCAGACGCTCGAAGAGACGGACTTTCCCCGCTTCATCCGCAAGAAGATCACCTATGCCGCCGAACCGGGCGACCGCGTTCCGGCCTACCTCTTCCTGCCGCGCGGTCTCTCTGACAGAGCGCCCGCCATGCTCTGCCCCCATCAGACGACCGCCATCGGCAAAGGACAGCCTGCGGGCCTCGGAGATCGCGCCTCACTGCACTATGCCGTCCACCTGGCCGAGCGCGGCTATGTCACCCTCGCGCCCGACTATCCCAACTATGGCGATTACCGATTCGATCCCTACGCCAACGGATATGTCAGCGCGACGATGAAAGGCATCTGGAATCACAGCCGCGCGGTAGACCTGCTGCAATCGCTGCCGGAAGTGGATGGCGAGCGCATCGGCGCAATCGGCCACTCCCTCGGCGGGCATAACTCGATCTACGCCGCCGTCTTCGATACCCGCATCCGGGCGGTTATCTCCAGTTGTGGGTTCAACGCCTTTCCGAAATACATGGGCGGCGACCTGGCCGGATGGAGCCATAAGGGCTATATGCCGCGCATCGCCGAGGTCTACGGCAAAGACCCGAAGCGGATGCCGTTCGATTTCCCGGAGGTCATTGCGGCGCTGGCTCCGCGCCCCTTCTTCACGAACTCGCCCGTAGACGACGATAACTTCGAGGTCTCCGGCGTGCGCGACTGCATCGAGGCGGCGCGACCGATCTATGCGCTTCTGGGCGCAGCCGACAAGATCGAGGCGGTCTATCCTGTATCCGGGCATGATTTCGCCGATGAGCCGCGAAAGAGCGCCTACGCCTGGCTCGACCGCCAGTTCCACCGTGCATGAACGCCTACCATGAGGACACGATGGAAGCCTGACGGACCAGCCCTCTGCCCGGCGAATAAATTCGCGGCTGCAAAAGCGCCAAGTCGGCCTGCGCCGACTCCAATGCTAGTCCACGCAGGTGGACTTCGTGCTTTCCCAGCAGCGGTTTCAACCGCCGAGGAATTGGAGCAAAAATCAACTTTTGGAGAGAGGAAAGCACTCGTGCGTATCTTACGCTTACCGGCGGACTACTATCAGCAGTTCGACGCGGATTTCAGCCGGGATGTCCCCGGCGAAGGCTATGGGGGCTGGAAACGGACGGAGATCGAGATCGCTGCCGAACACACGGCGGTCGTCGTGCTGCACGCCTGGGACTGCGGCACGCGGGAGCAGTATCCCGGCACGCATCGCGCCTGCGAGTACATCCCACGCTCCTATCATATCTGCCAGACGGTCTTTCCGCCCCTGCTGGAAGCGGTACGCCGCTCGCCCCTCAAGCTGTTCCATGTCGTCTCTACGGACAGCTATTGCAGAGATCATCCGGGCTATCAGCGCACGGTGCGCCTGGCCGGGCCGGAGCCGGAGCCGCCGCCCTCTATCGGTACGGACCCGGTCACGCAGCGCCTCCGGCAGTTTCGGTCCGACCATGTCTTTCCCGGCGCGCGCAACCAGGCCGACCAGCAGCGCCTCGCGCCCCATCTCACCTTTGCGCCGGAAGCCCGGCCTCTGGAGAACGAAGGCATCGCGGCGACCAGCCATCAGCTTTTCGCGCTCTGCCAGGAGTCGCAGATACACCATCTGATCTATATCGGATTCGCGGTCAACGGCTGTATGTGGCTCTCACCGGGCGGCATGGTGGATATGCAGAGGCGCGGCCTGCTCTGCTCCACCATTCGGCAGGCCGTGACCGCCATCGAGAACCGGGAGACAGCGCGCGAGGAACGGAACAAGCAGAACGCGCTCTGGTACATCGCGCTGCTGTTCGGCTTCGTCTTCGATGCGGACGATCTCATCGCCGCGCTGCGGGAGACGCAGCCTACAGGAGCGGATGCCCGGTAGAGTCCGGCCAGAACTGATTCCAGGCTTGCCGGAACGTCTCGGCGCGGGAGACGACCAGGCGCGCATTGACGATCTCCACGCCGGGCCGGTTGGCGAAGTCGGCGGCGCGATCCGGGGTCGCCAGTTCGACCGTGAACGTGACGGGGGGCGGAAACTTGAGCGGCTTCGGCCATTCGCGCCGGGTCAGCGCGCCGTAGACGCGCCCTTCGATCAGCGCGCAGGCGTCCGGGGGTGGCAGATGCCGGGCCGTGTAGCGGCCCAATCCGACCTTGACCGGGGCTTCGACGGCCTGCTCCCCCACCAGCGCCCGCACCTCCCGGCAGGTCGCGGCGTCGCCGGAGACGAACACGCAGGGACAGTCGTAGTCGCCGCAGAGCGCGGCCACGATGCCCGACTCGCCCACCAGCGTCTCGTTGATGCGCGCGTTATACCAGGCTTGCGAGGAGACGGTGTGGCTGAGGACGCCGTCGGGCGTTCCGGCCATCGCGTGCGCCCCGACGAACAGCGCCGCATCACAGCCCGCTTCCAGCGGCGCGACGTAGCGCGCCCACGCATAGCCCAGCACATACTCTGCGCCGCTCTCCAACTGCTCCGGGATCAGGCTCTTGAAATGCCAGGGACCGCCCGCGCCGTGTCCGTCTATGACGACGATCTCCGTCGCTCCGGCTCGCTTGCAGCCGCGCACTGCCGCATTGACCTCTGCCGTATAGAGCCGACGGCCCTCTTCATAGAGCGCCGCGCCGCCGTTCACCTGCTCCCACACCGAGATTCCGGCGACCCCCTCCATATCGCACCACAACATCACCCGCATGGTCTTTGTCCCCTATTCGCCTTCTTCGGGGAGAGTATTCACCATCCCAGGTCGGTTTCCTGCTAGGCCGCGGGGGCAAACAAAAGCGGACGACTTATAAAGTCGTCCGCGCCTATTGCGTCTTGCTATGTCAAAGGGGAGAACTAGCCGCCATCATAGATATGGCGCGGCGTCTCCGCGTTCTCTTCGGTCTGCCAGTTATCGCAATCCAAGCGACGGCAATGCAGCATTCGCCGGCTGGAACCATCCGCCATCTCTACGGTTGCGATGGTCGCATGACGGCACGACATGCAGAGCGCCGGCTCCAACAATCGCACGATCCGCAGTTTGGTATTCTCATTTTGCATTGGTTTTACCTCAGTTATTCAATTGTCCGGCGTCTCGCTATGCGCCGATTCCTGGTTCTACTTGCAGAAAGGCGCTTCGCCGCGCCTTTCCACAGCCTACTGCTTGAAAACACGCCCTATTACTGTTTTGTTCCTCAAGCAGTCTGACACTTACAACAAAAGCCTCTGTTCCGGGCGTTTTGCGCCCCACTTTTTTACAGGCGGAGGCCCCTACTACGATATACCGCCGTCCAGATGGGTCGTCACGACGCTGCCGCCCGTCATCACCGGAATTCCCTTGATCCGGCAGATGGCCTGCTCTTCCGAAGTCGCCCACCGCGCCAGAGACTTCACCTGACGCCGCAGATACGCCTCGACCTGCTCCACGCTGGCAACGACATCCAGGTGTCCGCAGTGCGCCCGGATGGAGGCCGCAAGGCGCTCCAGTTTCTCCAGCCAGTTGCCTTCCAGAAACGGCAACTGCTTCGCGCCGGTAAGATTGATGATGATCTCGTAATGCCCGGCACGAGTCAGTCGGCGTACCGTCTCCACCAACTGCGCGCCCAGCCTATCGTCCCACTCCCCCTCAAGGCGTACCACCGGGATGCCGCTATGCAGAATCAGCGCCAGCCTGTTGCGCGCGCTTGTCATCGCTTTCTACTCCCTTGCCTGACGGATTTCTCCCCACCGAGGACACCCTGATTATCGGCGAGCCACCTGGCAAACAAGAGGAGATTTGCCCCCCTTCCACTCCGGTTTTCGTGCTTGTATGACCTGGACAGCCCCGATAAAGTTCCCGGCGCTTGCAAATCCCGCAAGATTGCGTGGCGAGCGGCCCGGCGGCGATTCCAATCTGCCGAAATCGGCAGATTGGCCCGAAGTTTGCGCAACTTTTGTGTCACGCCGCTGTCTCACCAAACGTAATAATAAGGAGATACAGGCGGCCAATAGCCGTGACGGCCCCGATCGCGCCGCAATAGGCGAGAACAGGGCAGGGGTCTGAAACCGAACGCTGTCAGGCTCTTCCCGACACTTCCGCCAGGAAAGCGCCATGAGATTTCGCAGCCGCTCTCCCTATCGGCATCTCCTATGTCCGTCCGCGCGCCCTTCCCGCCGCGCGGAGGCGTCGCGTCACGCCTCCTCGGTCTGCGCCTGCAAGTCGCTGCTGCTGGCGCTCCTCGGCCTGGCCCTATGCGCGCCTGCCCGCCTTGCAGCCGCCCAGGAGAGTGCGCTGCTGGGAGCCGGGCCTGTCCTCGGCAGCGCGAACTCGCTGCCGCTGGCCTCCGCCCCCCAGGGCGCGGCCGTGCAGTCCGACGTGATCTTCGGGCGCAACAGTCCCGGCCCCTACCCGCTCACCTGGAAAGGCATACGCGCCGGCAGCGAGGAGGTCTGGCGTGACGGCGTCCATCTGCGCCGCGACGACGACTATACGCTGGACGCGGCGGCTGGCACGCTGGCCTTCACCACCCCCCTGCGCGGCGACCAGATCGTGCGCGTCACCTACCGCTACGATACGCCCGATGCTGCCCCCAACAAGACGGCGATCCTGATGCCGCTGCAGCTCGATCTGTGGCGGCAGGGCAAAAATCGCCTCTCCTTCGGAACGCAGTATCGCCTGGATAAGAACGGCCAGGAAGACAAGGCCGGTTCGTTCAGCGCGCTCCAGTTCGTCGGCGGCGCGCGCCTGCTGCCCGGTTCCGAACTGAGTTCCGGCCTTTTCCTGGATGTAGGCAACGGCGATCTGCTGTCGCGGAGCGGCCTGCGCCTGGCCGAGCAGACGAAGCTGCGGTATGCGAACTTCGGCGTCTCCTACACGCGGGCCGGAGCGCAGTTCGCGCAGGGCAGCGTGAGCGGTCTCAAGGCGGGCAACGAGATCCTGGAGGCGAACGGGCAGTTGACGCTGATGCCGAACCTGACCCTGAGCGCCCTGATGCGCCAGACGACGGAACTGCTGCCTCCGACCGCCTCCGCCCCGGCAGCCGACGGCGTGACGACGCGCGAGTTCACGCAGTCGCTCGATTTCGCCCTGCCGAAAGACGGCGGCAAGCTGCAGGCGGCCCGCACGCAGACGGTGATCGCGCCGCCGGACAGCGACAGCGTGACGCGCACGACGGACACGGTGAGCCTGGAACGCGCCCTGGCGAAAGGCACACTGGCGACGGCGCGCTATGAGGCGCTGACGACCACGCCGGACGGAGAGGATAAGAGCGGCGCCAGCTACGAGCAGAAGACGAGCTTCGGCCTGACCAGCCGCCCGCTCGACCGGCTCTCGCTGACGGGGACGTTCCAGAACCGGATCGGGACGCCCGGCGCGGAAGATAAAGTCGGCCTGCGCGTGGAGACCAATCCGTTCGCCCGCCTCCGCGACCTGAAGTTCGCCTTCGGCTGGAACGACACGTTCGACCCGGACGGCGTGCGCCGCAGCCGCGAGGCGCTTGTGACCCTGCCGACCTTCGGGTTTGCCGCCGCAAAACTCTCCGGCGGCGTCCGCACGACCAGCGCGCCGGGCCAGGAGCAGCTTGTCGGACTGGTGGACGGCGCACTGCGGCCCCTGCGTTACCTGGAAGTCTCCGGCGGCGCGCGGCTGCGCAGCGGCACGGCCCTGACGACGCCCGCCCCTGTGGATGCGGTAGATACCTACAATGTCAAGCTGGCTCTGGCTCCCTGGAAGCGGCTCCGGCTGACGGGCAGCCTGGCCGTCAACCCGGAAAACAGCGACGGCACGATCAAGCCGCTCGAATCGCAGAAGGTCGGCGTGGAGACGGAACTCGGCATCTGGCAGCTGCGGGGACAGTACGGCATCGAGGAGGAGTACCTGGCGACGCGCCGCCTGAACACACTGGAACTGGCGCTCGGTCTGCGACTGTCCCGCTTCGATACGCTGACGACCGGCTACAAGTCCAGCGCAATTTTCGATACGGGCCTGTCGGCTGCCAGAGAATATACGCTCAGCTACGCACGGCGGCTCGGCGCGGCCTTCGACCTGCTCCTCGGCAGCACGGTCACCCTCTACGACTCAGAGAACGGCACGCAGTGGGACAAGACAGACGTCAAAGCTGAAGCCAAGCTGAACATCCGCTTCTGAGGGAGCGCTATGCGCGAAAGTAAGAGTACGATTTCTGAGGCGCAGACCTATCAGGAGCTCGGGGCGTTTTGGGACACGAAGCCGCCAGGTAACAACGGAGCCTGATCCAACCGCTTCCAATCTAGGTGGGATTATCGCTGGCTATCGCGGCAAACGCCTGAACGACCTCTTCGATACGCTCCGCTCCTCGCAGCACCCGTTCTATCGCGACAATGATCTCCGGTGCGCCGACGATACCCTTCTCCTGCAGACGCCGGAGACGTTTCAAAGCTAATTCCGCGCCGCCACAGATAGCGAACAGGGGATTATTCAGATCGTGGCGCAGCCGCGCGGCGCTCTGCGCCAGGCTCTCTAACTGCCTCTCCTGCTCCCACAGTCGCAAGCCGGTGCGGATGCGCCATGCCAGTCGCGCGCGAGTCACCGGCTTGAGCAGCGCGTCATCCACGCCGGTATCTTGCCAGGGCATCTGCGTCTCTTCTTTGGCGTTCAGCAGGAGAACCAGATAGGCGCGCTGCAAACTCGTCTCCGCCTTCACCTCCCGGCATAGCAACAGGCTCTCCGGCAGCGCCGCATCTACCAGCATCACGGCCGGCGGGCAGAGCCGCGCCGTTTCCAGCGCCGCTCTGTGGGTCGTGGCCGTCTGCACGTCCAGGCCCTCGATGTTCCAGCCGAAAGGCAGGAGGGCATCCGCCTTCTCCGAGGCGATCAGCAGCGAGTGATGAGCAAACATGGCGACGCGCTAACGACTCCCTTCTGTGCATTACGTGTTGTGATTATCGGGCGGCGCGCTTTTTTACTTGACAAAATCGGCCCCGCATTGTAGAATCGGGAAGAATTTGACCGGCAGACGCGACTGGCGCTCACAGGGAAACGACCTTGAGGGAGCGTCTGCTGTGGAGAACGCCGTGCGCCTGGGCTTCCTGCACATTTCGCGGGGTGTCCGGGCGTTTTTGTTGGGAGGACGCCCTGCCCCGGCGAGGATCGTCACTCTGGAAGATTACTGGAAAGGAGTTCCACTCTCATGTCCGCGTCAAAGCGTCTTGCCCTCCTCAGCGTCTCCGACAAGACCGGCCTGGTTGCGTTCGCGCAGGGCCTGCATCGCCTCGGCTTCGAGATCGTCTCGACCGGAGGCACGGCCACCGCGCTTGCCAGCGCCGGTCTCCCGGTCACGAACATCAGCGAGATCACCGGCTTCCCGGAGATGCTCGAAGGCCGCGTCAAGACCCTGCACCCAAAGGTGCATGGCGGCATTCTCGCCGACCGCGCCAAATCGGAACATATGAACACGATCCGGGAGTTCGGCATCCAGCCTATTGATCTTGTCTGCGTGAACCTCTATCCGTTCGCCGCGACCGTCTCCAAACCCGGCGTCACGCTGGAAGAGGCCATCGAGAACATAGACATCGGCGGCCCCGCGATGATCCGCTCCGCCGCCAAGAACCACGCGGGCGTGCTGGTCGTCGTCCACCCGGCGGACTACGCGCCGCTGCTGGCCGAGATGGAGCAGAACAACGGCCAGGTCTCCCTCGCGACGCGCCGCCGACTTGCCGCCAAAGCCTACGCGCACACCGGCCAGTACGATGCCTATATCAGCCAGTGGCTCGATGCGCGCTTCGCTGCCGAGGCGGGCAACGCGGCTCCCGACTACCCGCAGGAACTCGCGCTCGGCTTCAAGAAGGCGCAGGACTGCCGCTACGGGGAGAACCCGCACCAGCGCGCCGCCTTCTACGTCTCCCCCGGCGTGATGGAACCCTGCGTCGCGACGGCGAAGCAGTTGCACGGCAAGGAACTCTCGTTCAACAACTTCTACGACCTGAACGCCGCGCTGGAGACGGTCAAGGAGTTCAGCGAGGAGGCACAGCCCGCCGCCGTCATCATCAAGCACACCAATCCCTGCGGCGCGGCGCTCGGAGAGACGCTGGCGGAGGCGTTCCGCAAGGCGCGCGAGGGCGATCCGATCTCCGCGTTCGGCGGCATCCTCGCGGTCACGCGCACGCTGGACACGGCGACCGCCGAGGAGATCACCGGGAAAAACACCTTCTTCGAGGCCATCATTGCGCCGGGATATGAGACCGAGGCTATTCCTATCCTGACCGAGCGCAAGAAGTGGGGCGCGAACCTGCGCCTGCTGGAAGTCGGCGACCTGCGCGGCTGGCGCGAGAAAGCGGCGGCGACCGGCCCGGACTTCAAGCGGGTGGTCGGCGGTCTGCTGCTGCAGACGCCCGATCATCTGGTCGTGACGCCCGCCGATCTGAAAGTCGTCACCGAGCGCGCCCCGACCGAGGCCGAGATCGCCGAACTGCTGTTCGCCTGGCGCGTCGTGCGGCACGTCAAGAGCAACGCCATCGTCTTTACCAAAGACCGGCAGGTTCTCGGCGTGGGAGCCGGGCAGATGAACCGCGTGCGCTCCGTGCGGCTGGCGGTCGAGCAGGCGGGCGAGGCGGCGCGGGGCGCGGTCATGGCCTCCGACGCCTTCTTCCCCTTCCCGGATGGCCCGGAAGCGGCGGCGGCAGCAGGCATCACGGCCATCATTCAGCCGGGCGGCTCGGTCAAGGATCAGGAGACGATTGATGTCGCCAACCGCAACGGCATCGCGATGGTCTTCACCGGCATCCGGCATTTCCTGCATTAAGCCCCCTACCCCTGGCCTCTCCCCCCAAAAACAGGGGGAGGGGAGCTATATTGGAAGCCTATGCTTCTGTCTGGCACTCTGAGCGCAGCGAAAGGTCTCCAAAGAGATTCTTCGCTGCTCTCAGAAGGACAGGGAGCAGAAACGTCAACTTGACAAACAACGGAGACGCCTGCATATTAACTGTTCCCTCCCCCTGTTCTTGGGGGAGGGCTAGGGAGGGGGCCAATCCTGAAACAATTCCCGCCCGCCGAAACGTAACCAATCCTGTGCCTGGTGAACCCTGGACGGAACAACACACCCGAACTGAAAAGGAGTAGACTGAAGATGGCGAACCGATCCGTGACCCTGCGTGGCAACGCCTTCCCGGTGGAAGGCCCGGAACTGAAACCCGGCGACAAGGCCCCCGATTTCAAGCTGCAACAGCGCACCGATTCCGGGTTCCGCGATGTATCGCTGGCCGACTATGCGGGCAAGACGCTGCTGCTCTCCGTCGTGCCGTCGCTCGACACGCCCGTCTGCGCGCTACAGACCAAGACGTTCAACGAGCGCGCCAGCCAGTTGCCCGATAGCGTGGCCGTCGTGACCGTGAGCGCCGACCTGCCATTCGCGCAGGCCCGTTTCTGCGGCGCGGAGGGCATTGACAAGATCGAGACGGCCTCCGATCATCGGGACGTCAGTTTCGGGAAAGCCTACGGCGTCCTGATCGCGGATGGCCCGTTGCAGCGGGTGCTGGCGCGGTCTATCTTCGTCGTCGGGCCGGACGGCACACTGAAGTATGTGGAGTATGTGCCGGAGATCTCCAGCGAACCGAACTACGATGCGGCGCTGGCGGCAGTGGCCTAACGGCGGCCCTGCGGCGTAACGGTCACGCGGTTGTCCGGGGTGATGCTGAGGTCGAGAATTTTGCCCCGGAAGCGAAGGCCCTGGAGGACGAGGCGGCTCCAGCCCGGAGGCAGATGCGGGTCGGCGTAGAGGGAAGCCTCGGCGTCGCCCGCGACTCGCGTTCCCGCCGCCTTTTCCCCATTCAGCCGTGCCTGTAGTCCGGCGAAGCCATAGAGGAGGCTCTGCGTGCAGCCCGCCATGCCGGTGAGGAAGTAGACATTCTGCGTCGTGCGCTTCTCGGAGAAGGCGTTCCAGGGGGCGCGCATAAAGGGACGATAGGAGTCGCGGAAATAGTCGAGCGACTGGGGGCCGCGTCCAAGCTGCGCGGCGAGGATGGCGTGGATGCTGGCCGTCATCGCCGGGCCGGTCGCAATCGTGTGCGGCGCATAGAAGTCCAGCATCCTGCCGCGCGTCTCCGCGTCGTACTCCAGGCCGAGCGGATGCAGGAGCAGCAGCGTCGCGGCCTGCTTCGATTTGTAGCGGTCGGTGAGCGGCTTCGCGCTGGGAGCCGGGATGCCGCGCGTCGTATCGAACGGCAGGAACATCGCCTCGGCCACCATTGTCCAGAGCGCGGGCGCAGGCTGGCCGAGAATACGGGCGGCTTTGACCGCCGCGCGCAGGTTGTATTGCGCGGCAGCGTTGGTATAGGCGTCGTCATCCAGCACGCCTGCCGTCTCATCGGGAGAGAGGACGCCCTGGATGTGGTACTTGCCGTCCGCCTCCTTCGTCACCCTGGAGGCCCAGTAGTCCGCCGTCGCCTGCAGGAGCGGCCAGCCCTGCTGTCTGAGAAACGCCCGGTCGCCCGTCCAGAGGTAGAACTGCCAGGCGGCGAAAGCGACTCCGGCGGTGACGTGCCGTTCCCGCGCGAACTCGCCGGGCGCGACCTCCTGGCCGGTCGCCGCGCTCTCCCAGGGGAACTCCGCGCCTTGATAGCCATGCTTGCGGGCATTCCGTTTCGCCTGCGGCAGAGTCTTCATCCGGTAGGCGATGATGCTGCGGGCGTACTCCGGCCACTGCGCGATCAGCGCGGGGAGCATCCAGACGTCGGCATCCCAGAAGATGTGGCCGCCGTAGACATTGGAGGAGAGGCCCATCGGCGGGATCGAGTGGTCGCTGCCGGGAGCGGTCGAGGAGAGCAGGTAGAACAGGTTGGAGTGGGCCACCTGCTGCGCCTCCGGGTCGCCCTCGATGCGAATGTCGCGCCCGTTCCAGAACCGCTCTGCCGCCTTCACGACCGACATCCGCACGTTCCAATCGCCCTGCGCCTTTGCGCCGGAGAATTTCATAGTCGTTGTAAGAACGCCGGTGCGGAGATTCAGCGTTTGCAGGTAAGAGGCGGGGTGTGCAGGCAGCGCGGCGGAACGGGCGGGCGCAGGCTCGACCACGAGCGTATTGTGCTGATAGTTTCCGGCGCGGCAGGTCTGCGCGATGCTGCCGTCCGCGCGCACCAGCAGACCTTGCCAGCCATCGGCCAGATAGACATCTACCGGACGTGCCGGATCGGTCGTGCGCAGTATCCAGGGGTCGAACGTCTGCTGCGAGAGAAACTGCCGGTTCGTGATCGCCGCAACATCGTTGCGCGGCGGCAGCGTTTGCGGGCCGGAGGGTTCGGGGCGGCTTGTGCAGCCGCCTATCACAAGGTAGATCAGGGCGATGACACTCGGAAGCGGGCGGGCCGGTCGGCTCCTCCCCATTTTAATCGCTGCCATACTCTGCTTTCTGCTCTGCACGACATTTCGGGGGCCGCTTCCGGCGCAGCCGAAGGTCGCGCAGACGGATTCCAATGCGCCCTCCACCGCCCTGATCGCCCCCCCTCCGCCGCCGCGCGATCCCTACACGCCGCAGGTTCCGCCGCAGGCCATCGCCTACCAGAGGAAGGGCTACGCCCTCGCGCTCTTCGGGCTGTGCTGGAACCTGCTCGGCCTCTGGACTCTCCTGCAAAGCGGTCTTGCCGCCCGCCTGCGCGATGCGGTGGCGCGCAGATTTCCCGCCTGGCCCCCGCCGCCCTCGTTCCGCGCGGTCGCGCTCTATTTCCTCGGCTTTACGCTGTTCGTCCAGCTCTGGCGTCTGCCTATCGGCCTGGCGCGGCTGGCGCTGGAGCATCAGTACGGCTTTGCCCGGCAGGGCGTCGGCGGCTACCTGGCCGATGAGGCGCTCGATACGCTCTTCGCGCTGCTGGCGATCCCGCTTGTCTGGGGCGGCTACCGGCTCTATGCGCGCTCGCCCCGCCACTGGTGGCAATGGCTCTGGGCCGCGCTGATTCCGCTCATCTTTCTTGTGATCGTCCTTCAGCCGCTCGTCATCGCGCCTGCCTACAATCGCTATACGCCGCTTGCGCCGGGGCCGCTGCGCGATAAGATACTCGCGCTCGCTGCGAAAGCGGGCATTACGGGCGGGAGCGTCTTCGTCGAGAACACCAGCCGCCGCACAAACCATGTCAACGCCTATGTCTACGGCCTCGGCCCGACGACGCGCATCGTCCTCAACGACACGGCGCTGCGCCTGCTGCCGGAAGACCAGCTTCTTGCGATGGTCGGCCATGAGATGGGGCATTATGTAGAGGGGCATATCTGGTTCGGATTTCTCGGCGCGGCGCTGGGCGCAGGCGTCTTCCTCTGGCTGGCCGCGCGCCTCCTGCCCTGGCTGGCACTCAGGAAAGCGGCGCGCTGGCGGATTCGGGGCGTGGGCGATCTGGCCGCCCTGCCGCTCGTCTACCTGGTGATGTCCGCGTTCCTGCTGGCGCAGTCGCCCATCGAAGCGGCGATCTCGCGCTATCAGGAGCATCGCGCGGACGCCTTCGGCCTGCGCATCACCGGCCTCAGCGACGCGACCGCCCGCCTGTTCGTCGGCTTTGCCGAGCGCGACTACTCCGATCCCGATCCGCCAACGCTGCTGCATTTCTGGTTCGGCAGCCACCCCACCCTCACCCAACGCATCGCCTTCGCCCGCTCCTACCGCACGGAGGTCAGGCATTAGGCGTCGGGGTTCACTCCATCTGCCAGGGCAGCAGGCGGGTCTGCCCGCCAGCACGCACGATGACGTTCTCCTGGGTCTCGTTCTGCCAGCCGAAGGTCTTGACGCCGAAGCGACGGCGCAGATAGTTCGGCAGGGAACTGGCGGTCGTGGCCTGGCTGAGATAGGGCTGCACCTCTAGCAACTGCACCCGATACCGCCCCGGCGAGAGATTGGCGAAGCCCCACTTGCCCTCCGAATCCAGAGTCGTCTCGACCGTCAGCGGCTTTCCCTGCGGCGTCCCGTGTTCGTCCAGGCGTGTCACTCGGACATTGATGACGCCCAGACCTAACGGCTCGCCGCCAGCCTTCAGTTGCCCGACCAGCGCGCCGCCGCGCTCGCCTTTGACCGCCGGGAAAGGAACCGGCGCCTGGCCGACGCCCAGGCGTTCAGGCGGAGGCATGTCCAGGAAAAGGTGCAGCCAGAGGGCTAGAGGCCGGTTCGCCGTCGCTCGGATCGCCGGGTGTTTAGCGGGAATCACCAGCAGGAAGGGAGCGTTGTCCCAGGCCGACAGCGCGATTTCTGCCGCCGGGCCGCCCGCGCCCTGCTGCGCCGCCGACGCTTTCAGCGCGATCTCCCCGTCCGGGCCGAGGCGCGGCGTCAGCGTGCATTGGAGCGCGGGCGGTTCGGAACCGCCGGAAGAGAGGGCCGGGATCGGAACCTGGAAACGGTTGGTCGCTTCCGGCACCAGAATCAGGCGTGTCGGCAGATGCAGAGGGCCAGGCTCCTCCGTGAACGGCGGAAATAGGCCGCGCAGCTCTTTTGCCCGCGTGCCGGTAAGAATCTGTATCTCGTTCCCGCCGCCCTCCGCGCCGACCCGCGCTGCCGTCGCCGTATCCAGAAACCGCGCCGCCGCCACGCCATAGACATGGGTGGTCATCGGCAGCGGCACGTTCTCGATCTGGAATTTCAGCCCCGGCCCCTTCTCGACCTGCCGCAGCGAGACCGGCACGACGGGGCCACCGGGCGCGCGCACCGGACTGCCCGCCCCCTTGCGCAGCAGCGTCTCCTCGGCCAGGCGCGCGGTTGGCGGGACGCCCGGCGCGCCCAGCGTGATACCGCCCTCGATCCGCTTCAGAAAGCGAGCATTCGGGGCCGGAGCCTTGAGACGAATCATGCGGCTACAGCCGTGCGAAAAGCGGACGATCCGATGGGTGTCCATTACGTCCAGGCGATGCCCGGTATCGTCATAAACGACCAGGTCGGACGCAAAATCGGCTACTCTCGCCATCGCTGCATCGCTGGCCGACATCACCTGCATACTCAGGACGATATCCGGCAGTTGCGTTCGGCGCTGCAACTGCTCCGGCGCAGGATTGAAGTAGAGATAGCCTCCGCGTCCGTCAGAGAGGACCTGCCGCACCGACACGATATACGCGCCCGTGGTTCCGACCAGGTTCGCTACATAGCGCGGTTCGGGCGGCGGCTCGAATCTTCCGAAGGCCCCGCGCATCCCGCCGCCGAACCGGGGGTCCGGCCCCATCCCCAGCATCATCATGCCGCCCGAAAAGCGACGGAATCCGTTGGGCTGCATTCGCGGGAACTCGCCCCGGCGAATCTTCGGGGTACGGGCCGTATTGCGCGACCGCCAGACCACCACGCCTGCGGCCAGGCTGAAGAGGATACCGGCGCAGAGGATCGCCCCGAGTATCTGCTGGCTGGGGGCTTTCCCTGGCAGGCGCGGCGAGAGCGGGGCCTGCGCCTCCGTTGGGGTCGTTTCTGAATGCCTGGCAGCGCTTTTCATCGTTCTTCTCCTGTCCGCTCCGTGCCGAGAAGACGCCTGCGCATTCGTACTCTCCGCGTCCGGCTAGGCGACACGCAGACGCACAAAGCGGCGCGGCCCGACACGCAAGACGGCGTGATCGAGGTCGCCCAGAGGGAACTCCACGCCCGCGTCGGCGACCTTCTCCCCGCGCAGCGTCACGCCGCCCTGCTCGATCAGGCGGCGCGCTTCGCCGGTTCCTTTTGCCATGCCTGCCGCCACAAGCAGCTTACACACCCAGACCTTGCCCTCGCGCGCGGCCTCTGCCGACAGGACGACTTCCGGCATCTCGCTGGGCAGTTCGCCCGCCGCATGGACGCGCTGCCACTCCGCATCGGCGGCTTCGGCGGCGGGCATCCCGTGATAGAGGGCGATGATCTCGCGCGCCAGGCGCCGCTTCACGTCCTTCGGATTGACGGTTCCCGCCTCCGCCGCTTTCAGCAGCGCCTCCACCTCTTCCAGCGGCACGTCGGTACACAGCACAAAGTAGTCGCGCATCATGGCGTCGGAGATGGACATCAGCTTGCCGAACATCACGTCGGGCGACTCGGCGATGCCGACGTAGTTGCCGAGCGACTTGCTCATCTTCTTGACGCCGTCCAGCCCCACCAGCAGCGGCATGAAAAGAGCCACTTGCGGGTCTTGCCCCTCCTCGCGCTGCAAGTCGCGCCCGGCCAGGATGTTGAACGTCTGATCCTGCCCGCCCATCTCGATGTCGGCCTCTATCGCGACCGAGTCGTAGGCTTGCGCCAGCGGGTAGAGCAGTTCGTGCAGGCTGATAGGCAGTCCCTGCGCGTAGCGATTGGCGAAATCTTCGCGCTGCATCACCTGCGCCAGCGTCATCTTCGAGGTCAGTTGGACGATGTCCGCGAAACTCAGCGTGCCGAGCCACTCGCTGTTGAAGCGCACCGTCGTTCTGTCCCGATCCAGGATACGGGTCAACTGCTCGACATAGGTTTCCGCATACGCCTTGATCTGCTCCTCCGACAGCATGGGCCGTGTCGCCTGCCGCCCGGAGGGGTCGCCAATCAGCGCGGTATAGTCCCCGATGATGAGGATGACCTGATGCCCTAAGTCCTGGAACTGCCGCAGTTTGCGCAGCACGACCGCGAAGCCGAGATGAATATCCGGCGCAGTCGGGTCCAGGCCGAGCTTGACGTTGAGCGGCTTACCCGTGCGGGCGGACCTGGCGAGCTTCTCTTCCAGCCCGTTCTCCGGCACGACGCCGAGCGTGCCGCGCTTCAGCAGCGCCGCCTGTTGTTGTACCGCTTCCGGCAGTCCCTTCGGTTCCTCTTCCAAAACCGTCCATCCTCCGAATCGCCCGCACATCCGGCCCGTGCAAAAGGAAAATCGCGGCATGAAAACCGGCGCGGCGCAGCGAATTAGTGACCTATATGGTATCACGCGGATGCGGACACTGTCAACGCAGACAGCCCGAAGGCCGCGTCCCCATCCAGAGAGAGGAACCTGCCATGCCTGATTCTAATACCTTCGATCTGCTGATTCGTCACGGTAAAATCATAGACGGCACGGGCCGCCCCGCGTTCACCGCCGATGTCGGCGTCGTCGGCGACACGATCACGGAGATCGGCGCGATTCCGGAGGAGGCGCAGGCCGCGCAGACGATTGACGCCTCCGGCCATGTCGTTGCGCCGGGATTCATAGACATCCACACGCACGCCGACATCGCCCTGCTCGCCCGCCCCGACCATCTGCCCAAGATCATGCAGGGCGTCACGACGGAGATATTCACCAACTGCGGCCTGGGCTTCGCGCCGGTCACGGCGGAGGCGCTGGAGATTCAGCGACGGTACATCGCGGGCCTGTTCGGAGACGATGGGCATGGCGTCGCGAAGGAGACGCCCACGGCCCGGCATGTGAACTGGAACTGGCGCACGGTCGCGGACTTCCTGAGCCGTTTCGAGTCGCAGGGCGTGGGAACCAATATCGCCTATCTGATTCCGCACGGCGCGGTGCGCGTCTCCGCGATGGGCATGGAGGAGCGCGCCGCCGATGCGGGCGAAGTCGCCAGGATGGTGGCGATGATCGAGCAGGGCATGGAAGAGGGCGCGTGGGGACTGAGTACCGGCGTCTGGTACGCGCCGATGCGCGCCGCAGACCGGGCCGAACTCGTGGCGGTCTGCAAAGCCGCCGGGTTCTTTGCCACCCATCAGCGCGACTACGGGGCCAATCTGTTCGCAGCGACGGAGGAGAGTACCGAGATCGCGCGCGAGGCGGGCGTGCCGGTGCAGATCGCGCATTTGCAGATGAACGGGCCGGGCAACGCGGGCCGCGCGCCGGAACTGCTGGAACTGCTGGAACGCATCCGCGCCTCCGGCGTGGACGTGACCTGCGACACCTATCCCTATACCGCCGGTTCGACCTTTATTCAGTCCTTGCTGCCGACCTGGGCGGTGGATGGCGGGCCGGACGCCATCCTGCGCCGCCTGACCGAGCCGGAGACGCGCGCCCGCATCATCGAATCGCTCAGCGGCTCTGCCTCCCCGTCCGGCCTGGGCTTCGACTGGTCGCGCTATATGCTGGTCGGGGCCGAGTCCGCCGAAAACGGCCCCTACGAGGGGCAGACCTTCGACAAGGTCGCGGCGGCGCGCGGCCTCTCCGCGCCAGAGTGGGTCTGCGCCGTGCTGGAAGAGGATAATCTGCGCGCCTGCTTCGTGCATCACGGCGCGCACGAGGGCAATGTCCGGGACATTCTGCGCTGGCCGCATCAGATGGTGGGCAGCGACGGCCTGCACCTGCCCGGCAAGACGCATCCCCGCCTCTACGGGACCTTCCCGCGCGTGCTGGGCCGCTACGCCCGCGAGGAGGGCGTCATCTCCCTGGAACAGGCCGTTCACAAGATGACGGCCCTGCCCGCCGCGCGCATCGGCCTGCAAAAACGCGGCACGCTGGCCGTCGGCAACTTCGCCGATCTGGTCATCTTCAACCCGGACACCGTCCACGATGTCGCAACCTTCGAGGATCCGCTGCGCTACCCGGTCGGCCTGCCTTATGTCTTCGTGAACGGCCAGGCGGTCAAGTGGAACGACGCGCCGACCCACGCCCTGCCCGGCTATGTCCTCCGCCGTCCGTGAACGGCGGTTGGCTCTATCCATTGTGGAAGGGAGATACCGATGCAAAGAAAGAAACAGTCGAAAGGCGCGTGCGCCTACTGTGGACAGGAGTACGCCAAAGCCGGGATGACGAAACATCTTCCCGTCTGCTCAAAGCGCCGGGAACAACTCGCGGCGCTCGAACAGAAAGGAGGGACGCCCGAAATCCTGTATCACCTGCGCGCGCAGGATGCCTACGGCGGCGATTTCTGGCTCGACCTGGAGGTGCGCGGCACGGCCACGCTCAAAGACATAGACTACTACCTGCGGGCGATCTGGCTGGAGTGCTGCGGTCATCTCAGCCAGTTTTCATTCGGCAGAGGATGGGGCGAGGAGATCTCCATGCGGCGGCGCGTCCAGGATGTCTTTGCGCCCGACGTGGAACTGACCCATATCTACGATTTCGGCACGTCCTCGGAGACGCTCCTCAAGTTCGTGGACACACGGAAAGGCCGACCGACGACCGCCAAACCGATCGCTCTGATGGCGCGCAACCGGATGCCGGAAGCCTTTTGCGCTAAATGCGGCGAACCGGCTACCCACTTCTGTCAGGAGTGCGTGTATGAGGACGACACCACCGGGATGCTCTGCGCCAAACACGCGAAGAAACACCCACATGACGACTACGGCGGCCCTATCCCACTGGTGAACTCGCCCCGTCTCGGCATGTGCGGCTACGATGGCCCGGCAGAGCCGCCGTACTGAACAACCGGGAGAGCCAGGCATTACGCAAGGCCGGGTATGGAACGTACCCGGCCTATGGAGCGTGACACTTCGGCCACCGGGCTATCGTTCCTTGTGGAATCAGGCGGTGTGCGCGTCGGAGAAGGCGGGGTCTTTGGCGACATTGACCCAGGTGTGGACGTGCGGCGCGCCCCGGAAATGCCAGACGAAGGCCGGGCCTTCCAGCCGCCAGATGTCCCAGATGCCGTCGTTGCCGAGATCGTCCTGCTTGTAGAACGAGAGATGGACTTTCTCCAGCCCGCCGTTCGCCGCGATGTCGCGCAGCACCTCGTCGGCGTCGGAGGGACGATACGGCGACAGCAGATCGCGCATGACCGACTGTACGAGCGCCTTCTGGTCTCGTGAGAGCGCGCCGATGGCGATGCCGGGGAACTCTCCTTTCGCGCCTTGCAGCTTGATCTTGTCTTCGCTCGGAGCCTGGGTGAGCAGGGCCATAGCGCGCTGCTTGCCGTCGAGCGCGGCAAAGACCTGGTTGGCCTTCTGCCCCTGCTGCCAGTAGATGTTGCCGGGATGGCCTGGGTCTTCGTTGAACTTGACGGCATGGCCGTAGAAGATGGGGCCGCCGAAGGCGGCGTTCGCGTTGGAATGGCCGTCGGCGCGCAGGGTGACGTGGCGCCCGGTCAGCACCCACTCGAACTTGCTGCTGTGCGGGTCGCCGAACAGCGCGACATGGTACTGCTCCCACCCGCCCGCGTCGTCCTGCATCTGCTTCAAAATCTTCGGATACCACTCTTCCGTCGTGATGCCGCGCAGAATCCCCTGAATCATCGCTTTCTGATCCGGGGTGAACTGCTCGGCGATGGTCTTTTCGACGATGGCCCAGTTCGCCTGCACCATGCTGCGCTTCGGATGCTCCCAGGCCATGCAGGTGGTGGCGCGCTGCGCGGGCGTCAGCGAGTCGTAGAGCGTCTTCACCAGCGTCTCCGCCTTCGCGGGCCTGCCGGCAGCCGGAACCGCCTGCGCACTCGCCGGAAACGCGCTGACCGCCGCGCCCGCCAGCGCGATGCCGCCGACCGTCTTTCCGACCGTGCGCAGAAATTCCCGACGGCTCAGCGCCTCGCGCGTTGTCTCCCTTTCACATTCGGGGCCTCTCCCGAACGGGCCTATCCTCTCTTCAGCCATTTTAATCCCTCCTCGTTCCACACCACTGTCCCATTCTCACATTCTGCTCGGATGTTACGGAACTGTAAGACGCTCTCCGCCGTCCGATGTTGCGGTGGCAATCGCCCACAGCGCCATTATAACGCTTTCAGTCCTTTCTGGCAAGCGCGCAGAGACCCGCAATCTTGACAGCGCCGCCGGACAGAGACTATACTTTTGGCATGGATTTGGCAGAGAAGCCATTCAGCCAGGCGACCTGTCCCATACGTCTCAGGAAGGAAGGAGGATCTTATGCCCGGAGGTTCCGAAGTCAGCGAACCGCTGATCCTGGAGCGCGTCCTGCCGCGCTATGATGAAGATACCGACATTGCGGATGAAGGCCCCTACGTCGTCATTCTCTATAACTGCGACTGTCATACCCCGGAAGAGGTCGTCGTCCAGCTACAGAAAGCGACAGGCTACGACATCGAGCGGTGTATCCGCATCATGCTGGAAGCCCACACGCGAGATCGAGCCATCGCCTACACCGGCAGTCAGGAGGACTGCGAGCGCGCCGCCAGCGTCCTGCGCCAGATTCGCCTCCAGGTCGAGA
>DASRGL010000234.1:0-6926 GCA_035651115.1 Chthonomonadaceae bacterium
GCCGCGCCGAAGCCTTCCATGCGCTGATAGGTCTGGCTCTCGTCCACGTCTATTGTGAGCGAGTTCGGCCCGGCATCCGGGCCGAAGCGCGCAGGCGGCTGCGGCGTGAGCAGATGGCGCTGATCCGGCGTGGTCAGCCAGATGCGAACGGGTCTCTCTTCCTGTGCCGGTCGGTGCAGAATTGTGAGCGCCATGCCGAGGATCATCAACCAGAGATAGGGAAATACAGGGTGCATCTTATTGCTATATCGGGCCGATCCCCTCACTCTGGGGGGCCGCATCATCAGACGTCCTCATGGACAGCCGCCGCAGGCAGCCTATCCTCCCCAGAACTTGCGGTCGAGGCTGCGATACTGGATGGCCTCGGCAATGTGGGCCACCTGAATGGACTCGGCGCCGCTCAAGTCCGCTATCGTCCGGGAGACTTTGAGCAGACGGTCGTAGGCGCGGGCGGACAGCCCCAACTGCTGAATGGCTGCGCGCAGCAGCGTCTTGACCTCTTCGGAGGGCGTACAGTAGGCGCGTATCTCCTGCGGCCCCATCTGCGCATTGCAGAAGAGCGGACGCGAGCGCGATGCGGCAGGAACGGCAGTATCGGCAGGATGTGGAACCGCGTCCGAGTCGGCAGATGGAGGAGGAAGCGGCTGGGCGAAGCGATGGGCCTGCCGCGCGCGGGCCTGGCAGACCCGTTCGCGAATGGCGGCGGAGGGTTCGCCGGGGCGGCTTTGCAGCAGTTCCTCTTCGGAGAGGCGCGGCACTTCGATATGCAGGTCAATCCGGTCGAGCAATGGGCCGGAGATGCGTTTCTGGTACTTCTGCACCTGGATGGCCGTGCAGGTGCAGGCCCGATAGACATCGCCGTAGTAGCCGCAGGGGCAGGGGTTCATGGCGGCGATCAGGGTGAAGTCTGCCGGATAGGTGTAGGCGGCGCTGACCCGCGCCACGCTGACCACGCCATCTTCGAGCGGCTGGCGCAGCACTTCCAGGGCGTCGCGCGCGAACTCGGGCAGTTCGTCGAGGAAGAGGATTCCGTGGTGGGCCAGGCTGACCTCGCCGGGACGGGGAACCGAGCCGCCGCCGACCAGCGCCGCCGTCGAGACGGTGTGATGCGGAGAGCGGAAGGGACGGGTGTTGACCAGCGCGACCTCGGAGGAGAGTTGGCCTGCGACGCTGTAGAGTTTCGTGGTCTCCAGCGCCTCGTCTACGGTCATGGGCGGCAGGATGGAGGGCATCCGCCGCGCCATCATCGTCTTGCCGGAGCCGGGAGGCCCGATCAACAGCACGTTATGCCCGCCCGCCGCCGCGACCTCCAGCGCCCGCTTGACGCTGGAATGGCCCTTCACATCGGCGAAATCCTGCTCGTAGCGGGCCGCGTCCGGGGCCAGCAGCGAGGCATCGTAAGGCAGCGGATCGAGCGTCTCCGGGAGGGCCAGCGCGCGGGCGACCTCGGCCAGCGTCGCCACCGGAAAGACATCCACATCGGCGACAACGGCGCACTCACGGGCGTTGGCAGCAGGAACATAGAGGCGGGTCTGCCCGCGTTCCCGCGCCCCGATGGCGATGGGCAGCGCGCCGGTCACCGGGCGCACGCCGCCGTCCAGGGAGAGTTCGCCCGTCAGCAGCGCGCCTTCCAGGTTCTCGGCGGGCAACTGCCCCGTCGCCGCCAGCATTCCAATCGCAATCGGCAGATCGAAACTCGGTCCGGCCTTGCGCACGTCGGCGGGCGCGAGATTGACGGTCACGCGCTTATCGGAGGGGAAGAAAAACCCGCTATTTCTCAGCGCCGCCCGCACCCGTTCCCGGCTCTCGTTCACCGCTGCATCCGGCAGGCCCACAATGGACATCATCGGCACGCCGTTGCTGACATCTACCTCTACATTGACCAGGTAGGCATCAATACCGAGGACGGCGCTGGACTGGACACGAGCGAGCATGGACAGGTTCTCCCTCCGAAGGAATTAAGCGCGAGTGAATTGCCCGCCTTTTCAACAAACCGCGCGAAGAGTCCTGCCTTCACAAGCAGGGGTGGCAAAACTCTCTGCGGCAGTTGAAACTGCACCTGAAAAAGCACGAAGTCGGCCTGCGCCGACTCTAACCTCCCCTCTCCCACAGTGTTGGGAGAGGGGCCGGGGGTGAGGGCCAGTCCGCGAAGGCGGTTCGTGCTTTTTCAGACGCGAATGCATTCGCCGGGTAGTTAAGAACGCTTCTCCGGCACACGGGCCAGGACTTTGCCGAGCGGTTCGTCGGCTTGCGGGGGCGTGAGCAGGCGCGAAGCGGGGCGGCGCTGGAGATAGAAGGCCAGCACCTCCGGGAAGTAGACCAGCCCTTCCGGGGACGCGGAGCCGAAGCCTGGCTTGCCCTCCGTGTAGTCGCGGGTGAAGTCACGGTCGGCAGGACGCTTATAGAGGTCGTATATCTCGCTCTGCTGCTTGACCTTGCCGGTCGCCATCTCCCATCCTTGCAGCCCGCTGAAGATCGTACCGGTCTTGCGCCAACCATGAAATCGCTGCCGCAGCACCCGCTCGATGGCGTCCAGATGCGCCTCCTGCGGGCCGAGCAGCCTATCCGCCTGGGTCAACTGCCAGGCGTGTTCCATCGCCTGGTCTAGGATCGTATAGCTCGAACGTGGGTGCGGATAGCGCCAGCCGCCGACCGGGTCCTGGCTGCCCGCCATGAAATCGGCGACGGCCCGAACGACGTCACGCAGCTTCGGCTCGTCGGGGAAGTAGGGCGCGAGTTCCGGCAGACCGGCCAGCGCGTAGCCGATGATGTAGGGCTTGGCGTAGGGATAGCTCAGGCCCTTCGCGTCCTCCTCGATGAAGGGCGGATCGGCGACGATAGGCTTGCCGCCCTGATCGAACAGGTCGCCTGCCGAGAGTTTGGCGCGCAGTTCGCGGAACAGGCGCAGGGCCGCGTCCAGGAACCGCTTCTCGCCGGTATAGCGGTAGAGCCGGACGAAGTCGCGCGCGTCCCCGATGTTGCGCGCCTCGCCCCGGTCGGCATGGATGTGTTCGAGGGCGTAGTCCGCCTGCGCGTGCAGCGCCTCCAGCAGATGCGGGTCGCCCGTCTCCTCGTAGGCGTAGAGGAACGTGTCGTAGCCTTTGGTGCAGAAATCCACCGCGCTGTTGGAACGCCACATAGTGGCGTCGTCGGGCGGCGTCTGGCCCATCGCCTTGAGGTTGTTGTAGCGCGTGCCGCCCGTGCCGTTCGGCCCCCACCAGATCGTCTGGTCGGTGAAGTTCTCGCACCAGAGAACGCCCGTCTCGATGAGCCTCCGGTCTCCGCTCCGGTAGCCCTCCTCAAAGACCGCCGGACAGTGGTTGAGCCGGTTCATGCCGAACGCGCCGCCGCTCGCGCTGCCCGCGTTGAACCCGGTCACGTTGCCCCAGTCGTCGCCAAGCGCCGCTGCGTGCGTGATAGCGTCGTGATGGTAGCGCAGCAACGCGGCGAGTTCCGGCTGTTTATCCAGTTTCAGGGGCGGGCCGGTCTGATAGAGCGCGTCCCAGAGCCGCCAGTCGCATAGCGCCGTATGCGGCGACTCCAGCGTCGGGGTGAGCGGAGCCAGCGCGGTCGGCGCGATCACCAGGTCGGCCCGCCGCCACGCCGCCTGCTGCATCGGCACGTTCTCTTCCGCTGTACAGCGCAGATAGCGGCAGTGGAGAACCCCGTCGGCAAGCCGCGCCTCGATTCTGCCTCGGCGCTGGTACGGGGCCGTCGGAAACGCCAGCCGATAGCGGCCTTCCGAAAACAGCAGGGAACACGGCTCGCCTTCGGCAAAAGTATGCGTGAATGGCGCGCTGCCGAGCGCAAACCGATGCGTACCTGAATACCCCTCATAGGAAGTCGTCTGCGCCTCCACCTCCCAGCCGAGATCGGGCGCATAGGCGTTACCGGGCAGATCGCGCTGCAAGCGCGCCCGCAAGACCACGCCGCCGAGCGCATCCGCCCGAATCTCGATCTCGCGCGGCCACTGCGGATCGGGCAGATGGACACGCTGCCAGAGGAAATAGGCGTTCGACTCGACGGTTTCGACGCGCGGGGGTGCGGTGGATTGGCGGGCGGGCGCGATCAGCCGCGCCGTCAGCGTGGGGCCGTTCCGGTAGGCGATGGTCACGGCCTCTCCCTCCACTTTCGCCGACACAGCGAAACGCGCGGGCATCGGCTTCGAGGGCGCAGGCCGGAAGACAAATCGCACGGGCTGGCTGCGGGCAAATATATAGGGAAACGTGACGAGAGCGCGCCGCGCCGACCGCGCCTGTCCCTGTGCATTAGGATACCAGGTCAGCCGCCGTACTGCGGTCGGTATCTCCCGCTTCCCGTCCGAGGCCATCAGCGTCTCGCCTTCCCGCAAAAAGCCTCTGGGCAGAGGCAGCGCCATCCGCACAAGCTGCCGCCCCGTCGCTGCAGGCGTCACGGTCACGGAGAGGGAGGCAGGCCTGCGCGCCTCCACTGCCTCCGCCCGATTTGCTATCGTCATTCCCAGCGCCAGCAGCGCGACCAGCAGAAGCATAGAGTGCGGCTCTGTCACGATTTTCCTCGGATTACACGGCAAGGTCCAGCGGCAAATCAGAAATATCCTTGAGCCGCTTGCCATCAATCATGATATCGAGAAGCTCTTTTGCATCCTCATAAGAAGAACTCTCTATCGTCTGGTAGAGTTCGTAGAGTGCAAAATGATACACACAGTCAATGTCACCAGTACCGAGAGCAAGCGAAGCAATACGGCTTGGGAGCGGTTCGCCGATGACCACCCCAATGTGAGGAAGACGACCTTTGCGGTTGCGGATAAGATTCAGAGCCTCCGACCGGGCATTCTGCGCCCTATCACTCCGAAGCGTCCATTTACAGGATATGCTCGCGTGGAGAATAGGATGGGAATTGTAGCTCTGCCGTAGGCTGGCGCGTGTTGCGACACTATCCCCCACAAGTATTTTTGCAGCGTTGATAGCGGCATCGTCCTCCGGCGCACGCGCGATGACGATATCCGGCGTAATCGTATAATCACTTTGCAGAGCCGCCGCAAGCGCGCGATCTCTCTTGGCGGCAACCTGAAGCGCGATCAGGTGACTGTATTGCTCAAATTGGGCGATCGTGGCTGCGCTTCTCGCCCCGATGCATTTGACTTCCCATCTCCCAGGCCGCAGATGCCCTAGTTCTCCGAACGTCTCGTTAAGGAAGGCTTCGCAAAGGGTTTCAAACTTTCTACCAGAGGTTTGACCAGCAAGCCGCTTTCCTGTAGTCTCAGTTCCTAACAGGTCGAGAATTCCTTTCGCAATAGCGACGCTGGCCTTGCTGTCTCCATCCGCATTACTCGGAATGCCAGAGGCGCTCGTTCGTAAAACCGATTGCAGTAAGGCCGCATGGAAGCGTTTCCTTGCTTCTATAAAGATCGGGGAGAGGGCCGCATTATCCATGATACAAAGTCTTGTTTAGACAGTTTCCTGCACAGGTACTCTTTAAGGTTTATGGAGAGCGACAACGTATTCATCGTGCATTCGTTGCTCGATCATCGAACTGTCGTTTTTTTGGAACCGCGCAGGCATCATCCGCCGGTTTCTGTCTAAACGGCGCTGTGCAATTCCTACAATGTTAAAGCCGAGATCGCCTCCTATCTCCGCCAAACACTCATGGGTCGGTATGGTAAAGTTGCGCATTATCGAGGGGCCGACCACGATGATGCTGGCCGTGTCTCGGCGTAAGACCCGCCACATTTCCATCAGTACGCTTTGCATGTCCAGGAAATACTTTCTCACGATACGCTGCTTCTTAGCGTCCAGTGCGCCCAATGTTGCTAGCACGTTCGTTGTCTTCTGGGGAAGTTTTCCCGAAAGATCAATATCGATGCGTTCTGCGCCGATGTATCGGCTCCGATGCTCGCCCAAAAAAGAGATCGAGTGTCCGAGCCATACCAGAGAGAACTTATGGGCGCGCATATAATCAATGGCATTGGCATAAGGCGGAGATGTTACGATCAGGTCTACGGAAGCATCCGGCAGCGGAAGGAGACGAGCGTCTCCTTCCTGGATCGTTACCCCTGTAACCTGAGTAGGAAGTTCATTCAGAGAGCGCGCACTTTTGGCAAGGCTTTTTTGGAACTGCGCAAATCCAGACCGAGGAACTTTGGTTTTATCTTTGTGCGGACGTGAATGCGCTAAGTCACGAGCCAACGAGATGCCACCTGATTTTGTGATGATGATGGACGAGAGGACGAGCAAAAGAAACTCCTGTAGTTTTGGGTCGGCTTCCTCTTCGATGGCAAGGAGAAGACTTGCTATCTCGCGTTGTGTTGTAGGCAAGAACCAATAATCCACAAAGGCGCGGCTTTCGGCGTCAAATCTCTCAAAGAATGTACCGAGGTACTTTTGATTGTGTTCCAAACAGCGCGCTTTTTCTAAAACCCGCATACCGGCGGCAAGGGAAACATCACCGGGTAGATGCAGCGTCTTCACACGACAAATCATCCGGGCCAACGGATCAATATCCACACCGACAGCCAACCGACCAAGAAGGAAGGCTTCCACGAGCGTCGTCCCGGAACCGACAAAAGGGTCGAGGATGGTATCCCCCGGCTCCGTAAGAGATTCGATGAATGTGCGTGGAAGCTGAGGCGGAAATTTGGCTGCAAAGGCATGAAGGCTGTGAGAAGCATAAGCGCTGCTATCCGAGTGAAATTCGAGATCGCCTGCCAGGATAGCATTTAGATGGTGTTGAGTCTGGGTTACGATTAGTTGTTCCAGGGCTAATTGGGACATTCACAGGCTCCAAAGCGATGGGTGGGATAAGTCCCCTTGTAGTTCCCTATGTGGAAAAGAATCTCCTTGCGCAAATGCAGGCACAGGATCAAGGAGAGACGGAGCCTAGAGCCAGATCACGGCCCTGCACCAACGCCGCCATCTTGCGGTCGGCGACCGTGCGCGGCAGCATCC
>DASRGL010000235.1:0-2546 GCA_035651115.1 Chthonomonadaceae bacterium
GCCCTGGCTGCCGAATTCGGTGTTCGAGCGCATGACCAAGCAGATGATGGCCTATTGTCAGGCGCGAAAGTTCCGTCTGGCGGCGGTGTGTCGTATCTCGCCGATCAGCGACAGCTACGACTGGTATTTTGTCAACCCGCAGTGTCCCGATGCCGCCGGTCTCATCGCGCGTCTTACGGCGCTGCCCGGAGTCGTCTATAGCCGCCGGGCAGAGAATGGCGCGAAATAGCCTGAACGGAATCGAAATGGGGCAGACAGGAAAGCGGCTCTGCGGTATAATCGGTTCCGGGTACGTTCCGTACCCGGACTCATCCTCGTGCGATAGAGGTTGAACATGAACTCCTGCTTGCCGAAAGCGGCCCTGATGCTTCTGCTGGCCGCCGTGACTCCCGGCATCGGCGCGCTGCTGCCGGACGCCCACGCGCAGACGTCCGCCAAAACGCCCGATGTGCGCTCGGAAGGAGACGCCTTTTTCACCGACCGGGCGCTGCCGATCCTGCAAAACAACTGCTTCTCCTGCCATAGCGGCGCGAAGCCGATGGGCGGGCTGCGCCTGACCGGCCGCCAGGACATCTTGCAGGGCGGGCAGTCCGGGCCTGCCGCCGTGCCGCAGAAGCCGGAGGAGAGCCTGATAATCCGGGCGATCAACTACCAGGGCCGACAGATGCCGCCCACCGGCAAGCTGCCCCAGGCGCAGATCGAAGTCCTGACGCAGTGGGTGAAGAAGGGGCTGCCCTGGCCGCGCGACGGCAAAGCCATCCCGGAGCCGACAAAGCATTTCACGCCGCCGCAGGTCACGCCGGAGACGATGCGCTTCTGGTCGTTCCAGCCTGTCCGGCGGCCCGCCATCCCGAAGGTCAGACAGAAGTCCTGGGTGCGCAACCCGATAGATGCCTTCGTGCTGAAACGCCTGGAAGCGGCGGGCCTCGCGCCCAGCCCGCCCGCCTCGAAAGCGGCGCTCATTCGCCGCGTCACCTACGACCTGACGGGCCTGCCGCCCTCCCCGGAGCAGGTTCAGGCGTTCCTGGCCGATACGAGTCCGGACGCCTACGAGAAACTGGTAGACCGCCTGCTGGCCTCCCCACGCTACGGCGAGAAGTGGGGACGGCACTGGCTCGACCTCGTTCGCTACGCGGAGACGAACAGCTACGAGCGCGACGGGCCGAAGCCCAACGCCTGGCGCTACCGGGACTACGTGATCCAGTCCTTCAACCAGGATAAGCCCTACACGCGATTCCTCACCGAGCAGCTTGCGGGCGACGAACTGCCGAACCGCACGCCGGAACAACTCATCGCCACCGGCTACTACCGGCTGGGCCTCTGGGACGACGAGCCTGCCGACTCGCAGCAGGCGCTCTACGATGACCTGGATGACATCGTCAGCACGACCGGGCAGGTCTTCCTCGGCCTGACGATCAACTGTGCGCGCTGCCACGATCACAAGCTCGATCCGATCCCGCAGAAAGACTACTATCGCTTCCTCTCCTTCTTCAACGGCCTCACGCGCTACGGCGAGGGCAGTCCCGAATCGGTCGCGGCGGCTTCGCTGCGGCCCATCGCGCTGGAGAGCGAGATACAGAAAAACAAGGCGGAAGTGGCCGCCTATGAAGCGAAAAAGAAGGCGAATCAGGACGCCAGCCTTGCCATCGAGCAGAAGGTGATGGCCGATCTCGCGCCGGTGGAGAAGGAGGAGTTCCGCAACGAGGACGCCCGCCCCGCGATCCTGCGCAAGCGGGTTCCGAAGCGGCTGAGCCAGGCCGAATTCGACCGCTATCTGGCCCTGAGTGAGGAACGCAAGGCGCTGGAGAAGGCCGCGCCGAAGGCGCTGGACATGGCGCTCTGCGTGACCGAGGTCGGGACGACGCCTCGCGAGACGCACATCCTGCTGCGCGGCAACCCGCACGTCGAGGGCGATACGGTCGCGCCAGGCTTTCCCTCCGTGCTGAACCCGCCTGCGCCGAACATCGCGCCCTGCGCCGCCAGCGGCACGAGCGGGCGCAGAACGGCGCTGGCCCGCTGGATCGCCAGCGAGAGAAATCCGCTGACCGCGCGGGTGATGGTCAACCGTGTCTGGCACTACCATTTCGGGCGGGGCATCGTCCGCACGCCGAGCGATTTCGGATTTCAGGGCGCAAAGCCGACGCATCCCGAACTGCTGGACTGGCTCGCCGCCGAGTTCATGGCGCGCGGCTGGCGGCTCAAGCCGCTGCACCGGCTGATTCTCCTCTCCTCGACCTATCGGATGGCGTCGCAGGCCAACCCGCGCGCCCTGGCGAAAGACCCGGCCAACGATCTGCTCTGGCGCTTCGACATGCGGCGGCTGGAGGCGGAAGAGGTGCGGGATTCGATCCTGGCGGTCAACGGCAGCCTGAACCTGAAGATGGGCGGGCCGAGCATCTATCCTGTGATGCCGGAGGCAGTGCTGGCGGGACAGTCCATGCCCGGCGCTGGATGGGGCCAGTCCCCCCCGGAAGAGCAGCGCCGCCGCAGCGTCTATATCCATGTCAAGCGGTCGCTCATCACGCCGATCCTTGCCAGCTTCGACG
>DASRGL010000236.1:0-5299 GCA_035651115.1 Chthonomonadaceae bacterium
AACATCACATCGAAGTCCACGTCCAGACTCTGCTCAAAAACCTGTGTGGCAACGCGGAGAACCTCCGCGAGGAACGGCACGGTGTCCACATTCGTGTTCTTGTCTCCCGCGAACTGCGCGGCCTGGCGCTTTCGCGCCGAAACAAAACCGACTTCCTGCACGAACAGCCATGCCTGCTCGCCGCGCAGATGGAGACTCCAGTAGGTTTTGCCGTTGACCGGATGTGGGCGCAGCGCGGCCACCATGCCCAGGTTCAGCAGGAGCAACTGTACCTCAGACAACAGAGCTTTCGAGGCGCTGGCAGCATAGACGTGCGTGGAGATATGCCCGTCGCCCTCGAAATAGGCGCGCAGGAACTCGATCACATGGGCGCGGGGCGCGCAGCGCACACTCCAGGGAACCGTCTTGGCATCCGAGCGTGCGGTCGTCAGGCCAACATGCGTCAGGAAGCGCACCGCGTTCGTCCAGCACGCCTCGAACAGCCAGGTCGTCACGCCGGTTTTGGGATGGACCCGACGCCGAACGTTCAGCGTCGGGTCTACGCCGAATACCGCGCGGACACAGGCCAGAAAGTCCTGGAATACGTCCTCGTCCGCATTGCTGAATCGGAAGCGTTCGTCATCCAGGCTGCCTTCCGAGACCATATAGCCGAGCAGACGGGCCAGTTCCGGTGTCATCTCGGTCGGGTACGAGAGCGACTTTTTCGCCCACGGTGCGCGCGGCTCGAAGTCTCCGAAAGACGGCGCAGAGGTCGGCCACATCTCCGTACGGCGGGAGACAGCCACCCGGTCGCCGACGGCCAGATCGGTCAGGCGCTTCCAGACGAGTTCGAATTCGGGCGTCAGCGTCAGGACAGGATGCTCTGCCGTACCGCGCAGTGCCAGGCCAGTGTGTCGCAGACGGAGGCGGAACGTCTCTGCCTCCGGGCTGACATAGATGTGCGAAATGCGCGTCGGGCCGTCTTTCGTCGCCAGAACCACCGACTCATCGGAATGGAATCCAGGCGGCAGCGTCGTATCCAGGACTTCGCCGAGTGTCTGCAATCCCCGGTCAGTGTAGACGTAGGCATCGGGAGTCAGGCACTTGATCGCGCCCGCGAATTGATCGAAACCACGCATGAAGGAGATGGGGCCAGAGGCTGTGCCGCCGCCCTGCAGCGGCTCCCGCGAGCCGCGAATCGGGGAGAGGTTGGTTCCCGTGCCGCTGCCGTATTTGAACAGCATTCCCTCGGTCTTCGCAAGCGTCAGAATCGACTCCATTGTGTCTTCTACGCTGTTGATAAAGCAAGCCGAGCACTGAGGGCGAGGCTGATCAGGAAGGCCGACGTTGAACCAGACAGGCGAGTTGAACGCCGCTTTCTGATGCAGAAGAATATGCGTCAGTTCGTCCTGGAACGCCTGCGCGTCGGCTTCGGTGGCGAAGTAGTCCATCGCGCGGCCCCAGTTTGCCATCGTGTCCGCGACGCGATGAATGAGTTGACGCACGCTGCGTTCGCGCTGCGGCGTTCCCAGATGACCCCGGAAATACTTGGAGACGACGACATTGGTAGCGAGCTGCGTCCAGGTCTTCGGGATTTCCACATCCTTCTGCTCGAAGACCTTTTCGCCGCGCTCGTTCGAGATCACCGCGTCGCGCAGTTCCCACTCGACCGTGCTGTAGACATCTTCGCCGGGCTTGGTGAAGCGGCGTTCGACGGTCAGGCCGGGCGCGTTGTTGGGACGCAGGCTCTTGCGCTTGCCGTTGGCCGCCGGGCTGACCTTGACGACCGCGCGGCCATTGCCGCTCGTGTTGCCATTGGTCGCCAGCGAGACGTTCGTCGTGGGCGTCTCCGTGTCGTCCTGATGGATGACCGAATCGATATCCGTCTGGTGCGGATTGGGGTCCTGCGTCAACTCTTGCTCCCTCCTACGCGTTTAGAGATTTCAATAATGGCAGCGGGTTCCCGAAAGTTCGCATCGGGAATGTCCGAAAAGGTAAAAGCGGTAGCGGGCGTCTCATCTTCCAGACGCGGCCAGAATGGGTCCAAACTGGGTTCGGCGTCCGGCGAAGCGGCCAGGCAGCCATCGCGCAGAGCCTCCGAAATAAAGGCGGCATCGAGCCGCAGTTGCAGGGCGAAGCGTCGTGCAGACCTCATCATCTCAGCTCTCCTCTGAGCGGCCTCTAGCTTTCTGAGCGACAGGCCGGAAAACGGTCTGGTGTGCTGCAATAGCGGAGCATTCGGGAAGTCTAGGGTTTGCGGTTGCGGCGGCGCAACAGGTTGACGATCTCTTTGAACTGCGTGGCGTCCTCGAACTGGCGGTAGACCGAGGCGAAGCGGACATAGGCCACGTGGTCGAGCGTGCGCAGCCGCTCCATGACCATCTCGCCGATCTCGCGCGACGACACCTCTTTTTCCAGCCGGTTGTAAAGCTGCCGCTCGATCTCCTGCGCGATCTCGTCCAGGCGCTCCAGCCCGACCGGGCGGCCCTTGCACGCCAACTGCATCCCATGAATGATCTTCTTGCGGTCGAACGGTTCGCGACGATTGCTAGATTTCACGACGAAAAGTTGTAGCTCCTCGATCTCCTCCATCGTCGTGAAGCGCCGCCCGCAGGCTTCGCACTCGCGGCGGCGTTTGATGGAAGCGCCATCGTTGAGCGTGCGCGTTTCGAGGACGCGGTCTCTGTTCAGCCCTCCGCAGAACGGACACTTCATGGCGCGGCTCTCACCCCGATTGTCTCCTTGCTGCCAGCGTTGCGGGGAGCGGCCCTGACCGGACGAGGGGCGCTGCTAGATGTGCCAATCTCGACACGACCGGTATCCCGGCGACCGCCGATGTCGCCTAAATATGGGGACGACAAAAGAATATCACCCTACCGGTAGATTGTCAAGAGGGTTTGGCGAAAAAGTTCGAGAATCTCTTTTTGTCCGGCGACTGAATTCGCGGCTGGCCCCCCACCCTGCCCCTCCCCCCAAGAACAGGGGGAGGGAACCTGTCCACCTGCGCGGGTTGGTTGAGTCGGCGCAGGCCGACTTCGTGCTTTTGCAGGTGCGGTTTCAACCGCCGACAAACAGCATCAGATTGTCTGCAACTTTTCGAGCCGCGTCCCTGTCAACGTACAAGGGCCGGAACGCTATCGCCCGCGCACGAGGGACAGATGCCGCAGGTCAGCGTCGAAAACCTGGTCAAGACCTTTACCATCGCCGAGCGGCAGCGCGGAACATTGGGCGCGCTGCGCGGGCTGATCCAGCGCCGCTACCGCACTATTCCCGCCCTGAACGGCATCTCGTTCACGCTGGAACCGGGCGAACTGGTCGGCTACATCGGCCCCAACGGCGCGGGCAAGTCCACGACCGTCAAGACGCTGGCGGGCATCCTCGTTCCCGATTCGGGCCGGTGCGAGGTGCTGGGGCGCGTTCCCTGGAAGGAGCGCATCGCGCATGTCCGGCAGATCGGAGTCGTCTTCGGGCAGCGCACCCAACTCTGGTGGGACCTGCCCGTCATCGAGTCGTTCGACCTGCTGCGCGACATCTACAGCGTGCCGCCGACACAGTATGCCTGCACGCGCGACGAACTGATCGCGCAGCTTAATCTCGCCTCCCTGCTGGATGTCCCTGTGCGCCAGCTCAGCCTGGGGCAGCGGATGCGCTGCGACCTGGCCGCCTCGCTGCTGCACGCCCCGCCCATCCTCTTCCTCGACGAGCCGACCATCGGCCTCGACGCCGTCTCCAAGCTGGCCGTGCGCGACTTCATCAAGAAGCTGAACCGGGAGCGCGGCGTCACCATCATCCTGACCACGCACGACATGGATGACATCGAAGCCCTCTGCACGCGCATTCTCCTCATCGGGCAGGGCCGGATCCTCTCCGACGGCACGCTGGACGACCTGCGCAACCACGTCAGCCGCGAACGCTGGCTCATCATAGACCTGGAGGACGAGCAGGAGGCCGTCAGCGACCCGGACGCCGTCGTGATCAGTCGAGAAGGCCAGCGCGTCTGCCTCCGCTTCGATCCGGCCTGCGTCTCTCCGGCGGCGCTCATCAGCCGCATCACCGCCCGCCACGCCGTCCGCGACCTCTTCGTGCAGAACCCGCCCATCGAGGAGATCATCGCCCGCCTCTATGGAGACCATCCCGCATGAGCGCCTATGCCGCCATCCTGCGCGCCCGGTTCCGCACGCTGTTGCAGTACCGCGCGGCGGCGGCTGCCGGGTTCAGCACGCAACTGTTCTGGGGCCTGCTGCGCGTGATGATCTTCGGGGCGTTTTATCGCTCCTCGACCGCGCCGCAGCCCATGAGCTATCAGGAGACGGTCAACTACCTCTGGCTGACGCAGGCGCTCTTCGCGATGCTGCCCTGGAGTGTGGACGCCGACGTGCGCGACATGATCCGCAACGGCACGGTCGCCTACGAGATGCTGCGCCCGCTCGATCTCTACACGCTCTGGTACACGCGCGCCCTCGCCGCGCGTACTGTACCGACGCTGCTGCGCGCCGTTCCCATGTTCGCGCTTGCCGGGCTGTTCTTCGGTCTGCAAGCGCCGCCCTCGCCGGCGCACGGGCTGGCCTGGGCATTAACGACCGTCTGCGCGCTGCTGCTGTCCGCCGCCTTCTCCACCCTGATCACGCTCTCGCTCCTCTGGACGATCTCCGGCGAAGGCGTCTCGCGGCTCGTGCCGTCGCTGGTCTTCATCTTCAGCGGGATGCTCCTGCCGCTCCCGCTCTTCCCGGACTGGATGCAACCACTGCTGGCGATCCTGCCGTTCGGCGGCATCTACGACGCGCCGTTCCGCGTCTACATGGGCCATATCCCGCTCGCGCGCCTCGGCCTGGTACTCGCGCACCAGTTGGTCTGGACGCTGGCGTTGATCCTGCTGGGGCGTGGACTGCTGACCCGCGCGACGCGGCGGCTGGTGGTGCAGGGAGGGTAGCTATGTCGAACTTTCGGCTCTATGGAAAAATGCTCGGCCTCTCCCTGCGCAGCCAGATGCAGTACCGCGCCTCGTTCGTCATGCTGACGCTGGGACATCTCATCACGACGGGCGTGGAGTTCCTGGGCATCTGGGCGCTGTTCCATCGCTTCGGGAGCCTGCGCGGTTGGACGCTGCCGGAGGTGGCGCTGTTCTACGGCATAGCGAACGTCGCGTTTGCGCTGGCGGAGGGCTTCGGGCGTGGGTTCGACACCTTCGCGAACCTGGTCAAGTCGGGGGATTTCGACCGGCTGCTGCTGCGCCCGCGCGACACGGCGTTCCAGGTCGCCGCACAGGAGTTGCAGTTGATGCGCGTCGGGCGGCTGCTGCAAGGCGGCGCGGCGCTGGGCT
>DASRGL010000237.1:0-21365 GCA_035651115.1 Chthonomonadaceae bacterium
GTTCGCGCCGTTCTTGACCACGCCGAGGATGCCGCCGACAGTCGCGTTCCGGTTGTTGAGGTCTTGCAGCGTGGAGGCGGCATTGATGCGTCCGTAGGCCGTCTCGTTGGTGAAGCCGCCGTTGAGGAGTCCGCCCGGCAGCCGGTCTGCGCCGCGCTGAATGGCCTGCAATATCTGTTGCGGGCCGTCGGTCGTCGCCTGGGTGATGCCGTTCTTGGCGGCGTAGAGCGCGGCCAGGCCCGTGACGAGGGGAGCCGCGAACGATGTGCCGGAGAGTTCGCCGTAGTTCGGGTCGGACGACGGCTGGTAGAAGCCGTCTACGACCGTCTCGTTGAACGGGTTGTTCGTGCTGGAACTGGCGAGCGGCACGGCGTAGGTGGGCGCGGCGGTATAAAGATAGGTGAACTCGTTGACGACATCGCCCAGGATCGAAGTATCGGGCGCGTCGTTGTTGAACAGGGTGACGCCGCCGCCCGGCGCGAAGATGGTGACGCTCGGGCCGTAGTTGGAGTAGTCCGCCTTGCCTTCCCCGCTGAACGTCCCCTCTCCTCCATAGACCGTCGCGCCGACGGAGAGAACGCGCGCCAGCGAAGCGGGCCAGCGCCGCGTCGTGCCGCTGCCCTCGTTGCCGGTGGCGGCGATGACGAGCGAGCCGTGACTCCAGGCGTAGTCTACCGCGTCCTGCAACACGGGCTGATAGGTGTTGCCGGTGCGCGCGCTGACGTTGATGAGCAGGCAGCCCGCGTCCGCCGCGTACTGGATGGCAAGCGCCAGGTCGGCGTCCGTGCCGACGTAGTTGCTGCCGACCTTATCGTAGATGCGGATCGGCACGAGGCGGCTGACGAAGCCCAGGCCCGGCAGCCCGACGCCGTTGTTGGGCGCGGCGGCGATGAGGGCGGCGACGCTCGTTCCATGCCCGAAGATGTCTTTGACATTGGCCGTGCCGGAGGTCGTCGCGCCGCCGATGATCTTGCGCGCCAGGCTGGTCGCTATCTGCCCGCCGTTTGAGGTGTCGCCATTGGCCTTGCCGGGATACTTGAAGGCGGGATGGTCGAAGTCGAGGCCGGTATCAATCACGGCCACGAGGGGCAACCGAGAGGGATCGGACGAGAGCAGGCCGATGCGATCCGCCGCGCCGGGGTAGAAGCCGGGGTAGACATCCCATCCGGCGACCGCATTAACCGTCTCCAGATACCAGGAGTAGGTCCAGAACGCCGAGTCGTAGTTACGGGGCGGATCATATCCGAAATAGGCCGCCAGGGTATGGTCTACATCTTCCACGCCCCATTTCGGATTGGAGGGCGGGCCGAGCGCCAGAAGCTGCACGGCCTGGTTGGGAGAGGCCAGCAGGACTTCCGGCTGACGGCGCAGGGCGTCGAGCGTGGCGGACAGCGCCTTGACCGAGGGAATGCGGAACAGATGCCAGCCGAGGCCGTCCAGAGAACGCATATAGGTGAGCGCGGGGCGATGCGCCGCGACCGTACTGCGCAGTCGGGGGTTCTGGTTGGCTCTGCGCGAGAAGGCGCGGGCAAAGGCTTCGGGCGAGACCCCCGCCCGGAACTTCACGAGGACCTGGGGGAGCGGGCGTAACTGCTGCGCCTGCTGATACCGGGCCGCTTCGATACGCGGAATGAGGAACCGGGGATCGGAGGAGCGCGGGCGTGGCGGTTGGGCCTGGGAGGGGAGGGAGAGGGCGGAGAGAGCCAGCAGAACCAGGAGACCAGACAACCCCAGAGACAAAAGGTTCCGGGGCAGACACCGTCCCGGAACAGGGCGAGTACGGCGTGACATGGCGAAAGTCCTCCACTCACTGCGGGATGTACGGCTTGAGAGATTGTGCAAGATGATGCGGCAGCGCACGGGTCACGGACGAACACACGTGAGGTCGTATCGCTTCGCCTGGTAGTTCGTTTCGCTTCCCCCGTATTCCTGCCGGTATTCCTGCAAGGCTGAGGATATTTCGTGAATTCGGTATTTGTACGGGGAAATGGCCCGCTCCTGAAGTTCCCACCCCGGCCCTCCCCTTCGCAAGGGGAGGGGGCCTCTGCCTCTCCGCTGGCCCGCAGCGTGGGAGAAGGGCCGGGGTGGGAGCTTCCTGGAGAGATTGTGTAAGGAGTTCTCACTAGAGTCCCGCGTTCAGGTGCCTAAATGGATGATCTCTGTGCAGAGCTTTACCGAGTTTAGAAATCCAAGTGCGGCTCACTAATCGGCAGTAGATGCTTTAGAAACGGCAGGCAAAGGGCCGCGCCGCCAGACGATTAAATACTTGCCGAATCGTTGAATCGTATGGTACAATAGGGCAGTGTCTCTCGACAGAGTGGATAAGGTCCTCGGCGAGGCAGCATCAACTCGCTACAGGGACACTGCCTACAGTAGCGGCAGTACAATAGCGGCAGGAGGAAAATTCATGCCCGACATTCTGGAACGCAACATCGAAGAGATTACCTGTGAGGCCTACAACGACGATCCTACCCGTGTGCGCCGGGTCGCGCGCGTCATGCCGGATGACGATGCCTTTGAAACGGCAAGTGTGCTTCTCAAGGCGATTGCCGATCCGGTGCGCGCCCGCATCCTCTATGCGCTCACGCTGGAACCGCTCTGCGTCTGCGAACTGGCGACGCTGCTTGCTATGTCCATGTCCGCCGTCTCGCATCATTTGAAGGTGCTGACGCTCTCCGGGCTGCTCAAAGTCAAGAAAGAGGGAAAGTTCGCCTGCTACTATTTCAAAGACGAGCATCTTGCAAATACGCTTGTAACGCTCGTCCGCGATCTGACGAAGGAGAAAGCCGCATGATACATCTTCTCTGCTGTGGCGGGGCGCTGCTCCTCGCCTTCTATCTTCTGCACAAAATGACGGACAGGCCGCTTTAGGAGCAACCCGCATGGTACCAACAGAACACTTCGACCTGGTGATCCTTGGCTCTGGTTCAACCGCCTTTGCTGCGGCCCTTCGCGCGCAGGAGTTGGGCAAAACCTCGGTGATGACCGAAGAACGCACGATTGGCGGAACCTGCGTCAATCGCGGCTGCCTGCCCTCCAAAAACCTGATTGAAGCGGCGAAACTTCTCCACGACGCCAAAAACCCGCGCTATCCCGGCCTTTCTCCGGCTGCGATCGGCCTCGACTTCAAGGCGCTGATCGCACAGAAAGATGAAATCATTCACGACTACCGCAAGAAGAAATACGAGAGCTTGGTAGGCGGGCAGTTCCGCATTGAGCAGGGTCATGCCGCTTTCGTGGATGCACATACAGTTGAGGTCAACGGCAAGCGTCTGACCGGCGATAAGGTGCTAATTGCGACCGGATCGCGCCCGGTCGTGCCAGATATAGAGGGGCTTTCCGAGGTTCCCTATATGACAAGTGACCTTCTTACCAACGCTGAGCCGATGGAGATGACAGATCTTCCCCGCTCGCTTGTCATCGTGGGCGGCGGCTACATCGCCCTGGAACTGGGGCAGATGTTCCGGCGCTTCGGCAGCGAGGTCACGATTCTCGAACGCAACGCGCAGTTGCTTGCTCACGGCTATGAGCGGGAAGTCGGGCAGGCTATGGGAGAGATTTTCGAGGCGGAGGGGATTCGCGTCATCACCGGCGCGACCGTGCATCAGGTGCGAAGCGAAAACGGCGGTGTGATCGCCGTTGCCCGCGTGGGGAATGTCGTCCGCGAAGAGCGCGCACAACGGCTCCTGATTGCCACCGGCAGACGCCCCAACACCGATGCGATTGCCCTGGAAAAAGCCGGCGTGGCGCTCGACCGGGAAGGGGCCGTTGCAGTCAATGAATACCTGCAAACCAATGTTTCCCATATCTTTGCGGCGGGGGATGTCATAGGCCGGGAAACGGGTAGCCAGATGGCGACGCCAGTCGGAAGCCATGACGGGGGCATTGCCGCTCTGAATGCGCTCTCCGGCGAGCGGCGGGCCGTCAATCACGCGGTCATTCCCCGTGCTATCTTCACCGATCCGCAAGTGGGCCTTGTGGGGCTGACCGAAGAAGAGGCCATTGCGCGGGGGCATGAGTGCTGGTGCAACACGGTTCCCATGTCCCTTGTGCCGCGCGCCGGTGCGATCCGCGATACGCGCGGCCTTATCAAGATGGTGGCCGACGCCAATACAAACGAAGTGCTAGGCGTCTCGATGGTGGGGAACAGCGCCGGGGAAATCATCCATGAGGCAGCAATGGCGCTGCGCTTCCGGGCGAAGCTACACGATTTTATAGACCTGCTGCACGTCTACCCAACGATGGCAGAGGCTTTGAAAATCGTGGCGATCTCCCGCTACAAGAACCCGGAAAAGCTCTCCTGCTGCGCGGAATAGAGAGGAGTCCGAAGCATGAAAAAAGTTTCTGTGCTGTTGGGCGTGGTAGTGGCCGCAATCGCGGCTTCTTCCTGTTGCATCTTGCCGCTTCTCTTAGGGGCGGCAAGCGTCGGAACGGTGGGCCTCAGTGCGGCGCTGACACCGTACCGTCCTTACTTTATCGCGCTTACCGTGCTGCTGCTCGGCGTGGCATTTTACTTCACCTACCGGCCTCAGAAAGCCGGGTGCGAAACGGACTGCTGCGATGTCAAGTCTGTGCGAACCCAGCGCATTAGCCGGGCGCTGCTGTGGGTCGTGACGCTCTTTACGGTGGGGGCGCTGGCCTATCCCAACATCGCCGCCTATCGCGCACGGGTGTCCGCTTCTTCCGTGCCGGTGGTCGCGGCGGTGGTGAAGGCGCAGACCGTCCTGTTCACTATCCCTTCGATGGACTGTGCCGCGTGCGCGGTGAATATCGCCGACACGCTCAAGAAGACGCCCGGCGTTTACGACGCGAAAGTGGCCTTCGACACGAAACAGGCGAGAGTGCGCTACGATGCGATGCGCGTCGGCATTGCACAATTGCGCGATGTCATTGACCGCACCGGTTTTCCGGCGACGCAGACAAAGCCAGGTGGGGATGACTGCTGCCCCGTAAAGGAGTGAGGCGCGACGATGAATAGGAGGGAGGCACATGGTGACTACTCCCCTGCCTAAAGGCACGAGGCTTCGCGGTTGCGATTGCGACGCTTTCATCCCCTGGCGTCATGGCGGAGGGCCTTCCCGCGTCGCGTTTGGTAAGAACCCCTAACAGGCTCTCCCCTCTCCCACAGCGTGGGAGAGGGGCTGAGGCGAGGGGCGATCAGAGGGAAGGTCGGGCAAGGGCTTCAGTGCGGTTGAGGCGAACCGATGCCGGAGCCGGGCGCGCGTCGTCCCCGGACGCCGTTCGCGGAGGTCACGATGATCGTCAGGCTGGCCGAGACAGTCGGATCGGTGACGCTGGTCGCCTTCACGACGACGGCGCGCGAGATCAGCGAGTGCGCGGGCTGCGGCGGAGCCTGATAGAGACCGGTGTCGGAGATGGAACCGCCGCCGCTGACCACCTCCCAGGTCACGCTTGTGTCTAACGTGCCGCCGACCGTCGCATGGATCTGCAGCGTCTTGCCGAACTGGACCTGCGCCGGTTTGGGCGCGAGGGAGACCGTGACCGGCCCGAAATTGACGATGGCCGTGGCGGACGCATTGGGATTGGAGACGCTGGTCGCGCGGACGAGCGCCTGCGTGGAGGAGCCTGGTTTGCTGGGCGCGGTCAGCAGGCCGTCCGAGGTGATGGCCGCGCCCGCGCTCACGGGCAGGTCCCAGATGACATTGGGGTTGGAACTGCCGGAGACGACCGCTGTGAACTGCTGCTGGCCGCCATACGGCACGTTCACGGTGTCCGGCGTGACGCTGACATGCACTTCGTTAGCCCGCAGGTCGGCATAGACATCGCACCCGGCGGTCACATGGACATCCCTGGTGATGACCGTGCCGAGAACGGTCGCGCTGATGGTATAGTCGCCTTCCCGCAGATTCATCAGGTGGAAGACGCCATCGGGCGAAGCGGTCGTCGCCTGGCCCGCAGTGGTCGTGCTTCCGACCTTCTTCGCGACGACGTTGATCGGACTCTGGGCCGTGCCGCCATACGTCACCTGGCCGACGATGCCGCCCACCACGGCATTGCGCCGGTTCAGGTCAAGCAGCGTGGCGGCGGCATTGATGCGTCCATATCCATAGACCAGGCTGAAGCCGCCGCCTGCCGTACTGTCCAGCGCGTCCGCGCCGCGCTGAATGGCCTGAACGATCCTTTGCGGGCCGTCCGGCGTCTCCTGAGTGATGCCGTTCTTCGCCGCATACAGCGCCGCCAGGCCCACGACCTGGGGCGTGGCAAACGACGTTCCGGGCAGCGATCCTTCATTCAGTCCATACAGGCCGAGAAGCGCAAACTCGTTGAACGGATTGGGCGGAGGCGTGTTCCCGCTGCCCACGTCTACCTGGTTGCCGGCATTCGAGAGCGGCACCAGGTAGGTCGGAGCGGCGACATAGGGATAGACGAACTCCGGGATTGTGCCGGGCGGGACCGGAATGCCAACGACAGCGAACTGTTGGAGTACCGCCTGTAGAAGATCATCGAAAAAACCGTCGGCGTTGTCCAGAAAATAGGTGAAGGTCGAGCCGCCGGGGGCAACGATGCCGAGCTGTGGGCCATAGTTGCTATAGTCCGCGATGATTTCAGGAGTGTAGGTTCCCGTGTAGTTTCCGAAGTCGCCGCCACTGTACGAAGTCGCGCCAACCGAGAGGACATGGGAAAGGGAAGCGGGATACCGCCGTGTCAGGGCGGCATCAATGTTGGACGGGTCGCCATCGTTGCCGACGGCAGCGATGACCAGGGAGCCGTGATCCCAGGCGTAGTTCACCGCATCCTGCAGAGCGACGGAATAGCCGAGATCGGTGCGCGCGCTGATGTTGATGAGCAGGCAGCCCACATCCGTAGCATAGACGATGGCATCCACCATGTCGGAGTCGAGGCCGTCGCCGTCGTCGCCGTAGATACGAACGGGGACGATCTGGCAGGTAAATCCGAGGCCGGGGATGCCGAATCCGTTGTTGGGCGCGGCCCCGATGAGGCTGGCAACACTGGTGCCGTGTCCGAACACATCTTTCGCGGCGATGGGGCGTTTATCGGTGCGATTGCCGTTGAAGAAGCTGCGCGCCAGGCTGGTCGCTATCTGCCCGCCATGCGAGATGTCGCTGCTTGTCTGGCCGGTATAGCGAAAGGCGGGATGGTCGAAGTCTATGCCGGTATCCAGCACCGCCACACGCGGCAGCCGTGAGGGATCGGAAGCGAGTTGACTGATGCGGTCGAAGGCGTCCGGGTAGTATCCGGGATAGAGATTCCATGCGCTGAGCGCGCTGACCATCTCTAGCGTCCAGTTATAGTGCCAGCCGGCGGTGTCGTAGTAGCGACCGGGTTGATCGAAGTATCCGGGCAGGGCGTTATTGATGACATCCGTAAACAGGCCGGTTTCATTGACCTGGCCCCAGCGGGGGTTGGTGGGCGGGTCTATCAACAGGCGGATGTGTTGATCCGGTTCGGCATACTGCACATTCGGGTCGCGGCGGAGGGCTTCCAATGTGGCGGGCAGGGCGTCTGGAGAGGGCAGCCGAAAGACGTGCCAGCCGATGGCGGGATTGGAGCGCCGATAGGTCAGCGCAGGCGCATCGGGCCGGGGCGCGTTCGCCGTCTCCTGAAGCCGCGTCTGTGTCTGTGCGGCCTGCTGCGAGAAGGCGCGGGCAAAGGCTTCGGGCGCGACGCCTGTCTTGAACTTGACAAGGACTTGCGAAGTCGGCCTGGGCCGAAGCGCCTCCATGCGCAGGGCCGCCTCGATGCGTGGAACGATAAAGCGGGGATCGCGCGCCCGTGCGCCGCGCCCCTGCGCGCCTGCCAAAGAGGCGGCTGTTGTCAGAACGATGAGCGTGATAAGGAAGGGCCGGAGGAGAGCCGGGAGCGTGCAGATAGATTGCCTTCCAGTCAGGTGGTGCGTAGATCGTGCCATAGCGAGGATTTCCTCCCGATAACCGAGCGACGGTACTCCGAAAAGAGATGCCGAGACGCGGCGTGAAGACGCCTCGGAGAGCGGGCCGCTCCTATTGCCAGATTCGCAGCGTCTTCCCGGTATTCCTGCCTGTTGGAGACGCCTCACCCTTCTGACTTTTGGCTGCGGCGAAATGTTCGGCTTGGGCCAAGAAAATCTGGCCGCAGAAGGGAACAAAAAGGCGCGAAAGGGTTGACTCTGTCCGGCGGCAGAGGGTATTCTTCCCTCTGTAATTGAGAATCATTCCTATTAAGGAACCTCTCTTTTTGCCTGGAACTGCCGGGCGAAAGTCCAATCCCCGATCTCAAGGAGAACGAAACGATGCCGATTGCAAAGGTAGGAGAACCCGCACCGGATTTTTCGATGGCCGTCGCGCGCCCGAACGACACCCCGGCGCACGTTGGCAGCAAGGTGTCGCTGTCGGACTATAGCGGCAAGTGGCTGGTACTGTTCTTTTATCCGCTCGATTTTACGTTTGTCTGCCCGACGGAGATCACCGCCCTGTCGGATCGCTATGAGGAGTTCGAAGAACTGGGAGCGGACGTGCTGGGCGTCTCGACAGACTCGGTATACGCGCATCTGGCCTGGATGAATACCCCGCGCGACCAGAGCGGCATCGCCGGGATGAAGTATCCGCTGGCCTCCGACATCACCAAAGAGGTGGCTCGCGACTACGGCGTGCTGATTGAGGAGAAGGGCATCGCGCTGCGCGGCCTGTTCATCATAGACCCCAACGGCGTGCTGCAATATAGCGTTGTCAACAACCTCAACATCGGGCGCAGCACGGACGAGACTCTGCGCGTCCTCCAGGCGCTCCAGACGGGCGGCCTCTGCCCTTCCGATTGGAAGCCCGGCAAGTCGCTGCTCTCGGTTTAAAACCAATCGGTTTTAAACCAACATGAATTCCCCCCGCAATCTGAATGTGGGGGGATTCTTGCGTTTGTCTCAGGAAGCGAGTAGCTCAGGTAGCCCTACCTTCAAGTGTGGTTGAGCATGACGGCTCTTTGGAGCGGTCTGCCTCGCCGTTTCGGCGGCACAGGCGGTGGCAGTGGCACACGATAGGTGAGCAGGTCCCCTACCGTCCAGACCGCCGAAGCCAACCCTGCCGCCATCGCTGGAGCGCGTTCTTGCCATTTGCGCCGGCCCTCAGCTTGCTCCTGGCGCAGGCCCTGGTGGGCGGTACAGCGGAGCGACAGCGGGGGTGAACGGCGAGGTGAAGCGGGAAGACCTGCTCGGCATCCCCACGCTCATTTCTGGTCTCATCTGCGCCGCTTTTTCCGCCACAGGCCGCTTCGGAAAGCGATTCCGGACACGTTTGCGAGGGGCGGGCCGGTAATTTTAACGGGAATTTCCCTGACTCAGGAAAAAACTCTTGACACTCCACGTACTTTCTGTTACTATCTAGTATCTTCTGGTCAGGCAGGGCATACTACACACGATGCAAGCGCCAACGGACAATCTCTCCGCCTCGCCTCTGGTCAGCGCGATCACAACCACGCTGACGGAGCGCATCTCCTCGGGCCGCTACCAGGATCGGAAAGGATTTCCCTCCGAACGCGAACTGATCGAGGAGTTCGGGGTCAGCCGCACCATCATCCGCAAGGCGCTGGATGTCCTGGAAGAGCAGGAACTTCTGATCCGCGCGCCGCGCTGCCGAACTGTTGTACGGCAGCCGGGTACGAGCCAGCCGACGCACCGAGCCACGAAGCGCCAGAGCCTCGGACTCTGGGCCTGGCCGAGTCCCTCCGATCCGACCGCCGCCTCCGTGACGCAGGGCGTCTGCCAGGCGCTCAACCACAGCGCCTATCGCCTGGTCATCGGTCATCTGGAATGGGACAACTGGGACTCCGTCTGCCGTTCGGAAGCCCGTTTCCTGGAACAGATCACCGAAGATCGGGATATTGTCGGGGTGCTGCTCTGCTATCTGGGCGGCGATGTCAATCTGCCCGCCTTGCAGAAGGTGCGCGCGGCCAACATTCCCATCGTCTTTATGGATCGCCGCCCTCCGGCAGGATTCGAGGCGGACTATGTGGGCGTCGAGAACGAGTATGCGGCGGAGCAGGCCGTGCGCCATCTCATCGCGCAGGGACACAGCCGTATCGCCCATATCACCAATGCCGACCATGCCTCGACTGTCGCGGAGCGCATGGCGGGCTACCGCCGCGCGCTGGAGAAGGCGAATATCCCGTTCGATCCGCGTCTCGTCGTCAAAGCGACCGAGTCGTCCACGGAGGAAGTCAGGCCGGTCTATTCGGCCCTGCTGGAACAGCTGCGCTCCGTTCCCGAACCGCCGACCGCTGTTTTCGCGGTCAACGACGTGACCGCCCACCGTTTCCTGGCGATCTTACAGGCGAACGGCCTGCGCGTCCCGGAGGACATGGCGGTCGCGGGCTTCGATGGCATCGAACGCTGGAAGTCCAACGAACCCTTCCTGACGACTATCGAACAGCCCTTTGAACTCTTGGGCCGCCGCGCCGCCGACCTGCTGCTGCAGCGGGTCGAGTCCGGCCCGACAGCGACATACCAGCATATTTTGTTGCAGGCTCCCCTGAGCATTTATGGTTCGACGCTGCGGGCGTCGAGAGAACGATAGATATCGTGTCCGTCATCCTGAAAGGAGCGAAAGAATGAAGCGTCATGTAAGACACGGTTTTACCCTGATCGAGTTGCTCGTTGTTATCGCCATTATCGCCATTCTCGCCGCGATACTGTTCCCGGTATTCGCTCAGGCCCGCGAGAAAGCCCGGCAAGCCTCCTGTCTGTCCAACACCAAACAGATCGGCCTGTCCCTGCAGATGTACATCCAGGACTATGACGAGAGCCTGGTCCTCAACAACGATGGACACTGGTACAAGGATGCCGCCGGCAACGATCTGCTCAACACCTGGATCGAACTGCTTGATCCCTACATCAAGGGCAAGGGCATCTGGGTCTGTCCCAGCGCCACCAGTGGGAGCGGAACGTTCATCTCCTATGGCAACACCAAGAGTTCCTACACTCTGAACAACGTCTACTGGTACGACACGGCGCTCGGCGGCCTCTTCGAGCATACGACCGGCGCGCAGTCGCTGGCCTCTGTGGACGATGTGGCCGGAACCGTCTTCTGCGGCGACGGCGGCCATGCGCCCAAGATCGAGGGGCATGACGAGACCCAGTGGGATGAGGAGCAGGCGGTGGACGACTGGGGAATTCCCTCCTATATGCTCGTCCTGCCGGATGCCAATCCGCCGCAGATTCGCAGCCAGTATCAGGCCGCGTTCCTCGGACGGCACAACAACGGCCTGAACCTGACCTTCTTCGACGGTCATTCCAAGTTCATGCGCATCAGCGAGCTGGGCAAGAAGAACGCGAAGGGTGATTTCCCGTACTTTACCAAGACGAGCGATTTCAATTAGAGACCTGGCGCGGCCGTTCCAACGGCACCCTGTCTGATCTGAGATCGTCTGAACTAGGATTTATGGGATTACAGGATAGACTATGATTGGATCAGGACGCAATCCTAGTCCATCCGTTAATCCCATAAATCCCAGTTCAGACAAAGTCCAGGCTTTTCTAAAGAAAGAGCAACAACCGATGAGCAACAAGCAACTCAGTCCTCCGGTCATCCTCGCGGCGCTGGTGATCGTGGTCGTTCTGGTGATCGGTTTCGGCGTGGTCTATCTGAACAAAAGTTCCGGTGGCGGTGGCGACTGGGGCGTGAAGAAGTCCGGTCTGCCGCCGGGAATGCGCGGCAAGCAGGACCAGATGGCGAATCAATCGGGCGGCGCGTCGCCAATGCCCATCCCGACCTCGAAAAACTAGCGGCGATCTTGCCATGCCTTTCCCTCCCTGGAGCGCGCTGATGCGCAGAGGAGTCACCGGCCAGCCTGCGGAAGGAAAAACTGCCGTTCTGCGCGAACCAACGTCTATGCCCGCGTCCGCTCCCTCCCGCGCCGGGATACGCCCCGCGTTTGCGGTCGGCCTGCTGCTGCTCGCCGCCCTCGCCTGGGCCTGCGTCTTTTTCTGGCAGACGCATAAAAGCCCGGCGCAGCGCCATCTGGAAGCCGGGGACGAGTATGCGCGCCAGGGCAAAAGCCTGGAGGCCGTGAAGGAGTGGCAGGCCGCCGCGCAGCTCGACCCGCAAAACGCCTATGCCTGGCAGGTGCTGGGCCAGTCGTATTTCGATGCCAAAATGTGGCGGCGCGCTATCGAAGCGTTCATCCATCTCGACCGCATTCAGCCGGATACGCCCCGCATCCACTCCCTGCTTGCCTCCTCCTTCCTCAACATCGGCGACCTGGACTCCGCCGTCAAATACGCGCAGGAAGAGTTGAAGCGCAACCCGGACGATATTCCCGCGCTGGAAACCGTCGTTGCCGCGCAGACCCGGCTCGGCAACAAGCTGGAGCAGCGGCGCTGTCTCCAGCATCTCACCGAACTGCAGCCCCAAAACCGCGACCGCCTCATCGCGCTGGCCGAACTCGTCATAGACGATCACGATTTTGCCGAGGGGCGCTCCCTGGCGGAGCGCATTCTGCAACTGGACGCCAGCAATGCGGCGGCGTATGCGATGCGGGGCATCTGCACCTTCTTCATTGACGGGACGCCGGGTGGAATGGCGCAGGCGGAGAGCGATCTGCTCCACTCGCTGCGCCTGCATCCGGGCGTCTACTACTGCCATCTCTATCTTGGGAAGATCTACCGGCGGCAGGGACGGCGCGACAAGGCCCTCGCCCATCTGAAAGCAGCCGTGCAACTGAGGCCGCAAAAGGCGGACGCCTACTACGATCTCGCGGCGGTCTACGAGCGGGCGGGGCAGGCGGCACAGGCGCAGGCGATGCGGCAGAAGTTCCAGGCGCTGGCGCAGGCAGCGGAGCAGTTGCTTCATCTGAAGAAGCGATGCGAAACGAACCCGACCGACTTCGCCCTGAACCGGAAAGTCGGCCTGATGGCCCTGAAAATGGGCGATCTGCCCGCCGCCGCGCGCTACCTGAAACGGGCCAACACGCTGCGCCCTCACGACCCGGAGGTGGAGGCGGCGCTGGCGCAGATGGCTGCGCAGCCCGTCGCGTCCAACTTCGCGGTCTCGTCCGCGACACCGCCGCCGAATACGGGAGGGCCGTAGAAACCGTGTCGCCTCGTGCTTTCCTCGCGTTGTTGGGGGCGCTCGGTCTGCTCGTCTTCTTGCCGGGATGTCTGCAACGGCCCTCCGTTCCTGCCAGGCAAACAGCGTCCCCGGCAGCCGCGCCTCTGTTTGCGGACGCCGCCAATCGTGCCGGTATCCACTTCACCCTCTCCAACGGGGCGACGGGCAAGTTCTACTATCTCGAAGAACTGCCCGCCGGGTGCGCCTTCCTGGACTATGATAACGACGGCTGGCTCGACATTTTCCTCGTCCAGTCCGGCCCCTCCGACCCGCCTTCTCAGGTCAAAGATCGCCCCCACTGCGCGCTCTACCACAATAACGGCAACGGCACGTTTACCGACGTGACGGCAGGTTCCGGCTTCGATAGAGACCTGGGTTACGCGCACGGCGTGGCGGTCGGCGACTACGATAACGACGGGTATGACGATCTGTTCCTCACAGCCTACGGACACAACGTCCTCTTCCACAACCAGAAGGGCAGTGGCAAGTTCACCGATGTGACCGGGCCGATGGGCTTAGGAAAAGTCCACAGCGCCGGGTACGCGACCAGCGCGGCGTTCGGGGACTACGACAACGACGGCAGGCTCGATCTCTACGTCTGCTACTATAGTCCCTGGACGTGGCAGACCGATAAGACCTGCTACGGCGCGCTGCACCAGCGCGAATACTGCACGCCCGAAGCCTACGAGACCGACACGCACCGGCTCTATCACAACGAGGGGAGCCGGTTTGTGGATGTGAGCGAGAAGGCGGGCATCACAAAGGCAAAAGGGCGCGGCCTGGCCGTCACTTTCTGGGACTACGATGGGGACGGGCGGCAGGACATTTTCGTCGCCAACGACATCAGCGAGAATATGCTCTGGCATAACAACGGGAACGGGACCTTTACCAATCGCGCGCTGCAGGCGGGAGTGGCGCGCGGAGAGGATGGACGCCGGATGGCCGCCATGGGCATCGGGATCGCCGATTACGATCATTCCGGGCGGGAGAGCCTGTTCGTCACCAACTTTTCCGGGATGCCGAACGCGCTGTTCAAAAATCTGGGACAGGGTCTTTTCGAGGACGTCAGCGCCTTCTCCGGCGTCGGCCCGGCGCACATGAAGCTGCTCTCCTTCGGCTGCGAGTTTCTGGACTATGACGCGGACGGCTGGCCCGACCTCATCACCGCCAACGGCCATGTGACCCTGCATGTTGCGGATCAGGGCGGGGGCATTACCTACAAAGAACCGAAGCAACTGCTGCACAACGCGGGCAACGGCACGTTCACCGAGATCACGGCCCCGGCGCACCTGGGCGATCTGGCGCTGCCGACGGTGGCGCGCGGCCTGGCCGTCGGGGACTACGACAACGATGGCCGCCTGGACGTGCTGATCAATAACCAGAACGATCCGGCCCAACTCTTCCGCAATCAAGATCGCAGCCAGCATCACTGGGTCAGTTTCAAAACCATCGGAACGAAGAGCAATCGCGACGGCCTGCACGCGCGCTTCACGCTGACGGCGGGCGGCGTCCGCCAGGTTGCGACGGTGCGCGCCGGTTCCAGCTATCTGTCGCACAGCGATACGCGAGTCTACTTCGGGTTAGGAGCCGCCACCCAGGTAGACAAGGTGGAGATCGTCTGGCCGAGCGGCCGGCGCGACACGCTGAAGCGCCTCGCGCCCGACAGATTTTACACCGTAACGGAAGAGCGCGGCATTACCAGGCAGCAGGCGCCAGGCGCGAAGTGATTCGACGTGCTGGGTCAGCGCCGTGCGGCCCGCAGGTATAAGACGGCATCTCCGCTGAATGGCGGAGTAAAGGCTTGTGTTGCGCCGCCACGAACCTCTGCGCCCGCCGTTTTGACACCCGTTGCCGGGTTCATCCACTCCACCGCAAACGGCTTGCGGCTGCACGCCAGATTCACCGTAAAGCGGCCGCCGTCCGGCGCATAGACCAGGAATTCGGGATGGGCAGCGTCAGCATTGACCAGCGCATGGCCGGTAGAAGCGAGATTCCCCTGCGGAGTCATCGCGGCGAGGTTCATCCGCTCGGCGTAATCGCGGATATGGCCCATCGTCGCGCGCACGTTCTCCCAGCGCGTGTCCGGTCGCGCGCTGATGCCGTTCACCGGCGAGGGGCAGAGATTCCGGTTCTGGCGGGGATAGTAGACGACATAGGGATCCATGAACAGCGTCTGGTTCCCGTTGGTGAAGTTGATCCAGAAGTAGTTCCGGTTGACCTGGGGAGTGTCGTTCCAGATTTCCCAGTAGCTGTGATCCGAATCGTTGATGTTCACCTTATCTGGCGGATGACCGCTGCCGCGACTGGTCGTCGGGGAGATTCTGGCGGCAGGCGCGATCCAGTCGGCATCGCTGTTGAGGAGAATGTCGTCTGTCCCGCCATCCAGCGCTCCATAGCCGATGGGATGTTGCAGCGGTTTCCCGGCCTCATAGGCGCGGATGAGGGAAATCAGATGGCTGTTCCACCAGGTCGAGTTGGCGGGCGCTTCTTCGGAGACGATCCAGAGAACATTGGGCAGGTCGTTGAGGGTGTCAATCACTTTCTTCACATAAGCGTCCTGGATCGCGGTGACGGCATTCGGGGCCGTCATCGTCACGGAACCGGTTCCCCCGCCATCGTCTACCCCATTGATGTTGTTCGAGCCGGTCAAGGGAAAGCCGTCCCCGGCAAAGCGAAAGCGGAGAAGCCATTCACCGGTAAACAGATAGACGCCCGCATAGATGCCGGCCGCATTCAACTGCTGGACACGGTCGCGCAGCCGGTCGAAGTAGACCGGGTCGAACCGGGTGAGATCGAACTTCGGCTTTCCATCCGAAGCGTTGCCCGGCCCTGTCCTCTTCCAGGGAAACGGCGTGACGCTGAAATCCGGCGGCGCGGTGGCGGTGGTAGGCAGGCCCCGGAACGTCGGCAGTTCGGTGGCCCAGAGCAGCGTAAAGTTATGGTGGTGCGCGACCAGCATCTGCACATACGCCGCGAAGTCGAGAGGCTGGATCGCGCCGTTCGTCCCCCAATCCTGAAGGTTGTTCCACGTGTGCGAGCCTGTCAGATAGATCGCTTTGCCGCTGCCATCGGTGAAGTAGCGGGGGTTGGTTGCAAGCGCCTTGAGAGGCGTCTTGATCGGGGCGCTCCCCGCCAGGGAGGCCGTTCCGAAAAGCAGGTTCATGGTGAGAAGCATGGCCTGAGTTCCTTGTAGAACCATGGCGCGATGGCGGTTCCTGGCAGGATTTTCATCGCGTGAGAAGCAATAGGGTGTCCGACACATTTCTTCACTCTTTCTTGAGGAGAGGCCCATGAAGGGAGTCCTGTTCGCGCTCCTGCTGATTATTCTCGCGCTGCCTGTCGGGGCGCAGCGCATGACCCTGGCTCGCAATGGGAAAAGCGGCTGGGTGATTCTGCTGGCTCCGGGTTCCTCCGCGCCGATGCGGCACGGCGCGGAGGAGATTCAGCGTCACCTTATGCTGATGTCCGGCGCCAGGCTGCCGATCTTCCAGCCGGAAGCGGGCGCGGCGGGGTGGCCGCAAGGCGCGCGGGGAGCCATTGTCATCGCGGACGATGCGATCCTGGCAAAGCGGGAGCATCGTCCGCGCCTGCCCGCCGAAGGGTTTCGCATCCGCACGATTACGCCGCAGAGCCGCCACGACATTCCGCGCATCGAGATCTGTGGCGACAACCGGCGCGGCGCGCTCTACGGCTGCTACGCCCTGCTGGAAGACGTGCTGGGCTGCCGCTGGTTCACCGCGAAGATCAGTCGCATTCCCCACCGCAAGACCATTACCGTCGGCCCCTTGAACATCCGGGAGCAGCCCGCCTTCGAGTATCGCGAACCCTACTACACCGAAGCCTTTGATCGGGACTGGGCCGTGCGCAACCGCGTTAACGGCAACAGCCAGCGCCTGGATGAGACGGTCGGCGGGCGCGTCGCTTACGGCAAGTTCGTCCACACCTTCAACGAACTGGTGCCGCCCGAACAGTATTTCGACACCCACCCGGAGTACTTCTCGCTGATCAACGGCAAGCGGATGAAGGGCTACTATCAGCTCTGCCTGACCAATCCCGACGTGCTGCGTATCAGCATCGAGAAGGTGCGCGCCTGGATTCGGGAGAACCCGACCGCGACGATCTTCTCCGTCTCCCAGAACGACACCTACAACAACTGCCAGTGCGACAACTGCAAGGCCATAGAGCGGGAGGAAGGAGCGCCCTCCGGCCCCGTGCTGCGCTTTGTGAACGCCGTTGCCGATGCGATTGCGGCGGAGGCTCCCCACGTTCTGATTGACACGCTGGCCTACCAGTGGACGGAAGCCCCGCCGAAACATGTCAAGCCGCGCCCCAATGTGCGGATTCGTCTGGCTCCTATCGGAGCCTGTTTCGGGCATGGGATAGACGCCTGCGACGCCAACAAGCGCGTCCTGGAGAACCTGGCGGCCTGGGCGCAGATCACCCATCAACTCTACGTCTGGCACTACAGCACCAACTTCGCCAACTACCTGCAGCCTCTGCCTGATCTGGACGAGATCGCCGCCGACATTCCGCTCTTCAAGAAGTACGGCGTGGTGGGCCTGTTCTACGAGGGCTGCTATGCGCCGGGCGGCGGCGGCGAAATGTCGGAACTCAAAGCCTATCTGATGGCGAAGCTGATGTGGAATCCTTCCCGACCGGCGCAGCCGATCATTACGGAGTTCCTGAAGGGCGTCTATGGGAAAGGCGCGCCGGCGATCCAGCAGTGGCTCGATCTGCTGCACGCGGACGTGCGGGCCAAAAAGGTCCACCCGCGCATCTACGACCCGCCGACCGCCGCCTATCTCTCCGACGACACGCTGACCAAAGGCGCGGCGCTGTTCGACCGGGCGCTCAAGGACACCGCCTCCGATCCGGTCGCCCACGAGCAGGTAGAGCGCGCCCGCCTTGCCCTGGAGTACGTGCAGTGGATGCGCGCTCCCGCTGGCAGCCGCGAGCGGGCCGAGTTCGCCAAGACCGTTACCGACAAGCTGCACCGCTACGGCATCGGGCAGGTGCGGGAAGGCGAACCCGTCGAAAAGTTCCTCCAACGGGTCGCGCCGTAGGCGTCCGTCAGAGGTTCACACGGAGGGGCGAACCATCTTTCTCTCCCGGTTGCGTTGTCTGTTCGCAGCCCCAGCGGCTTTTTCCTGCACCTTCGGGCGGTTGGAAAGAAAGCAGACAGGAAGGCACAGATGAAAGCGGGACATTAACACCATTCGACCGATCAAGACCTGCGCGTTCTGGCGGCGTTCGGCGTCCGCCATATCTGCATCACGCTGGAGATGGTTCCTCTGCCGCTGAGTTCCCTCGCGATCTCCCAGGCCGAACACCCGCACATTATGCTGGGGAAAAGTCCCGAATGCGACCGGGAGATCGAGGCTATCTGCCAGATGATTCAGAACGTCGCGCAGGTCGGCATTCCCGCCGTGAAGTATAACTTGACGCTGCTGGGCGTCGTGCGGACGGAAGCGACGCCAGGACGCGGCGGGGCGCTCTACAGCACGTTTCGCTATGATCAGGCCGCGCTGGACTGTTTGCGGCGATGGCGGCACGACAGGGGAAGCCGGAGCGGGCGGCGCGGCAGTTCGGGGCTGTAGAGGGACTGAGCCTTGCCTGGGGTATCTCGGACTGGCGGTACTTTCCCTTCCAGGAGCGTCTGATTGCAGCAGAACGCGCTAAGCTAGTAGTCCATCCAGGTAGAAACTTTGTATAGACGACGAGATTGAGAACGCTGTTCGCCTATCTCAAGCAGCATCCCAAACTTCTAGCTTGACAGAGTACTAGATCGGGAAGCGCTGGCCGCCGCCTGGGAAGAGGGCCGCGCCATGACACAGGAGCAGGCCATCGCCTATGCTCTGGAGGAAGCCAATCCGCCCTAACGCGCCACACAGGGCATATCAAAACTGCGTTCGGCTGGCGCGCGGCATACCAATTCGTCAGCCTGCCTCCTCTGTCGCGTTTGCAAAGCCCTGCAATTCTTACAGATTCCTGCCGATAATGACGGATGAACTCGCACTGCCCCGTCCGAAACGGCGGCGCGCGCCGCCGCCCATGTTTGCAGGAGTCTGCCCGCTTTATGGCTACCGTTCCCGGTTCGTCTCCCTCCGCTCCCGCGCCGCTGGCGAAAGCCGCCCGCTACAGCGATATGCTGCTGGCCGGTCTGCTGATGCTCGTCGTGGCGATGCTGATCGTGCCGCTGCCCGAATGGCTGCTGGACACGATGCTGGTCATCAACATCACCGGAGCGGCCACCATCCTGCTCGTCGCGCTCTACAACACCGAGCCGCTGCAGTTCAGCATCTTTCCCTCCCTGCTGCTGGTCATGACACTGTTCCGGCTGGCCCTCAACGTCGCGGCGACCAAGCTGATCCTCGGCTCCGGTCACGCGGGCATGGTCATTGCGGCATTCGGGCAGTTCGTCATCGGCGGGTCGTACATCGTCGGCATCATCGCGTTCCTCATCCTGATTGTCGTGCAGTTCGTCGTCATCACGAACGGCGCAGGGCGCGTGGCGGAAGTCGCCGCGCGCTTCACTCTGGACGCCATGCCCGGCAAGCAGATGTCCATTGACGCCGACATGAACGCCGGACTCATTACGGAGGTGCAGGCCAAAGAGCGGCGGCAGACCATCGAGCGCGAGGCCGATTTCTACGGCGCGATGGACGGCGCGAGCAAGTTCGTGCGCGGCGACGCCATCGCCGCCGTGCTGATCATCATCATCAACATCCTCGGCGGCTTCGCGCTGGGCCTGTCGCGGGGCGGGGACATCATGACCGTCTTGCAGCAGTACACCCTGCTGACCATCGGCGAGGGACTCGTCAGCCAGATACCCGCCCTCCTCATCTCCACCGCCACCGGCCTCCTCGTCACCCGCGCCGCCTCCGAAAGACCCATGGGCCAGGACTTCGTCGCCCAGCTCTTCAACCGGCCCCGCCCCCTCGTCCTTGTCACCGGCCTGGTCTGCATCCTGCTCCTGCTGCCCGGCTTTCCCAAGCCCCAACTGCTCCTGCTCGGCGCTTGCGTCGGCGCCTTCGCCTTCGTGCTGACCAAAAACGAGAAGCAGGCCGCGTTGGAGGCGAAACAGGCCGAGCAGCAGGCCGCGCTCTCCACGCCCGCCGCGCCCAAAGGCCCCGAAAACGTGCTGCCGCTCCTGTCGGTGGAGACCCTCGAACTCGAACTCGGCAGCAACCTCGTCCCGCTGGCTCTGCCCGAAGAGGGCGGCGACCTGGCCGAACGGGTCGGCGGCGTGCGCAAACAGATCGCCCTCGAACTGGGCATCCTCCTGCCCACCGTGCGCATCCGCGACAACCTGCAACTGCGCGCCAACACCTACCAGATCAAGATCAAGGGCGCTACCGTCGCCACCCACGACCTCTATCCCAACTGCGTCCTGGCCATGGACTCCGGCCTGGCCGTCCAGCAGTTCGAGGGTATCGAGACGACCGAACCCGCCTTCGGCTCGCCCGCCCTCTGGATCGCCCGCTCCCTCAAGGAGCGCGCGGAGATGGCCGGTTACATCGTGGCCGATCCGGCCTCTGTTCTCATCACCCACCTGACCGAGATCATCAAGACCTACGCCGCCGAGATGCTCACCCGCCAGGAGACCCAGAAGCTGATCGAGCATGTCAAGCAGACCGACGCCGCCGCCGTGGACGAACTGATCCCCAACCTGCTCACCGTCGGCGAGGTGCAGAAGGTGCTGCAAAGCCTGCTCAAGGAGCGTGTCAGCATTCGCGACCTGGCAACCATCCTGGAGACGCTGGCCGATTTCGCGCCGCGCACCAAAGACCTGGATCAACTCACCGAGTTCGTGCGTGGGGCGCTGGCCCGGCAGTTGTGCAAGCAGTATCAGGACGAGGACGGCACGCTGCGGGTGCTGACGCTGGCCCCGGCCTTAGAACAGGAGTTGCGGGAGGCGGTGCAGGCGACACCGACGGGCAACATGCTTGCCATCGAACCGACGCTGGCGCAGGCGATTATTCGGTCTCTGTCGGCGCAGGTGGAGCAGGCGGCGGAGCAGGGGTACAGTCCGGCGCTGCTCTGTTCGGGTCAGATCCGCCTGCCTCTCAAGCGTCTGATCGAGCGTTCGCTGCCGGGGTTGGCGCTTTTGGCCTACACGGAGATCGTGCCGAAGGTGGAGGTGGAGGCCCTCGGAACCGTCGAGGCCGAACTCAGCCTTGCTCCCGCCTAGCGGCGCAGCAACCATGCCCATAGGAGGCAGGAAGGCGGCAAACTCGGCGCCTCTATGGTGCTAACGTGGTGCGGGACGCTACAGGGCTTACGCCCCGTTCTCTATCAGAGAAGGCCCGG
>DASRGL010000238.1:0-6614 GCA_035651115.1 Chthonomonadaceae bacterium
TACCTGGTGAAGTGACCTAACCCCCCGTCCCCCTTCCCTGCCCGCTCGCAGGCTCGCTAGGGAAGGGAGTGACGACAGCGTTCGCCTTCGTATCTAGCTTTCCTTCACGTTATCGGGAAGAAAAGACCGAATACGACGGAAGAGTCTATCGGCACCCCCTTCCCAGCGAGCCTGCGAGCGTTTTAGGGAAGGGGGACGGGGGGGTTAGGTCTACCGCAGATTGCTCGGGCGCGTGCCGATGTCCAGGAAGCGGATGACCGACACCATGTCCGCGTTGAAGACAAAGCCGCGCGTGTTCTCCGAGACGGCAAAGCCCTCCTGCTGCGCGATGCTGCGCATATACTCCGGCAGCGTGCTGGACAGGCGGAAGAGCAGTTCGGCGTGCTTGTCCGGCAGACCGGCCTCGCTATCGGGGAACTCGATAGGCGCGGCGCGCTGCGACGAGAGGTGCAGATTGAAGAGCAGGATATTGCCGTCGTCGCTGGCGAGGTCTTTCAGCTTGGTCGCGGCGGCGGTGGGATCGCCGTCGGTCGCCTCCCCGTCCGTGATATTGATGACGATGGGCGGGAAGCAGCCCGGATGCTGCGCCAGCCAGTCGGAAAGAATCTGATGCGCGCGGGTCAGGGCTTCGCACATCGGCGTGCCGCCGTTGGCGACAGCGTCGAACCAGATGGGGAACTTGATGGTCTGATCCACCAGGCCGCCCGCGCCGTCGTCCACCTTCTTGACGCGCTCCTCCACGCGCGCGGGCTGGTTGGCGATCTCGCTGATAGGTACGAGTTCCTTTCCGGCCAGCGCGCCGCTGAAGGCGGGGTTGACCTTGCCGCCGTAGCCGAGGACGCCGACATGGTAGTAGTCGCGCACGCCCTCCGACTTGGCGCATTTGATGACCAGGTTTTGCAGCAGGCGGTTGATGGCGTCGGCGACGCCCTCCGCTTTCGCGCGCTGCGGCGCGGACGAAGGGCCGTCCCCGGAGGCGGGGCTGACCGGCATCGGGTCTTCCATCGAGCCGGACTGGTCAATCAGGAACAGGAAGCAGGACGGGTTCGCCCTGCTGATCTCCGCGATATACGGCATGTTCGCTCTCCTTTGCTACCGAAACAGATGCAAAACGAAACAGGTGGGAACAGAAGCTACACCCTGCTAGACAGAAAGGATGGCATTGCGGTTTCATACGGCGGGCCAGGTTCCGGCAAGAAATTCCGTAGCGGGCCGCCCAAATCCTCTCCAATTCCGAACGCACCGAATGCACGCGCGGCTTCTGAATCCCCCTGAATAGAGACATGCCGCCGCCCAAAGGAGAGGAGCCTGCCGCCACAGATTTGCGCGTGCGGGGACAATTCGGAAACAGCGTGCGGCAGTCAGGCCCGTCCTTCGGGTATACTATGGCGGCACACTAAAGGAGAAAGCAATCCCGTGAGGAAAACCACCGAAACTAATCCGCAGCCCACCGCGAGCGCCGACGAAGCCGAACTGTCGGAAACGCCGGTACAGGCCGCGCCCTTTCGCGCGCTGCACCTGAGCGAGCCGGTCATGCGCGCCGTCATCGAGGCGGGCTTCGAGGCTCCGACGCCCATTCAGGAGCAGGCCATTCCCATCATGCTGGCCGGCCAGGACCTGATCGGGCAGGCGCAGACCGGAACTGGCAAGACCGCCGCCTTCGCCCTGCCGCTGGCGGAACGCCTCGACCCGACACAGCACTACCCGCAGGCCATCATCCTGCTGCCGACCCGCGAACTCTGTATCCAGGTCGCGCAGGAGACGCACAACCTGAGCAAGTACCGCCGCCTGCGCGTCGTTCCCATCTACGGCGGGCAGCCCATAGACCGGCAGTTTCGCGCCCTGAGCCAGGGGCCGCAGATCGTCGTCGGCACGCCGGGCCGCGTCCTGGATCACCTGCGGCGCGGCACGCTCGACCTGAGCCGCGTCAAGATCGTCATTCTGGACGAGGCCGACGAGATGCTGAACATGGGCTTCCTGGAGGATGTCGAGGAGATACTCAAGGAAGCGCCTGCCGAGCGGCAGACCGCGCTCTTTTCCGCGACCATGCCGCCGCGTATCGCCGCCCTCGCCCGCGACTATCTCAAAGACCCGCAGCGCGTGACCATCGAGAGCAAGCGGCGCACCGTCGCGCAGGTCAAGCAGAGCTACTATGAGGTCGTGCCGTCGCAGAAGGTGGAGGCGCTGGCGCGCATCCTTGACCACGAGACGCCGGGCAGCACCATCCTCTTCTGCCGCACGCGCCGCGAAGTGGACGAACTCGGCGAGGCGCTTCAGATGCGCGGCTACCAGGCCGAGACGCTGCACGGCGATATGAATCAGGCCGCCCGCGACCGCGTGATGAACCGCTTCCGCTCCGGGCAGGCCGATCTGCTCATCGCAACGGACGTGGCGGCGCGCGGCCTCGATATTGACCAGGTCACGCACGTCATCAACTACGACATCCCGTGGGACGTGGAGAGCTATATCCACCGCATCGGGCGCACGGGCCGCGCCGGGCGCAGCGGGGAGGCTATTACGCTGGTCAGCCCGCGCGAACGCTACCAGCTCCGGCAGATCGAGCGATTCATCAACGCGCCCATCCGCCCCGCGCGCGTTCCCACCGCCGCCGACATCGCCGCGCGCCGTCGCGACCTGTTCAAGGAGAAGCTGCGCGAGACGCTCGCCAGCGGTAACTACGACGGCCATCTGATGACGGTCGAGGAACTGACCTCGGAAGGCGGCTATGACGCCTCCCAGATCGCCGCCGCCGCCCTGCAGATGCTCTGGCAGATGCAGAAAGGGGCGGACGAGTACGACATCGCTGAAGCCGAGGCGGAGACGGAGCGCGCCGAGCCGGGCATGACGCGCCTCTTCTTGCAGATCGGGCGGCAGGACGGTATCCGCCCCGGCGACATCGTGGGGGCCATTGCGAACGAGGCGGGCGTGCCGGGCAACGCCATCGGCGCGATAGACATCATGGATCGCAGCACGTTCGTTGAGGTTCCGGAAGCCGACGCGCCGCGCGTCATCGAGGCGCTCTCGCGCACGAAGCTGCGCGGCAAGCGCGTCTTTGTAGATGTGGCCCGTCCGCGCCGCGAAGAGGGCGAAGACTTCGGCGGCTTCCCGCCGCGCCGCGAGTTCGAGCGCGCGCCGCGCGGCGACTTTCGGGGCGGACGGGGCGGCTTTGGCCGGGAAGACCGCTTCGCGCCGAAACCGCGCCCAGGCGGGCGCAAGCCGGCGGCCGCCGGAAGGAGAAAGCCGTAGGCGCTCGATCGGAAAGTGGGTACGCGACGCCGCCGCCAGCCGGAGAAGCCTCTGCTTCTCCGGCTGGTTTGCGTGGACGCCGGATATTCCGCAAAAGCAGGGCAGGCGAACAGGCCCCAAGTATTTCTTTACGCTAAAAAAAGTACTTGACACAGCGGCGGAGGAGTGTTATAGTGAGGTTACCGAAATGTTTCGGTAAAGCGGGTAAGTGATCGCTGAGGAGGCCCATGCGCCAGTTTCGCAAAGCTACCATCAAAGAAGTCGCGGCGCGCTCCGGCGTCTCCACGACCACCGTGTCCGACTTCCTCAGCGGACGCAAGAACGCCTGCTCGCCTGAGACCGCCGAACGTATCCGGCAGGCCGTGTCCGCTCTGCACTACACGCCCAGTTCGCTGACGCGCGGCCTGCGCCATCGCACCACGACGACCATCGGCGTCTGCCTGCTCAATCCGTTGGACCCGGACGTCGCTTTCGGCTTCTTCTTCCTGGAACGCCTCTGGCGGGGCATCATGAAGCAGGCGGACGACGAGAACTACTCGCTGCTGCACTATCCGCATTCGGTGCGCGACAGCACAAGCTGCGCCGCTTTCCTGGATGGCCGTATAGATGGGCTGTTGCTCCATGCGCACGATAACGCGCGCGCCGTTCCTCTGGCAGCGGCGGGAATGCCGACCGTCCTGCTGACGCGCTCCTTGCAGTTGCCGGAGGGCTGCGGCGCGGTCTGGGCGGACGAGGCGCAGACCGTCCGACTGGCTCTGGAACATCTCTGGAGCCTCGGCCACCGGCGGATCGCGCACGTCGCCGGCCCGGTCGGCGCGCAGGAGACAAGCGGTCTGCCGGCGGACGAGAACACAGGCCGCGAAGACATCGCCCTCCGGAGGCTGGAAGGTTACTGCGCCTGGATGCGGGAGCGCCAGCGTCATGACCCGGCGCTGATCGCCTATGCGCAGGCATGGGCCGCGCCGCAAGCCGCGCAGTATCTCCAGGTCTGGCGCTCTCTGGCACAGCCGCCCACCGCTGTGTTCTGCGCCAACGACGCGCAGGCGCGGGACATCATCGCTGCCGCGCAGCGCATGGGCTGGCGAGTCCCGGAGGAACTCTCCGTCGTCGGCGTAGACAACTCTCACGAGGCCCGCGACTGCGACCCGCCTCTGACCAGCGTGGAAGTGCCGATAGATGCGGTCGGGCGGGAGGCCCTGCGCGCCCTGCTCCGCCTGATCCAGGGCGCGCCTCTGGAACAGTGTCGCGTCGCGCTGCCGGTGACCGATCTGATCGTCCGGCGCAGTACGGCGGTGTGCCGGGCATCCTGAGCCAGCAGCGCGCGCAGCCCACAGAGACAGCGATGGATCGTGGGGCAAAAGCCGCCGGAGCGCCGCGAAAGCGGCGAGGTATCACCGACCGAAGCCAGGAAAACCTGCAAGCAAAGGAGGGGAGACAAAAGGAGGGGAGAAAAGACGATGATAGGCCGTTCGTGAAGACTGGAAAAAGAGCCGGTACGACAAAAACGATCCCATCGAAAGGGAGGGTATCATGTACAAACGCAGCGGTTTTACACTGATCGAGTTGCTCGTCGTGATCGCTATTATCGCGATTCTGGCAGCTATCCTTTTCCCTGTTTTCGCGCAAGCGCGCGAGAAAGCCCGCGCCATTACCTGTCTTTCCAACCAGAAGCAGATCGGAACCGGTCTGGCGATGTATGTGCAGGACTATGACGAACGCTTCCCCATCGCGGACTACTTCAACGATCCCGGCACCTGGGCCGACCAGCACGAGTGGCCCGATGTGGTCTACCCATATATCAAGGATGGACTGCGGGGGAAGAACAACGCGCAGGTCACGGTCAGTTGGGGCGAGGGCGGCATCTTCTACTGCCCCTCCTTCCCCAGCAAAGAGAGCGGCAACTACGGCATCAACAGCAGTATCTCCACCGATGGCACCTGTCCATGGAACGTGACGTTCAATGTGCCGACCGCGTCTCTGGCCTCCCTCAATACGCCAGCCGACACCATCATCCTCGTCGAGAAGGGCCGCAACAACGTGGGCTGGGGCTATATCTACTTCGAGTCCGCAGAGTGGGCCTGGACGGACTACGTGATGGAGAACGGCCAGCCGACCCATGACGGCGCGCACTATGACCTGGATCAGACGCGCGACCACGATTGCGACTATCCTTTCAACGGCCATGCGGGCGGCAACTGGGACGGCTGCGGGATGATGCCGCGCTATCGCCATACCGGCACGACGACCGTCACCTTCTCCGACGGACATGCCAGGGCCATGAATCGCGGCCGCATCAACTGGTATCGCAACATCTATCCGGGCGCGACGGGCGTCGGCCCCGCCGCCAACAGCAACTACCCCTACTAAGGCAGGCCCGGCCTGGCACGATCCCGGCTGCGGCCCATATTGTCGGGATGGACACGCTTCTGTCCGCAAAGCGTGTCCATCCGCCAGGCGCAGTTCTCTCAATAGTATGGCACTGCGCCCCATCTCTCACATTCCGTCCCCTATCCTTTTTGCGAGGTATTCTGGCACCATGCGAACACAGAGACTCTGTATCGGCCTGCTGCCGATTCTTGGGATGGCGCTGCCGGGCTGCTCCGGCGATCGCATCGCGGTAGATAAAGCGGCTGTCAAGGTCGGGCGGGCGGCGACAGCCGCGCAGCAGTTGAAAGAGATCGAAGACAATCCGCACATGCCGCCTGCGGCGAAGGAAGCCGCCAGAGCGACCATCCTGCAAAACCAGAACCGCGAAGGCCCGCGCGGGCTGGAGACGGGCGTGACAAAATAGGCCGTGACGGACTGAGAGAGCAGGCAGGAGGCGCGCGTTTTCCTGGTCGGGCAGGCTAGACCCTGCCGGGGAATTTGTGCTACCATAGCAGTAGAAAGGGGACAGACGCACGCCCTTTCTTGCCGTTCGCTCTGCGCTGCGCCGAAGCCGCGCGGCGGACGCAAACCTACGCTAACCAGGAGAAAAGCGCGTGAGTATGACGCTGGCGGTGGTCTGCCTGCTCCTCACGGGCGCGCTGGCCGCGCTGCCCGGCGAGGCTCCCCTGCCCCGCCTGAAGCATCGGATCGCCGTCATCGCGCATCGGGGCGGCAAGGCGCTGGCCCCGGAAAACACGCTGGCGGCTTTTCGCAACGCCATCCGGCTCGGCGCGGACTATGTCGAGATTGATGTGCGGACGACGCGCGACGGGCATCTCGTCCTGATGCACGACCGGACGGTAGACCGCACGACGAACGGCAGCGGGGCCGTCCGCGACCTGGACTTCGCCACGATCCGCAGCCTGGACGCCGGGAGCAAGTTCGACCCGAAGTATGCCGGGGAGAAGATTCCGACGCTCGACGAGACGCTGGAACTCTGC
>DASRGL010000239.1:0-9882 GCA_035651115.1 Chthonomonadaceae bacterium
TGGCGTTCCGCCCAGTGTCCTGCGGACACGCACCCACTCTGGGCCTGTACCGTGTCCGCAGGACACTGAGCCGCAGGCTACAAAGCGAAGGGATTTATCCCATTGCGACCAAGCAGATTGTCCACCTGTCCGCCCCTAAACCCCAAGAACAGGGGGAGGGAACATTCAATTTGCAGGCTTCCCCGCTCCTTCGTACTCTGGCAAGAGTTGAAAGAGAAGTACAAGCCATCGTTATCGTCTCCCCTCCCCCTGTTCTTGGGGGGAGGGACAGGGAGGGGGCAACACGATTTTGCCGAGGACCGCCGGGCCGCGCGCGCCGGTGGCGGAGGGGACGTTGGAAGGGCGACCGTGCAGCGTCTCGTAGGCGAGGAGGGCGAAGGCGACGGCCTCTTTCGCGTCGTCGGGCAGGCCGAATGCGGCGTGCGTGGTCAGGCGGGCGGGAGCCAGCCGCTCGGAAAGCAGGCGTACCAGCGTGCGGTTATGCACGCCGCCGCCGCCGAGAATGACCGTCTGTATCGGGCCGTGCGGCAGGAGCCAGTCGTGATAGGCGCGGGAGATCGTCTCGGCGGTGAGCGCGGTCGCCGTCGCCAGCGTGTCCTCTGCGGCGCATTTGCGCCTGCGGGCCGCGCGATAGAACCGCTCCGCGAACGCCTCGCCGAACATCTCGCGCCCGGTGGATTTGGGCGGCGGCACGGCGAAATAGGGATGGGCCAAAAACTCGGCCAGCAGGGGAAGGCAGACCGTTCCACGCGCCGCGAGATCGCCGTTCGCATCGTAGGACTGCGCGCCGTTGGTGACGCGCCGGGTCAGGGCGTCGAGCAGCATATTGCCCGGCCCGGTGTCGAAGGCCCGCACGTCAGCAAGCGTTCCCCCGGCGGGTAGAAAGGTGACATTGGCGATCCCGCCGAGATTCTGTACGACACGTGTCTCCCGCTTCGAGGCGAACAGCGCGTAGTCGGCGAAGGGAACGAGCGGCGCTCCCTGCCCTCCGAGCGCCATGTCCGCCGCCCGGAAGTCCGCCACGACGACACACCCCGTCCGCGCGGCGATCACGGCGGGTTCGCCGATCTGTAATGTGCCGATCGCGCCTGTTCCGGCAATGTCGAACGGCGTCGGCTGATGCCAGACCGTCTGCCCGTGCGAGGCGATAGCGTCCACCTGCTTCATCGGCACGCCCGCCGCCTGCGCCGCCGCTTCCGCCGCCGCCGCGAACGCCTCGCCCAGCCGATAGTTCAGCGCGACGATGGTCTGAATCGGCGCATCGGAACGGCACGCTTCCAGAATCGCCGCCCTCTCTCCCGCCTCCCACGGCACGCAGACGAACGCGCGCAATGCCCATCGGAACCGGCGCGGCCCGCCCGCGATCTCGACGAGCGCCGCATCTATCCCATCCGCCGATGTTCCCGACATCAGCCCGATGATCCGCATGGTCTGCCTATACCCCTCCGTCTGCCACGATTTCACAAGCGTTTTCAACGCTTCTGGAACAAGCGCCCATACCTGGATGCTCGAGCGATCATGGAGCAAAAAGCGAGGGTATCGGGCCATGACAGGATACAACGTCACCGCGTTCGATACCCTCTTTGCGATTTGGCGCCACACTTTCCGAATCGCTTCAGAGCCGTGGGGAAGGAGAGTTCCATCGGCTACTTGATGATCCCTAACACTTCACGGAACTCCGGCGTGCCGGCCTCCTGAAGCATCTCATAGAGGGCAGCTTCCACCGAGGAGAGCAGCACGCCGCCCTGCCGCATCTTGTCCAGGCCCAGCCTCCAGTTCGCTTCCGTGCGCGCGGAGACAGCGTCTACCGCTACATGTACCTGGAACCCGGCAGCGACGATCTCATGCGCCGTCTGGCTGACGCAGATGTGCGACTCTACGCCGCACAACAACACCTGCTTGCGCCCCGAACGGTGCAGCTCGGAGCGGAACGCCTGATCCGCATAACAGCTAAACGTGAGCTTGTCGAAAGGCGGCAGCAGAGGCGGCAGCAGCTTCTTGACCTCCGGCACGACATCGCCCATCTTCTCTTTGTACTGGGTCGTGCCGATGATAGGAACGCGCACGACGGCGGCTCCCTGCAACAGCGCGCACACATTCTTCAGGACGCGCTCTCGCTCATACAGATTCCGCAGAAACGGTTCCTGCATATCCACGACGACGACGATCGTGTTCTCGGCAACGAGCAGATTCGGATGGTTTCTCGGCGCTAACAAGGCGGCTCGACTCCTTTACTGAAATGCGCAGCGTTCGGCCCGACCGTGCGGACGATCTCTGTGCATTGGGTACTATTTTCGGCGGAACGCCTCCGAACCTGTAACCGCGCTTTGCACGCCTGCACGCGGTGCGCGAAAGCGCAGGAATCTTCGCGCCTGCTCCCCGGTTTTCCTGCCGGGAGCGCGCCGCGCGTCAGCGCCCCGGCTGCGCCTGCCCTGCGGCGGCGATCAGGGCGCGGAAGGCCGTCATGGGAGGCATCGCGCCGGTGGCTTTCAGCCGTTTCTCCAGCGCCGCCAGTTCCTGGCGCGCGGGCGCGTTCTGCGAGTCGCGTTGCAGGCACGTCTGGTACATACTGATGGCCTTGGCGTTCTCGCCGCGCCGGGCGTAGAGGCGGGCTAAGGTCAGATGCAGCTTGACATCCTGCGGGCTTTTGTCGGCCAGTTCCTGGGTATGCTGCAAATTCTGATACTCCTCCCGCTGCTTCCGCGAGATCTCCAGGGCTTTGGCGGCATGGCTCCGGTCGCCGATGCGCTGGTAGGCGCGGGCGAGCAGATACCAGAGTTCCGCCGTGTCTATCTGGGTGGTCGTGGCGAGCGCACGCTGGAGATAGCCGACCGCCTGCCTGCCGTCGCCGCGATCCAGGCTCAGACGCCCCAATGCATAGAGGACATAGGAATCGCGCGGATCGGCGGCGAGGGCGCGCTTCAGCAGCCCTTCCGCTTCGCGCTGACGTTGCGGGTCGGGCCGGTTCGAGAGGAGGAACATGCCGAAACGCGCCAGCATGTCGGGGTCTCTGGGGGCCAGATTCTGCGCCTGCCGGTAGGTCGCTTCGGCCTCCGTCACTCTGTTGGCTTTAGCCTGCAACTCGGCCAGGTCGAGAAGGTAGCCGATGTTGTGGGGAGCGAGCGCGGCGGCGCGGCGCAGGGCGTCTTCGGCCTGGGCATAGTAGGGTTCGGCCCCGCTGCACGCCATTCCGAGCAGATGCCAGTAGGCGGCGTTGCCCGGTTCTCGCTGCACGACCGCCATCATGCGGCGACGGGCCTCTGCCGGAGCGCCCATCGCCATGTACGCCTGCGAGAGGGTGAACTGGGCGGGCGTCAGCGCGGGATCGAGTTTCACCGCGCTGAGCAGGAACAGAAGCGCCGGTTCGGATTTTCCTTCGGCTTGCAGGGTCAGCCCGAGTCCCTGGCAGGCCCGCGCGGAGCGCGGCTCCTGCTGGAGGACACGCCGGTAGACACGCTCGGCCTCTGCATAACGCTTCTGCGCGGAGAGCGCGTCTGCCTGAGAGAGCAGCGTCGCTATAGAGTCCGGGGAGGGGGCGGAGACGGCAGGGGCCGCGCCTGTGATCCGGGCTTCCAGCCGTGCCAGCTCCTGTTTTGCGCCGCTATCGCCGGGAGTGAAGGTCAGGTAGCGGCGGTACTCCTGGATAGCTTCGGCAGTGTCCCCGTTCGCAGCGCACAGCCGCGCCAGTTGGAGGCGCAGTTGGGGAGCCTCCTGCTTGAACGTGGCGATCTTCTCTTGAAGCGTCCGCTTCTGCTGGGCGAACTGCCGTAGCTGACGGTGACGCTGGACGGCGCTGTCGGCGGCGGCGGTGTCTCCCAGGTGACGGTAGATGCGCGCCAACTCGTAGACGGGGTCGGGATCGGTAGGAACCAGTCGCGCGGCCGTCTCTACCGCCTCTTTTGCTTCCCGCCAGCGTTCCTGCCGGGCATAGCTGCGTCCGAGCAGCAGATAGGTGATCGGAATCTCCGGCTGCAACGCCGCGCTGCGCCGCAGGTTCTCCTGCGCCGTCTGAATCTCTGCTGGGGTGGTCGCTGTATCCAGTTGCGTTCTGCCGAGGGAGAGATAGGGGACACCTTCGTTGGGAGCCAGGCGGATCGCCTGCTCATAGCACGCCAGCGCCTCCGGGTTCCGCTTCTCCTGGGCCAGAATATCGCCCAGCGCCACCTGATACCGCCACTCTTTAGGGGCTTCCGCGACCGCTCGCCGCAGCGCGGATTCCGCTTCCGAGGTCAGGTTCTGGGAGTTGGCGGAGAGTCCGGCCAGATACCAGGCTTCGGCCAGATGCGGGGCTGACAGCGCCGCCGCCTGCGCCTCTTCCCGCGCGCGCCTGTGCGCCCGGTTTTTGTGATAGAGTTGGGCCAGGGCCAGATGCGCCTGCGCGTTCTCCGGGTGGCGCTTGACAAACAGGTTCAGCAGGTCGAAGGCGCCCTGATCGCCGTAGAGTTGACTGGCGAGGGCTGCCGTTGCCAGCCAGCTTTTCGCGTCATCGCTGTCCAGTTGAGCGGCATGGGCGAAAGCGTCGTAGGCGGCGGGAAGCTGCCCGGCCTGCTGCAGGCGCAGCCCCAGATAGTAGTGCGCGCGCGCGTCGTTGGGATTGCGGCGGGCCGCCTCTTGCAGTTCCGTCAGGGAAGCCCGTTGCAGCGCGCGCTCGGCGCGGCGGGGAGCCGTCCACACATAACCGGCAACGCAGGCAAGCAGAAGCAAGACGAGGAGTTCGGCCCCCAGAACGCGGCGGCGTGCCTTTTGCCCGGAAACAAGAGAGTTCATGAATGACGATCTCGAAAACGAAGCGACAGGCCGGACGATAGCAGTCCGGCCTGTGAAACTTTATGGCAGGCAAAACCTCGCTGCGATCAATTTGTGAGACTGAAGACGGCCATAGCGGCCCTACTCTCCTGATTGACCGTGATCAAACGCCGGGCCGCGACCGAACCGGAAGCGTTGATGCCTGTAGCGCCGTCTGGCGCAAAGCCTTGATTAACCACGCTTGTGCCTTGCAGCTTCCAAACATAGAAGCTGCTGCCGGAACTTGAGTTAATGCTCCCAAGAATATAGGTCACGCTGCCATTTGCCTTCGAAATTGCAGTCGCCCCTCCACTCGTATACCCACTGGGAAGAGCCAGGTTCACCTTGACCGGCGCCCCTCCGCTAAAGTACCAGAAACAGGGGACACCACTGCTCGATCCGGCAATAATCCCGCCGTCACTGATTCCGACTGCGGACGAATTGCCCGCCTCTCCGGGTGTCAGGTCGATAGCCACAAGGTACTTATCGGTCGCGGTGGTAGTGTTCGGCCATTGCGACTGAGTTTTCGTCGTCGGAGACCAGTAGCAGGCGTGCCTATAGCTACCGGAGGTAGTAAGACTATTTCCGACTGCGATGCCCAATGCATTGATGCCCAGAGGCACGGTGGTCGGGGCGGAATGGCTGGTGAGAGCACTCGCACCGCTGAAAGCCCGCAACTCGCCCCGCGTTCCTTGAGTGCCAGAGCCTATTGCAGCATGATTGTTCGGTACCCAGGGCATACCTTGCGTGATGTTGAAGCCCGCGAAGTCCATTGTGGAGAAGGCAGTGGAGGATGTACCCACAACCCCATAGCTACTGATGTTTCGTCCACGAGAAAGATTCCAGCTTCCGATCAAGGCTCCACATTCCGTGAGGTATCCCCCGGACGCAGACCAGACATGAGTGTGTCCATGTGCACTGGGGCTAGGTAGACCGCCGGAATACTGACCGCTGCCCGTAATCAGTTGTCCGCTCGTCCCCGGAGTGATGGCATAAAAGCCTAAAGCCCCCTGGACACCATTGACGGAAGTGTTCCAACTGCCATAATAGCTTAGGACGCCGGAGCTTATGGCAGCTACCCAGACTGAATTCGTAGACCCGGCTCCAATCAGTGCATTGCCGATGACACGGTTATCGTCACCAATGTTTTGGACAAGTACATCGAAGGTATCTACAGGATAGGGATAGATGTCGGGGGGGTGTGCCGCATATCCTACGACTGTTCCACTGTCGTAGGTGAGTTGTCCCAATGCAGCAGTGGAAAAAAATAAACTCCCTACGAGGGCGACAAAGCCAACTAGAGGCGTAGCAACGTTCCAGAGTTTCACCATGAATCTCCGTTGGGGAATCTTCAACGTGTTGCCTTTCTAAATCATGCAGAAGCCGCCTTTGCTCCCCTCTCCCAAATTCGGGAGAGGGGATGGATGAGTCTTCCTATCTGTTGTACACTGCCTGCGCCTCGGTAAGGATAGGGAACCAGTTTTCGATCTTGGTCGAACCCCAGCGAACAGTTTTGGCGTGACCATCGCAGAAGGCGAAGTTCGCGTAACCCGACTTCTGACCAGTGCGATTGTGACGGTAAGACGGATACTTGCAGTTCCAGCCATTGGGATACGTCAGATCGGCATCGCAGTCGGAGCATTTGGGGGGACCAGGTGGGCAGCCAGTGGCAGCCGTCCAGGGTTTGTCGGTCCAGTCCTGGTTATGGATCCAGTCGTAGAAGAAATAGGCGGCACTGACGCTATTCTTCGGTACGCCCAGGTCGTTCTCACAGCGGACATAGTCCGTGCCGGTATCGTAGAAGCCTCCATCAAGGCTCCAGGGCTTATTCGAGTCGCCGACGAGGACAACGGAGGCTGGTTTATCAATGGAGGCCAGGGTCTCTGCCGGGAACCAGTTGCCTGCTCCCAGAGGTTCGGCCCCCGCGCCTACGATCAAGGCGTTGTTCGTGACACTGACTTTCGAGGGGCCTTGACCGTCGGACGGGCAGCGCCAGATACCACCGGACTGGTTCCACGATTCGGTGGCGCTATGCTGACCGTTCTTGATATAGGGCTGCAGCAGGTCGGTCCACACGCCGGCCGGGTCTCCCCAGGCGATAAGGAAGGTCTCATCGTAGTCCTGAACATACATCGCGTGTCCCAGGCCGATCTGCTTGACGTTGGACAGGCAGGAAGTTTTGCGCGCCTGCTCACGTGCCTGAGCAAAAACGGGGAAGAGAATCGCGGCGAGAATCGCGATAATGGCGATGACAACGAGCAATTCGATCAGGGTGAACCCACTTTGGCGGGTTCCAGTGTTGCGCCGATGCATTTGCTGTTTCTCCTTTTCGAGATATGCGCACCCTTCATAGCGGCGCGCTCCTATAGAACCTGCAAACACAAACACTCCTGACAACGAAAGTCTCTTAGTCTTTCAAGGTAGAAGTCTGGGATGCTGCTTGAGATAGGCGAACAGCGTTCTCAATCTCATCGTCTAGGCAAAGTTTCTACCTGGATGGACTACTCTCGGCCTATGCGGACGGTCCCATTCCAGCATTGTCAAGGCACGCCGCACTGCCGTGTTGGCACACTCAGGGCGTGGAACGCGCGTAATGCTTGAGATAGACTTCCCCCTTTCCTTGTGTTACGGACTGTAGTTTTTGCACGTCTTCGGGACTGAGTTTGTTAATATCTCCGCCGCTTTCACGTGCTTTCGCCCTGATCCAGTTGGCAATAGGAGTATCTACTTCAGTCGGTTTCCCATACTTGGGCGGCGCGAAATTAAGGTAGGCCATCCAGCCGACGAACAGCACCAGAGCGATCAAGGCAACCGCGATTACTCCGGGCGATACCTGACTCTTTCCCGGCGAGTCGGGTTTTACGGCCATGCTTTTTCCACCTCCTTCCGAATAAAGATTGAGCAGGAAAAGCGCAAAAGTCGCTATGCCGGACAGGCAAATTCTATCCTGGCAGTGAGATGATTTCCTCCGCGTGTGGTTCTCCCGTCATGGGGCTTGCGCGGAAGAGAGGTCCCTATCTTCCGCTCGGTCTCGCCACCGTTCTGCGGCGCAGAGAGGTCGAGGCGCGCGGGATGACATGCGAACGCAAGCGCACCTGCGATCCGATCTCTTCCCCTTGCAGCGTCCGCAGCAGCAGGCGGCCGGCCTCCTGTCCCATGGCTTCGATGGGCGGGCGCACTGTCGTCAACCGCATGGCGGAAGACTGCGGGCCATCGTCGAAACCGATCAGGCCGTAGTCTATCCCCGCCAATTTGTTATGTTCGGCGGCGGCGCGCTGGATGGCATAGGCTGTATAGTCGTTCGGCGCGATAAGCCCCCACGGATCGGCCTCGCTCGCGTCGGAAAAGAACCGGTCTTCGGCGAATGCCTGTCGCGCCAGCGCATACATCCACGCATCGGCCTGACCCCGATCATAAGCGCGGCGCGGCGGTCGGTCGGGATAGACCCGCAGCGATTCCGGCGGCAGTCCGGCATGGCGCAGGGCGTCGCGCGCCGCCTCGATGCGCTCGGTAAGCCAGGTCTCCGTGAAAGGCGCGAAGAAAGCCAGACGGCGGAAGCCTTTCCGCAGGAGATGCTGCGCCGCCTGATAGCCCGCGAAAGGATTATCGTAGAAGACCTGGGCCAGCGGAGGCCGCATCTCATGCCAGGAGATGTAGACGGTCGGCACATGCTCGATATTGACGGCGGCCACGATCTCGTCCGACATATCCCGGCCTTCGCACAGGCCGACGATCGCCAGGGCATCGGCCCCTTCCGCCCGCAGGGCGGCAATGGCCTCGCACATAGGGATCGCCCTCGCGTCGTCCACATCGCCATCATACGGCCCCAGGGCATCGGGATAGCGATCAAAGAAATGGGTGGTTCCCCCGGCGGCGGAAAAGACGTATTCCAGGGAACGGATCGCCAGCCGCGCCCAGAGACTGCCGCTGTCGAGTGAGTTTGCCGGTTCGATTTTGGATGTCGAGATAATGCCCAGCGTCGCAGACGTCTGCCCCGCCGCGCGCAAAGAGGCTGGTGGATGGGCCGTTTCGGCAGAGAGGCCGATAGTCGGGCTTGGCGGCGCGTCCAAGAAGGCCACGGCCCTCTCTTCTTGAAATCCGCTCGGATGGGCGACAAACGTGCCGCGCCGATCCTGCGCTTCCAGCGTGCCGTCCGCGATCAGGTTTGCGATGGCCCGCTGCGCCGTGGAGAGAGCGACCCCATACTCCTTCGCCAGGTTATGACGATTGGAGAGCATCGTGCCAGCCGGAAGGCGTCCGTCGCGTATTTTCTCACGGATATCCTCTTCGATCCGTTGATAGGCGGGGATAGCAGAAGGGTTATGCCTGCTTGTCTGCATGACTCTGGTCGGCATGGTGCGTTATCGGGCGCGCGTCGGAAGATCACGGTTCGATACAACTGTACCGCTACAGTGTAGTATAAAGAAGACTTCCGGTTTTGTCAACCCCTTTTTTGAACCTCGTGGCGGCGATTTTCAACTTTAGAAGCGCGATGAAGGCTGCTGGCTGAGAGCGGTTCTGGAAGAGGAAACGCCAGTATGACCCTAGTCGGCCCTCATTGCGCCGCACTGCAAGGAATCCGCCTGGAAATGGAGTATACTATCTTGCGTCTCTGAGCCGGGTTTTAGGGCCAGGAGTCTGAGAGGAAAGCGTTCGATGAACATAGTGATTCTTGGCTGTGGCCGCGTCGGTTCGACCTTCGCGCGCCTGATGTATCATGATGGTCATGCCATCACCATCATTGATCAGCAGAGCGAAGCCTTCCGCCGCCTCGGCACTAAATTCAAGGGCAACCGCATCATCGGCAACGGCATAGATGAGGACGTGCTGAAGCGCGCGGGCATCGAGAACGCGCAGGTCTTCATCGCCGTCACGCAGGGCGATAACCGCAATATCATGGCGGCGCAGATCGCGCGCCATGTCTTCAACGTGCCGACCGTCATCGCGCGCATCTATGATCCCGTCCGCGCCGACCGCTACCGGCAGATGGGTATCGTCACCATCTGCACCACCACCATCGCCTCCGGCCTGATGCGCGATTTCGTCACGACGGGCGAGTGGGGGCTGGCAAAGGACTATTCTAAAGAGTATCTGGAA
>DASRGL010000240.1:0-4919 GCA_035651115.1 Chthonomonadaceae bacterium
GGTGGCCGTGCTGGTATCGGGCAGGGATTTGGCCCCGGCCAGGGCCGCCGCATCGGCGACGTTCTGGGCGCGCTGCCTGGCTCCGTACATGGCAGCCAGGTCAATGGCGACGGCGGCCATGCCCAGCAGAGCCGTCAGCGCGAACAGGACGATGGGCAGGACGGCCCCGGTATGCGCGTTGCTGTAGCCCCGTTTTCGGGGAGAGACCTGTGTTCTCATGGTTGGACTACCTGAACCGGCAAAAGCGTGGTGACGTGTCACCGAGAGTGCGATAAGCGTGATAAGCAAGAACACGTTCACTTCTGGCTCTCGCATAGGCCGTGCCACCAGGCGCAGGAAGAGAATCCGGCCACAAAAACAGGCAGTCTTTACAGGAAAGCCCGGTCTTGCGACTCTTATCGCGGCAGGCACGGAACCGGTGAGGAGGGCGAAACGTAGTTGGGAAGGAAAGCGGAAGGAATTGTAAGGAGAGAGGACGAATAGACAGCCGTCAGGCCGATGTTCCCGCCTGGAGATAAGGCCGCTTCTGCTCTGAAGAGCCGGAGCGGATTCGGAAGAGACAAAACGGCGAAGGGGAGTAGCAATCCGCGCTGCGGATCCGCAGGTCGTCAAGACGAGGCGCTTTGCCTCCGGCCTGCCGATTAAACTGCGAGACCTTCGGCCATGCCCACGCGAACGGGCATGGCCGAAGGTCTTCTTATTTGTCGCCGCATCTGCGCTTCCGGTAGACACCCCTGACTGTAGGGACCCCTCTCGAACAGCCTGTCGCTGAGGAGAGACATCCACACGGTGGGGGAGGACTACCTGCGCTTCCCGGCAAGGATAGAAACGATTGGGTACCTGGATTCTCTGGGGTCTGTTTGCGATCGTGATCCCGCTGATACTGGCGTTCGATCTGGGCGTGCTGCATCGCAAGGCCCATACCGTCTCGCTGCGGGAGGCGACGTTATGGAGCGCAGCCTGGGTGACGCTCGCGCTGCTGTTCGCGGCAGGCGTCTTCTATTTTCGCGGCGCGGCGCGCGGGCTGGAGTTCCTCACCGGCTATATCATCGAACTCTCCCTTTCGGTGGACAACGTCTTTCTGTTCGCGGTCATCTTCACGCATTTTCAGGTCCCGCCGAAATATCAGCATCGCGTGCTGTCCTGGGGCGTGATGGGGGCCATTCTGATGCGCGCCCTCATGATCGTCTCCGGGGCCGCCTTGATTCACCGCTTTGAGTGGATCATCCATGTCTTCGGCGCGTTCGTCATTCTCACCGGCGTCAAGATGTTTCTGCAGCGCGACAAGGAGCCGGATGTCGAAAACAGCGGCCTGCTGCGCTGGCTGCGGCGGCATATTCCCCTGACGAACGAGTACGACGGACAGAATTTCTTTACCCGCAGCGACGGCAGAGTGCTGGCGACGCCGCTCTTCTTCGTGTTGGTGCTGGTCGAGATCACCGATCTGCTCTTCGCCCTTGACAGCATCCCGGCCATCTTCGCCGTCACTAAGAACCCCTTCATCGTCTTTACCTCCAATATCTTTGCCATCCTGGGTCTCCGCTCGCTCTATTTTCTGCTGGCCGGGGTGATGCAGCTCTTCCACTACCTTGCGGTCGGGCTGTCGGCCATCCTGATCTTCGTCGGGCTGAAGATGGTGGGCCTGGTGGACATCCCCATCGGTTATTCGCTGCTGGTCATCGCGGCGATTCTGGCGGCCTCCATCGGCGCGTCGCTGCTCAAAGCGCGCCGTGAACGCCGGTTCGCGCTGCCGGAGAAGGCGGAAGAAGAAGGGAGCGGCCGGTAAAAAATATCGCAATAAGAGAAAAACCTGGAACAAAGCGGAGGCCTGGCTGCGTAGAGAAGAGTGAAGTGAAACAGACAGGAGTGATTCCTGTTCAGCAGCCGTGGGCCGGGAGAGTAAGACCGGGTGGTGTGCTTCCGGCCCGCCGTAAATCCGCAAAACCTTTGGTCGGAGCCTGCACAGAGGGCGATGACCAGAGGTCTTTTTTTGCCTTCGGCCTCTCGCCCGTACCATAGAAGCGCTCGCGACGGCTTGACGCGCTCCCCCGCGTCATGTTACGATAGGGCGCCATCCTGACCACATTCTCCCGCCGTCGGAGGAGGCGCTTGAAACTGGATGCCTCTCTTTGCCCTGCGGGGAAGGAGTCCTCTTCGTGACCGCCGAGATTCGCTTCGATACCTACTACCCTTATACGGAACTGACCGAGCGCCTGCGCGCGCTTGTGGAAACCTTTCCCAAACTGCTCCGGCTCGAAAGCATCGGGAAGAGCTACGAGGGCCGGGATGTCTGGTGCGTCATTGCGACGAATTGCGAGACCGGCCCGGATACGGAAAAGCCCGCCTTCTGGTGCGACGGCAACATCCATGCGACGGAGGTCTCGGCGTCTTCGGCCTGTCTCTATCTGCTGCATAAGCTCGCGACTCAATACGGCCAGAATACGGATGTGACGCGCGCCCTGGATACGCGCGCCTTCTATGTCGTGCCGCGCGTCAACCCGGACGGCGCGGAACTCTACTTTGCGCCGAACCCGAAGTATCTGCGCTCCAGCACGCGGCCCTATCCGTATGATGAGGAGCCGCTGGAAGGGCTGAAGCAGGACGATGTAGATGGGGACGGACGCCGCCTGCGGATGCGCATTCCCGATCCGAACGGGCCGTGGAAAGCCCATCCCGAACACCCGCGCCTGCTGGTGCGGCGGGAACCCGGCGAAACGGGCGGAACCTACTACCGTGTGCTGCCGGAGGGTTTTCTGGAGAACTGGGACGGCATCACGCTGACAGTACAGGCCAACAAAGAGGGGCTGGACCTGAACCGGAACTTTCCCGCGCACTGGCGGCAGGAGGGCGAGCAGCCCGGCGCCGGCCCGTTCCCCGGCAGCGAGCCGGAGGTCTACAACCTGGTCAAGTTCATCACGGCGCACCCCAACATCACGGGCGGCATCACGTTCCACACCTACAGCGGCGTGCTGCTGCGGCCCTATGGAACCCAGGCGGACGAGGCGTTCCCGGCGGAAGACCTCTGGACGTACCAGACACTCGGCAAGAAGGGCGCGGAGATCACCGGCTACCCGCACGTCAGCGTCTACCACGATTTCCGCTACCACCCCAAAGAGGTCATCACCGGCGTCTTCGACGACTGGATGTACGACCATCTGGGCGTGTACGCCTGGACGGTCGAGATCTGGTCGCCGCAGCGGCAGGCAGGGATCACAGAGGGATTCGCCCCGGATACGAAACCCGGAGCCTATAAGTTCATTGACTGGCATCGGGAGCATCCTATCGAGGACGACATCAAGATGCTGGAGTGGTCGGACAGCGTGCTGGAAGGGAAGGGCTACGTGGACTGGTATTCGTTCGAGCATCCGCAGTTGGGCCGGATCGAGTTGGGCGGCTGGGACGCGCAGTACGCCATCCGTAATCCGCCGCCGCCTCTGCTGGAGAAGGAGATCGCGCCGTTAGCGGACTGGGCTATCTGGCACGCGCTGGTCTCTCCCCTGCTCCAACTGCACAGCGCGACGGCGGAGAAGCTGGGCGATGGGGCGTATCGGATTCGCCTCGTGGTGGATAATGTCGGCTGGCTGCCGACCTATGTCAGCAAGAAGGCGCTGGAGAAGAAGGTGGTGCGGGAGGTCGTGGCGGAGATCGAACTGCCCGCAGGCGCGACGCTGGAAGTCGGCAAGGCGCGCATGGAGGTCGGGCAGTTGGAGGGCATCGCCTACAAAGGCGCGTCGCTCTCCGCCTGGGCTGCGGACACGACCGCCGAGCGCGTCAAGATCGAGTGGGTGGTGCGCGCCCCCTCCGGCGGCAGCGTGAAGCTGACGGCCCGCCATGAGCGCGCCGGAACTGTTCGGACCGAAGTCCGCCTGGATTGAGGCAAGAGGTCTGCTCGGTCGCAATGGGATAAATCCCTTCGCTCTGTGGCCTCCGGCCCAGTGTCCTGCGGACACGGTGCAAACTCCTGGTCTGTCCCGTCTCCGCCGTCCGGTTCCATTTCATGGCGCAGCAACGAGCTGCTCCGTACCCGCCTGCGCAAGAGACGTATCGGCGGCCATCGGCGGTGTGTCCGCAGGACACTGGGCCGGAGGCCACAGAGCGAGGGAATTCATTCCTTCGACTTCTGAACCGGGAGGAGACCGGGGGTATATCTGTTCCAAAAGGAGTTCAAAAATGCGTTCCCGCATCAGCCCTCTGCGAGTTCTTCTGTTGTGCATCCTGATAGGAGTCTCTATGACGATGAGCCGTAGCAGCAAAGCCGAGCCACCCGCGCCCGCCGGGAAAGCGCAATCCATCCCGGTCGCGAAAGCTGTCTTCCCGCGTATCGCCATGCTCTGGTCGCCTGCGGCGGGACAGGGGGAGAAATGGGCGAACTGGGCGAAGCACGGGCTGATCGTGACGGGCGTGACCGGCCTGGGGTTGCAGTGGGCCGCGCAGCCGCACAAAGACATGGCCGAGACGCTGGTTCCGGAGTCGATCCCGGCGGCACGCGAGGCGTTGGAGCAGATCAGGAAGCGCAATCCGCAGGCGGTGGTTCTCTATGAGATCTACTTCTTCGAGGCCGATACCGACGCCTACCCGCCCGATAGTCCCTGGTGGTTCCGCGACAAGGACGGCCACAAGGTACAGTTCTGGAAGGGCTGCTACAACATGGACGTGAGCAACCCGGAGTACATCGGGCATATCGTGCGGCGTATCGAGGCGGTCTATCGGGCGCTGGACGGCAAGGCGGGCGTGTTCCTCGATAATCTGCGCTACGATAAGCAGGCCAAAGCCGGATGGACGCTGCTGCTTCGGCAGGTGCGTGAACGCTGCGGCGACATTCCGATCCTCGTCAACGCCGGGTGGGACAGCGACGATCTGCGCTGGGTCGCGCCCTGGATCAACGGAATCCTGTACGAGGACTCGGTGGCGCACACCGA
>DASRGL010000241.1:0-2733 GCA_035651115.1 Chthonomonadaceae bacterium
GCCGCGCGTGTCCTCCGGCAGAGGATGGCCCTCTGTATCGTGGATCGCCATCTCGTTGCAGGGGATCGGGCAGCCGATGGAGGGAAAGCCGCACTCGAACATCCAGTGGCGATAGGCCGCGTCGTCCAGATCCACGGGCAGGAAGCAGGAGTAGCAGGTCGTCTCGGAGAGGCCGTAGCCGTGTACGATACGGATGCCGAACGTCTCATAGAAGCGGCGGGCGACCTCGACGGTGAGCGGCCCCGCGCCGCAGATGATGTACTGGAAGCGCGAGAGGTCGAACTGCGAGAGATCGTCGTGGCGCTCGGTGAGGAAGGCCAGCACGGTCGGCACGACGCTGACCCAGGTGCAGCCCTCCTCCGCCAGCGTCTGCCAGAAGGTCTGCGCGCGGAACCGCCGGTTCAGCACGACGCTGCCGCCGGTGTAGAGGGGAACCATCAGCGTGACGTTGGTTCCGTTGACGTGGTGGATCGGCAGCACGCACATGGCGCGGTCGTTCGGGCCGAAACCGTACCACTCGGCGATGCTGTCGGCGTCCGTGAGCAGGTTGGCCTGTTCCAGCACGACGCCCTTCGGCGCTCCCGTCGTGCCGGAGGTGTAGACGATCTGGCATTCGGTGTCGGGCGATATCTCGGGCGGCGTCTCTAGCGGCGTTTGCAGCGCCAGGTCGGCATCGAAGTCGTTCCAGCCTTCGCGGATCGGCCCGCCGACCTGGAAGCAGGCGCGCAGGGCGGGCAGCGAATCCCGGCAGGCTTCCACCCGTTCCGTCTGCTCGCCGAGAGCAAAAACGGCCTTCGCCTGGGAGTTCTGGAGGATATAGCCGATGCGCTCGTCGTCCTCGCCGCAGTTGATGGGAACGACGGTCAGGCCGAGCAGCCAGGCTCCGAAGTAGATCAGCACGGTGCGCGGATCGTTGACCATCAGGGTCGCGATCCGGTCGCCCGTGCGCAGGCTTAGCGGCCCGGCCATCAGCCCCGCGACGCGGCGGGCCGCCTCATAGAACTCAGCGTAGGTATACGCGGCGGCACGCCCGTTCTCATCGTAGAAGGTGAGCCAGTTCTTGTCCGGCGTGGCCGTAGCGCGTTCTGTAAGCAGCGCGCCGATGTTGGGGTAGGCGAAAAGCCGCTCCTCCCAGCGCCGCTTCGACAGGCAGCGCGCGTGGTAGATGTTCGGTATGGTTTCCGGGGTGACGCTCTCCACGAAATCACTCCTCCTTGAGTCTCCTCATGGTTCTTCCCGTCTGATTATCGGGAAATCTATTCGTGCGCTGCAAACGCAACTCCTGCTCTCCTATACGCAAGGAACGGGTGGGGAATGCCCACCTAACCCCCCGTCCCCCTTCCCTAATTCGCTTCGCAGGGAAGGGGGTGACGACAACGTGTGCGTTCTTCTTGAGTCTTGCCTGCCCGTCAGGTCCTTGCCGAGATTCTTCGCTGCGCTCAGAATGACGGGAAACGGGCTAGGATGAGAAGACAAAAGCCGGATACAACGGTAGCGACTGCCGACACCCCCTTCCCTAGCGGCAACAGGCTTTATCGTTGGCGCGGGTAGGGAAGGGGGATGGGGGGTTAGGTCATTTATATGCTACAATTCGTAACAGCGCGTTTGAGAAGGAGGCTTCCCATGACAAAACCGGGTTCTGCCGCGATTGATCCTGCGCACAATGTCCTGCGCGCCCCGCGCCAGCCACTCAAGGTCTTTTTCGCGCCGGAGACGGTCGCGGTCATCGGAGCCACCGAGACGCCCAACAGCGTCGGACGCACGCTGCTATGGAACCTGATCCGCAATCCGTTCGGCGGCACGGTCTTCCCAGTCAACCCGAAGCGCGCCAGCGTGCTGGGCATCAAGGCGTATCCGAATATTGCCTCCTTGCCGGAGCCGGTAGACCTGGCGGTGATCGCCACGCCCGCGCCGACCGTGCCGGGCCTCATCAGCGAGTGCGTGGAGGCGGGCGTCAAAGGCGCGATCATCATTTCGGCGGGCTTCAAAGAGGCCGGAGAGGCAGGCGCGGAACTGGAGCGGCAGATACGCGCGCAGGCGCAGGGCAGCGGGATGCGGATCATCGGCCCGAACTGCCTGGGCGTCATGAGTCCGCTCACCGGTCTCAACGCCACGTTCGCCGGAAGCATGGCGCACCCCGGCAGCGTCGGCTTCATCAGCCAGAGCGGGGCGCTGCTCACGGCCATTCTCGACTGGAGCCTGCGCGAACTCGTCGGCTTCAGCGCGGTCATCTCTATCGGCTCGATGCTCGATGTGGGGTGGGGCGACCTGATAGACTATCTCGGCAGCGACCCGCACACCCGCAGCATCGTCCTCTACATGGAATCCATCGGCGACGCGCGGGCCTTCCTCTCCGCCGCCCGCGAGGTCGCGCTGACCAAGCCCATCATTCTCATCAAGGCCGGGCGCACCGCCGCCGCAGCGCAGGCCGCCGCCTCCCACACCGGCGCGCTGACCGGCAGCGATGCCGTGCTGGATGCTGCGTTTCGGCGGTGCGGCGTGCTGCGCGTCAACAGCATCTCCGACCTCTTCTACATGGCCGAGGTGCTGGCGAAGCAGCCGCGCCCGAAAGGGCCGCGCCTGACCATCCTCACCAACGCGGGCGGCCCCGGCGTCCTCGCCACCGATGCGCTGATCGCCGAGGGGGGGCAACTCGCCGCGCTGACCCCGGAGACGCTCGCCGCGCTCGACGGCATCCTGCCCGCCCACTGGAGCCACGCCAACCCGATAGAC
>DASRGL010000242.1:0-5416 GCA_035651115.1 Chthonomonadaceae bacterium
CTGCGGCGCGGGCAAAATCTCTCCGCGCGCCGCCGCCTCGCCGCTCACAATCAGAAAAATGGTGCGATGCTCCGGGACGTTCCTGCCGTGTCCCCTCTCGGAGCCGCCGTGATCCGTGCTGACCACCACCAGCCAGTTCTCCCGCGAAAAGGCTCTGCGGCTTCGCATAGCGTTCAGCACCTGCCCGATCTGCGCGTCTGTCTGCGCAATCGAGGCCAGATAGCCCGGCGAATCGGCGGCGTAGCCGTGCTTGTGGCCCGCGCTGTCCACCTCGTCGAACTGAAGGAAGAGCGCATCGGGCGAGGCGGCGGAGAGATAGCGCGCCGCCGCCTCCGCGACCTCGGCATCGGAGGGAAAGGACTGCGCAAAGTCGGCATGGCTCAGAATCGCGCCGTTGATTGGCTCCCAGTTGACGAGTGAGGCCGTGATGAGATCGGAACGCCACTCCTTGAGCCGTCGAAAAAAGTGGGGATACTCGTCGAAGCGGGAGCCGCCGAAGGAGTTGTCGCGGACGCCGTGCTTGGAGTGCCAGACCCCGGTGAGCAGGTGCGACCAGCCGGGCGCGCTGTCGGTATGCTCTCCCGTCTGCGCCAGATCGCTGTACGCGCCCTCGGCGATCAGCGCATCCATATACGGCGTGTGCGCCGCCGCCCGCGCATCCGGTCGGCAGCCGTCAATCCCGATGATAAGCGCCCGCTTGCGCACGGACATCCTCAAACGCCTCCTCTATGTCTCTATGCCAGATTTGTGCGCGGCCTTAAAAGGCCGGTCTGAAGTTGCCAAGTCCGCCTGCGCGGATTCCAGCCTGCGCAGGCAGGCTTTGCACCTCCAGACCGGGGTTTTCAACCCCGTGTCTATCTCTTCCGGCGATAGCGCCAGATCAACTCCTGCGCGACCTCCTCCGTCTCCCAGCCCTGAATGAAGACCTCCTTGTTCTCCAGGTCTTTATACACGGCGAAGAAGTGCAGAATCTCTTTCAGGCGGTGTTCGGAGACATCGGAGAGCCGCATCACCTGCTCAAAGCGAGGATCGTGGGCGGAGACTCCGAGGATTTTGTCGTCCTGCCCCTTGTCGTCGCCCATCTTCAGCACGCCGACAGGCCGGGCGACCAGCACACAGCCCGTGAACGTCGGCTGCGTAGACAGCACCAGAATATCGAGCGGGTCGCCGTCCTCGAACAGCGTGTCCGCGATGAAACCGTACTCACAGGGGTAGTAGAGCGGGGAGTAGAGCGCGCGATCCAGGCGAAAGACGCCCAGTTCCATATCGTACTCGATCTTATTGCTGCTGCCGCGCGGAATCTCCACCACGACATTGACTTCCTGCGGCGCGTTGGGGCCGATAGGCACTCTGTTAAAATCCATCGTTGACGCAACTCTCCTGAGAACGGCGCGGACGCCGAGGACGCGGGAAGACATACGCCGAAGCGCGTTGCCTCTCGGCCTTCGCCCCTACATTCGGTATCCGCCGCCGCCTTTCCTGCCGGATGCTTCCCCCTGCGCCGAACCGGGGTCAGGCGCGCAGCCGCCTCTGCACCCGGTAAAACTGCGGTTTTTGGTTCCTAAAACTGTCACTATTCTGACAATTTCCGACCTGACAGAGTTAATCTATCGCCGCACTTCAGTTTTTCGCGTTTTTTTTCTAGCAATCGTTGACAACGCCCCTACCAGATGTTATACTTGTCCGGCTGAATCCCGGTCAGCCTGGACATCTAGTAAGGAGGACGTTCGTAACATGCCGTCAGGAAAAGTCAAGTGGTTCAATGACGCCAAGGGCTACGGGTTTATTGAAACCACCGAGGGCAAGGACATCTTTGTCCACTATTCGGCGATCCAGAAGGAAGGTTTCAAGACCCTGGCCGAGGGGCAGGAAGTGACCTTCGACATCGTGGAAGGCACCAAAGGCCCGCAGGCCGCCAATGTCGCCTCGGTCGCATAGACGACGCCTGCGCGAACGAACACGCACGACGTACTAACACAACGCACTTTTTGAATGCCAGCGCCGGAGAAGCCTCCCGGTCTCTTTCCCGCGCTTTGCTTTTTCGTTTCATCCGATAATCTCCCTGAACGTACAGCCAAATCGCTGCTCACGCAAGGTGGAATGCTCACCGGTTTCGACGTAGAACTTTTGACGACGAGCCGGTTTTTGTTTGTCTTCGCGCTGCCGCATAAAAGACGGTCACACACGCAGCAAGGCCGGAACTTCCCCTCCGGCAGGTTCGTAGGAGAGAAAAGCCTGCCCTGTCCTCCTCGCGCCGAGGCCGACGCCGCTGCTGGCAGCCGCCCGCGCCGCGCGATGCGAAGTCAGGACGGCCTGGGATGTATGGAATTTCGTTGCGGGCCTGCCGCGTTCCTGATGGCAGGAAACCGGAACGCCAAACGATATCACAACAATCAAGACAGGGCGTGGGCCGCTTTGCTATCGCGCCGCCCTGGAACCAGTCGGAGGGTAAACATACCATGAGCCAAGCTGTTGCCGTGACAACCGGTGATTTCGAGAGCCAGGTTTTGCAATCGTCCGTTCCCGTGCTGATAGACTTTTGGGCTGTCTGGTGCGGCCCCTGCAAGATGATCGCGCCGCACGTGGACGCCGTCGCGTCGGAGTATGAGGGCCGCGTCAAAGTCCTCAAGGTCAACGTGGACGAGGAGCCGGAGATCGCAGGCAAGTATGGCATCATGTCCATTCCCACGCTGCTCTTCTTCAAGGGCGGCAAGGTGGTGGATCAGGTGGTGGGGGCCGTGCCGAAGAGTACGATCACCAGCAAGCTCGAGGGTCTTCTGGGCTGATTTCCGCCGCGCTTCCAGAAGACGACCGCAGAGTCGGTTTGCAGGCGAGAGAACTCTCTGTTTCTCTCGCCTGTTTTGCATCCGCAGCCCGTCTTTGCGCCCCGGCAGGCGGCGCTGTCTGTCAGCAGCCGGGGAACATGATGCGCGCGGCCCCGACAACCGCCGCCGCTGCCGCCTCCACCCCCAGCCGATCCATCCAGACGACCAGATCGTAGGCGCCCTCTTCGTCTATCTGATGGTGCGCCAGGTTCTGCACGAAAGCGGCGCGCTCCTGATCCGTGTGGTGGATCAGGCGGACAGCTTCGGGGCGGGAGATGTTCTGCTCATGCATGACGACCCGGATGCGCGTCTCCAGGCTGGCCTGCACCCGCACATGCAGGGCGTTAGGCAGGAGGAAGTTGGCGGCGCGTCCCACCAGGATCTTCCGTCCCTGCTGCGCCACATGCAGCAGCACGCGCGCCAGATGGTGCTGATAGCCGAGCGGTTCCATCTTCCGCAGGGCGAACAGGTCGCGGATAAAGTCCTCGATGGCCGAGGAGACATGCTCATCCAGCGCCTCGATCATCTTGGTCTGCACGCCGGCATCGCGGGCGACCGCCTCGATGATTTCGTGATCCCAGACCTGCCACTCTCCGCCCAGTTGCTCTGCCACCGCCCGCGCGACCCCGTCGCCATTGCAGCCAAGCTGCCGCGCCACCGTGATCACGGGCGGAGGCGTCTCCGCATCGCGCACTAGCGTCTTGAGGGCTTCCGCCTGCGCCTTCTCGCGGGCCTCCGTCTCCCGTAAGGCTCTCTGCCGCAGGAACCACTCCTGCATCCGCCGATCTGTCAAGCTCGGGTCGTCGCTCAGTCTCGTCATCGTCCGTTTTTTCCTTTAGGATAGTCCCGCCTGCCTCAACTTTATGGGCCGGGGAGTCAGGGATTTTCCGCGTTCGCCTGCGCGCCGGAGTCCGCCGCCAGCGCCGCGCGCATCTCCTTCAGCAGCGGCACGATGCGCGGATAGGAGATGAAGACCTTCAGCACGTAGGCGTTGAACCACTTGTCTTTCGTGCCGCTTGTCCTCATGCCCGGCGTTATTCTAGCCTGATCTATGATCAGCTGCGTGGCGGTCGAAACCTGCTGCGGAGTCAGGATTGTCTTCAGCTTCGAGACCAGGCCCACCAGCGCATCCGCATCCAGTTGGTCACGCTGCTTCAGGAACTTTTCGCCCATCGCCGCGACCCTGTCCATGAAGTCTTTGGTGATCTCGCCGCCCGCCAGCGCCCGCCGCTTCGTGTCCCGTATCTCCTGGGCGATCTTGCGCACCGGGTCGAGTTTCAGCGCAGTGAGCTTGCGGTTATAGTCCTCCTCGGCAGCCGTCGTCACCGCGATGATCTGATCCAACTGCTCCGGCGTCAGCTTGAGCGGGTTGAGCGCGTTCAGCTTATTGATGTCGTCGAGCATATCCAGAAGTTCCAGCCCGGCGGGCGCAGGCGCTCCATTGCTGCCCGGCGGCGGCGACTGCGCGCCCGGCGCGGCTGTAGCCGGGGCCGTCACGAGGCCCAGAAGCAGGAAAACCGCCGCCGCAAGCGGAACAACCCGAAGCGTGTGCAGAGACATAAGACCGACTCCTTGTCGAGTGAGATCGTTGCGGAACATTAGGCTGTCATCGCGGCAAAAAGGTTACGCGCGGCCCGCGCCCGGCACGATCCTCCAAAAGAGACGGCGGGCCGCATCGCTGGATTCATTATATCGCATTCAGCAGAAAAACAGAAGGAGGCGACCGGGTTGGCGAGCGCGCACCTGGATTCCCTGCGGGGGGGACTGATCGTATCGTGCCAGGCGGAGGAGGGAACGCCGCTCGGCACGCCGGGCGTGCTGGCGGCGCTGGCAGCGGCAGCAGAACGGGGCGGCGCGGTCGGCATCCGCGCCAACGGCCCGGCGAACCTGGCGGCCATCTGCGCGGCGGTGCGCGTGCCGGTCATCGGCATCTACAAGGTCGTGCAGCCGCCCAGCGAGGTCTACATCACGCCGACCTTCGCGGCGGCGCGCGCCGTGCGGGAGGCGGGCGATCCGCCCCCGGCCATCATCGCGTTCGATGCGACCCCGCGACCCCGCCCGGAGGGCGAAACGATGCCGACCCTGCTGCGCCGCATTCAGACCGAACTCGGCGCGCTGGCGATGGCGGACATCGCGACGTTCGAGGAGGGCGTGGCGGCGGCGGAGGCGGGCGCAGACCTCGTCGCGACGACGCTGAGCGGCTACACGCCCTACACCGCGGAGAAGCGCGCGACGGGCGATCCCGATCTGGAACTGGTGCGGCGATTGGCGGCAGCCGTCTCTGTTCCCGTTATCTGCGAGGGGCGCGTCCATTCGCCGGAGCAGGCGCGGGCCGCGCTGGACGCAGGCGCGTTCGCTGTCGTCGTTGGCACGGCCATCACCGCCATAGACTGGGTGACGGGCCACTATATCGCCGCGATGCGGGCGGGCTGAACAGGAGGCTTTCATGCCGGAATCGCTGCCTGCTTTCCTCAAAACGCGCGCCGAACGCAGCTTTCGGAACCTGCTCAAGCAGCTCGAGGGGCTGACAGAGGAGGAAGCATTGCGCGGCCGCCTTCCGAACTGGCCGGGGCATCGCTGGGGCATCGGAC
>DASRGL010000243.1:0-12009 GCA_035651115.1 Chthonomonadaceae bacterium
CCCCGGCGGGCCATCAGGCGTTCAACAACCATATCTGGCACTTCTCCATCCATCAGCTTACCGGAGCCTACGGCCTCTCGTTCGAGGGCGTGGGGAACCGCGCGGCCCACAACCGCATTCACGACGCGCCGCATCAAGCCGTCTTCGTCGGCGGCAACGATCACCTCTTCGAGTTCAACGAGGTCTATCGCGTCTGCACAGAGACCGATGACTGCGGCGCGCTCTACAAGGGCCGCAATCCCTCGTGCCGGGGCAATCTGATCCGCTTCAACTACTGGCACGACATCGGCAGCCCGATGGGACACGGCAACGCGGCGGTCTATTTCGACGATGGCGATGGCGGCGATACCGTGTTCGGCAACGTCTTCTATCACTGCGGCGAACCCGGCAACGGCCCCTTCGGCACGGTCTTCTCGCACGGCGGACACGGCATCCGGGCCGAGAACAACATTTTCGTCGAGTGTAAGCGCGCGCTCGGATCGGCTCCCTGGGACGAGGCGCGCTGGCGGGACGCGCTCCAGGGCGGGCAGGACTGTTTCTTCCCGGAGAAACTGCTCAAAGAGGTAGACATTACGAAGCCGCCCTACACCACGCGCTACCCCGAACTGATCGGCTACATGAATCCGCCGCCTGGCGCGCCGCGCGTGAGCTATGCCCGGCACAACGTCTTTGTGCGGTGTGGGCAGACGACTGGCGGCAACTGGCAGTCGGAGGCGGCGGAGAACCTGGTCACCGAGACCGATCCCGGCTTCGTGAATGCCATGAAGGAGAACTTTCAACTGCGGCAGGACTCCGACGTATTCAAGCGCCTGCCTGAGTTCGTTCCCATCCCCTTCGCGCAGGTCGGCCTGCAAAAAGACAGGCTGCGGCCTGCGGGACGCCTGCCCGCGCGCGGCAGATGAGGGCCGATGGGAAGCAGGAGAGCGGGGTTGCGATGGCGAACAGTAGGGCCAACACGTCTACGCCAGGGTTTATCCATCAGGCCGCAGAGCCGAACGTTTCGACACATCGCTCCCGGAGTGCCTGCCGGAGTGGTCGCGGGCGATGTGGGGAGAAGACCGGTAGCCAGCCGTCTCGCTCTACAACGGTCGCCTTCCCGCAGCAAGCGCAATGGGAGTGGGCTTCACAGCGCAGTCCGAGGGCAGCAGGATATCTTGCCAGTCCGCCGAAATTTACTGTGTAGTTTGCCGTTATACTGCTCTTGAGGAGACTACAGAAAATGAAACGGCGCAGATCGCTCCTGCTGTCCTCAATCCTGGTCGCGCTCGCTCTCGTGGCTGCGCCACCCTTATCAAGTTGGCAAGCATCGCGGTGCCGTTCCTCAATCCTGGTCGCGCTCGCTCTCGTGGCTGCGCCGCCGCTTGCGGCTCAGTCCGCCCAGTTACTCTCCCCCGACCAACTTGGAAGCGCTGTCATCACCGCCGATTTTCCTGATGACGAACAGGCCGTCCTCGACTATCCCTACGTCGTCAAAACAGCAGACAACACGCTCACCTTTACCAACGGCTCGCCCATCGTCAAAAACGAATGGACGCGCCTGAATCAGTTCGATCCCGCCACCGGCACCGGACTCGTTCTGGCTAACTTTGCGCCCGGCACGAAACTGCTGCTGGCGAACAGCACGTCTCAGTTCACCGTGACCTTCGCGGCGGGCGTGAAGAAAGTCGGTTTTTTTGCCAACGTGGCTCCGCTCGGCCCGGAAGAGTTTCGCTTCGAGGTCTTCAATGGGGCCAGATCGCTGGGGAGCTATACGGTGCATGGCATCAGCAGCCAGAGTTATGCCCAGAACCCGGCTCCCTTCATCGGCGTGATCGCACAGGGCAATGAGGTAATTACCCGGCTGACGCTGAATGTCACGCTGCCGCCGCCCGATGCGCTGGAGATCGGGTTCGCCATCAGTACCGTTCGCTACAGAAGCGTGCATCCCGTCAGCGCCCGTCCAGGGAAAAAGCGCCGCAAGCGGACGCTGCCGCGCCCGCTGCCCCATTGGCGGTAAGCCGCGCGCCCTCCCCACAGGAGCGGAAACAGCCCGGTTCTTCGTCCGGCGCGGCTCAACTGTAGAGCAGGTGGGGACGGCGACGGCGGCGGAACGCCTCTACCTGTTTCTGCCAGGAGCGAGTCAGCGTCTCGGCTGTTGCGCCCGCTCGAAACGCCGCGAACGCCTCTGCATTGACCAGCAGGCGGTGAAAGCGGTCGGCCTCCCACGCCTGCGGATAGAGGCGCAGCAGCGTCTCCGCCACCACCATCCCCGTATAGACCGGCACGAAGCGATGCCGCGCTGTAATGATGACGTTGATGCCCCCGCAGACGCTCCCCGCATGAACGGACGATTTCGGCGTGAACCGCACCGGGACAAAGCGGACGCCCGGCAGGTCGCGCGCATTCAGTTCGGCGGCGAGAAGCCGCCCGTCCAGCCAGGGCGCGCCGATGATCTCGAACGGCGTGTCCGTGCCGCGCCCGACCGAAACGTTCGTGGTCTCCAGCAGGCCGATGCCCGGATAGAGCAGCGCCCCGGTGAGCGAGCGCATGTTCGGCGAGGGATTCACCCAGGTCAGATTGGTCGCGTCCCAGAAATCGGCGCGGCGCCAGCCCTCCACCGGAACGACGTGCAGATCGGCCCCGATCCGCTTCTCTGCCTGGAACAGCCGCGCCATCTCGCCGACGGTCAGGCCGTGCCGGATAGGAATCGGATGGTAGGCGGTGAAGCTGAGTTGGTCGGGATCGGCCAGCGGCCCTTCCACGTCCAGCCCGCCGAGCGGGTTCGGGCGGTCGAGAACGACGAAGCGCAGGCTGTGTTCCGCCGCCGCTTCCAGGCAGAGGCCGAGGGTGCTGATGTAGGTGTAGAAGCGCGTGCCGATGTCCTGAATGTCGAACACAAGCGTGTCCAGCCCGGCCAGTTGCGCGGCGGTGGGGCGGGTGCGCTCCCCGTAGAGGCTGTAGACGGGCAGACCGGTCGCTTTGTCTTTGCTGTCCGAGATTTTGGTATCCAGCGCGCCGCGAATGCCGTGTTCCGGCCCGAACAGGGCGCGCAGCCGCACCTCCGGCGCCGCGCGCAGCAGGTCTGCCGTCGCCATACCCTTCCGGTTCAGCCCCGTATGGTTCGTGATGAGTCCGACGCTTCGCCCGCGCAGAGGCGCAAAGCTGTCGCGCTGCAACACGTCTATGCCGCACGCGACCGGGTTCAGTCGGTTGTTTCCCTCCGGCACACTGCTCATCCGACCAACTCTCCTCCACACTATATAAACCCTCTTATGGCAGTTGAAACTGCACCTGGAAAAGCACGAAGTCGGCCTCCGCCGACTCAAGGCCTCCCGACCCTCCCCCAAGAACAGGGGGAGGGAAGAGGAGTCCGCGAAGGCGGACTTTGTGCCTTTGCAGCCGCGAATTCCTTCGCCGGGTGGGTCTGTCTCTCGTATTCCGCTTGCTTATACAACATTCATCTTAGATTTAAGTTCCTCTACTGCTTTGTTGCGTATCCGTGTCAGGACAGGACTCATTTGCATCGTTTTAGATTTGATGCCAATCTCAACATGTGTGGGAATACCAGGATGCTCTTGAACATAGATTGCAAGCCAGAATCCATTGTGGAATCCGCGCGTATTCTGCCCCAAGACGATACGTCCTTCGGTTTTGTTGACATCTTCGACTTCCATTTTAGCCTGTTTTGCATAATCTTGTACGATCTGAAAAACATCTTGCATGGAGGCTGAAGTCGAAAACATAACCGTATCCTTGGGCTTGTTTTGCAAGGCTTGGCTGGCTTTGCGGCTCGATCCGATGATGGTGATAATACCGATGAGGACGCCAACAATGATAGGCCCAATCATATCCATAGCAATCTCCACCGTAATCAGGTGAGCAGAGACAGTTATCTCAGGGTCACGGGCTGCGTCCAGATCGTCAGGCCAGGATTACGCCGGTAGGACTGTTGCAGGGCGCGCAGACTGGAAACGACACGCTCCACGTCGGACTCGGCCAGCACGATGTAGAGCATGTTGACCGTGCCGGGCCAGACGGGAGTGTTCTCCTTCCGGCCCACGCCGCCCCGCCCATGCCCGTCGAACAGCTTCGTCCAGCCGGAGACGCCCAGTTCGTCCAGAGTCTCGGTCAGGCGCGCATCCATGCCGCTATCGTAGACGACTGTGAGCAGCACGTCCGGGTCGGGCCTGTTCTGTGTCGGTTCCTGAGCCTCTCTTTCTCCATGCATCCGTTTCTACTCTCCCTCCGCCTCGGCAATCAATAGGCCAGACAGCCCGCATTTTCCTGCCGCTGTCAGGCGTCTTCGCGTCTTCAGCAGGAGAATGATAGCCCGATAATGAATCCATGGGGGACTTCCGCGCTTCCAGAACCGTATAAGGAGAGGAAGCGCGCTCACGCGCAGGATGGAGCAGGTTCCAGAGAGGGAGCAAAAGTACGAATGATACGGATGAAACTACTGGTCGTCTTGCTGGCGGCGCTGCTGGTGGCGCTGTTCGTCAAGGCGGCGACGCTGAACACGGGCGGGGACGGCCCGGTACGGCCCGCGCCCGACCTGACGTTTACCAGGCTGAAGGACGGGCCGAACACGCTGTCCGCGATGAGAGGCAAAGTCGTCGTCCTCGATTTCTGGGCGACCTGGTGCGGCCCCTGCCGCATGGCGATCCCGGAACTGCAAAAGCTCTACGTCAAGCATAAAAAGGACGGCCTGCAGGTCATCGGAATCTCTGTGGATGAGCCGGAGACGCAGCCCAATATCCCGCAGGTACAGAAGGAACTTGGCATGACCTATCCCGTCCTGCTAGCGTCGGAGGTCCCCGACGTGCGGACGAAATACCAGTTCAGCGGCATTCCGGCCCTGTTCGTCATTGATCGGAAGGGCGTCATCCGTTTTCAGTTGGACGGCTACAGTCCCGTCGTGATAGACAAGATCGAGGAGATTCTCAAGGAGTCGTAGGCCATCAGGCGCAGACGGCTCAAAGCGGCGTCCGTCCGGCGAAACCGCCGTCGAGCGTATGCCAGTATGCGATGTCGTCTTCGCCGTAGAGCCAGCAGAGATAGACCTCCTCGCCCTCGCGCCAATGGGGAAAATCCACCAGGCCGCGCGCCAGGTCTTTGATCTCGATGCCCGCGTCGGTGATCTGCGTGATGAGCGTCTGGAGTTCCGCGATCTGCGGGCCGTAGTCGGGATGATTGGAGCCTGCGCCGTTGCTCTGCACCAGCTTCTGAATCTGGGCCATCTCCACCTGCGCCTGTTGCAAGACCCCCATCAACTCCTGAATACGCGCGAACCGGCGGCGCAGGCCCGGCAGTTCGCGGCGCGCTTCTTCCAGAGTGAAGTGTTTGTCATAGAGCGCCATCGCGCTTCCCTCCTGTGCTGAGAGCGGCTAACAGCACCCCTCCCTGACCCTCCCCTTCGTAAGGGGAGGGAACTCTCTACAGCACGGATGATACCGTTGCGTTCAAAACCCTCCCCTTACGAAGGGGAGGGAACTGTTCCCCTCCTTACGAAGGAGGGGTTAGGGGAGGTCGTGTCAGACGTTCTAATCCTTCCGCCGCTGCTGCAATGCCGTCGTCAGGACGGCCAGCAGCAGCACGCCGCCGACCACCGTTCCCTCCCAGAGCGAGGGGTTGGCGATGGTCAGGTTGATACCGCTCAGAATCACGTTGAGCAGGCACGCGCCCAGAATCGTCCCGATGACGCTGCCCTGCCCGCCCATCAGGTTCGCCCCGCCGATGACTGCCGCCGCCACCGCATTCAGTTCGTACCCCTGCCCGCTCAGCGGATCGCCCTGGCCGCCGTAGCCCGCATAGAGTATCCCCGCCACGCCCCCCAGCAGCGCGCTGGCTCCGTAGGCGAACAGCTTCACGCGGCCCACGTTGACGCCGGAGAGCCGCGTCGCCTGCTCGTTGCTGCCCACGCTGTAGACGTAGCGCCCGATGCGCGTGCGCGTCAGAAACAGGTGCATGACGACGGCGATGACGGCCAGCACGACGACGGGAACCGGGATCGCAAAGGCCGCGCTCGGAAACAGCCGCCCGTTCGCCAGATTCGACAGGAATGGAAAATCGGAGATGGTGATGGGCAACTGCTTGTTCATCAAGAGTGACTGGCTGCGCAGGATGGTCAGCGAGGCCAGCGTGACGACGAACGGCGGCAGGCGCAGGCGATGCACCAGCGCGGCGTGGAGGCTGCCGATAAGGAACGCGGCGGTCAGCGTGACCAGGATCGCCACCGCCACCGCGCCGCCGCGCATCTGCGGCTCCAGCGCGTTGGCGGTGAAGGCCAGCAGCATCCCGGTAAAGGCGATCAGCGAGCCGAGCGACAGGTCAATGCCCCCGGTGATGATGACGACCGTCTCGCCGATGGCGAAGGTCGAGAGCAGCGCCACCTGAAGCAGCAGCAGTTGCAGGTTGCGCTGGCTGTAGAACGTAGACCGTGAGGAGGAGAAGAACAGAGCGATGCCGAGGACGATCAGGACGACCAGAACACTGCTCTCGCGCGCCGCCAGAAAACGCCGCAGCAGGCCGGGAGGATCGCCTGCCCCCGTCAAACCGGAGGCAGGCGCGGAACCGGGAGCCGGGGTATCAGGTGGACTCAAGCCCCTTCTCCTTGAGCTTTTGCAGGAACGGCGCGGCGTTGGCGGGCGTGACGACCTCCACGCCCGTGTCTATGTTGACCCCATCCACCTTCATACCGAGTTGATCCAACTCCGGCTTCAACTGGCCGATGGCCGCATGGATGTCTTTATTATTCTTCTTGAGCAGGTCGAGCAGCTTGATGGAGAGCCGCCCGAACTCGTAGGGCTTCTGGACGACGGTGACATCCACCAGCCCTTTGCCCAGGTTAGCAAGCGTCTCCGGCTCGCCGTCGAAGCAGATGATCTTGACCTTGTCGCGCAGGCCCGCCGCCTGCACCGCCGAGACGATGGCCGGGCCGTTGTAGGAGTAGAGGCCGACGAAGCCGTTGACCTGCCCGCCGTACTTGGTGATGGCGTCCTCGACGTTCTTGCGCGCCCGGCCCTTGTCTTTGTTGTCCTCGAACGGGTCTTGCAGGAACTCGATGTTGTGGCCCTTGATCGCCTCCTTGAAGCCCTCGTAGCGTTCGCGGGCGTTCTGCGCGCCCATGTTGCCGACGAAGGCGATCAGTTTGCCGCCGTTCGGGAACAGTTTGACCGTCTCCTCGCCCGCCGTCCGGCCCGCCGCGATGTTGTTGGTGCCGATATAGGCCAGGCGCTTGCTCTTGGGCGAATCGGAGTCGAAGGTGATGACGGGAATGCCCGCGTCCATCGCCTCATTGATGGTTCCCACGAGGGCGTCGGCTTCGATGGCGGAGACGGCGATCCCGTCCATCTTGGCGGCGATGGCCTCCTTCATCAGCTTGACCTGCGCGTTGTGTTCGGCGTTCTGCGGCCCGATCCAGGTTCCGTCGCAGTGCAGTTCTTTGTTCGCCGCCTCCATGCCCTTCGCCATCGAGTCCCAGAAGGGCGAGATGCCGTTGGTGATGATCTTGAACCTGGGCGCTCCGGCGGTGGCGGTCGGGGCGGAGGGCGCGCTGCCGGGAGCAGGCGTCGTGCCGGTGGAGGCCGTGTTGTCCTCTTTGCCCGCGCAGCCAGCGAGGGCGAGGGCCAGGGCGCAGGCTCCCAGCCCGCCGAAAAGAGAAAGACGTTTCATCGTTGACGGTGACTCCTGCGGATACATAGTCTGTCTTGCGTGCGTTGTGGCGGCGGCAGATTTCGCGAAGATCGCCCGGTTTTCCTCCCGGGCTAAGGACGCCTCACAGAACCTCCCCCCTGCCCCCTCCTTCATAAGGAGGGGGAGCCAGTTGTTGGCTCTCTCCTTCGTAAGGAGGGAGAGGCGAAGACTCTCCCCTCTCCTTGCGCAGGAGAGCGGTTGGGGGAGAGGTCGCTCCCCTCTCCCGCAGTGTGGGAGAGGCAGAGGCGCAACGCCTCGTGGTAACGGGGGTGAGGGCCGCTCCCTCCCCTTGCGAAGGGGAGGGTTGGGGTGGGGTCGCTTCCCTCTCTCGCAGCGTGGGGTAGGGCGCTGCTGGCTGCGTCCTCATCGCGCTAGACGCCGAGCGCATCGCGCATGTAGTTGCGGCTGATGGTCGCCGACTCCAGCGCGGTCAGGGTCGTGCTGTCCTGTTCCGCCACGATCCAGGTCGCGCCCGCCTTGCGCGCCGCCTCCATCGCCGCCTTCAAATCCACATCGCCGCGTCCGAGTTCCAGGAATTCGGGCCGAGGCTTGCCCTCCGCGTCCTTGATTTTGCGCCCGTCCTTGAAATGGAAGTACCCGGCGCGGTCGGCGTGCTGCGCGATGAACTCCACCGGGTCTTTGCCGCCATAGTAGATCCAGAAGACATCCATGTTGAACTTGACGAGGGCCGGATCGGTCTCCGCGCCCAGTATCTCCATGCCGTTGACGCCGCCGAGATCGTTGAACTCCCAGGCGTGGTTGTGGTAGTTGAAGATCAGCCCCTCGTCCGCCAGGCGCCTGCCGACCTCGTTGAAGACCTTCGCGGACTGCTTGTAGCCTTCGACGCCGTCCCCGGCCACGCCGGAACACATCAGGTTTTGCAGCCCGATGGCTTTCGCATAGGCGATATGCCTGCTCAAGCGGGCGGGATCGCTGTAGTCGCCATAGCCGAAGTGCGCGCCGGAGACCCGCAGGCCATTCTCGGCGAGCAGGCGGCGGCTCGTCTCTTCCCCATAGGAGTCGAACAGATTGCCCGCCTCGATAGCGGGGAAACCGGCGGTCGCGACATCTTTCAGGACGCCTGCAATGTCGTCGCGATTGCGCTGCCCGAAGACGATAAGTTGGATGGATGCGGTCGGTTGTGGCATGGTGAAGGCTCCTTTTCCGTCAAAATTGGGCCGCGATTTATCCAATACGGCCCTGCGCGGCGTGCAGGGTGTTGCGCAGCAGCATGGCGATGGTCATCGGGCCGACGCCGCCGGGAACGGGCGTGATGTAGGAGGCGACTTTCGCCGCCGACTCGAACTCGACATCGCCCACGTCGCCGGAACGCCCTTCGACCCGGTTGTACCCGGCATCCACGACGACCGCGCCCGGCTGGATCATGTCGCCCTTGATGAGTTCGGCGCGGCCCACCGCCGCCACCAGAATGTCCGCGCGCCGCGTCACCTCGCCGAGATTGGGCGTGCGGGAGTGGCAGATGGTGACGGTGGCGTGGCGGTTGAGCAGCATCATGGCGACCGGTTTGCCCAGGATGATGCTGCGGCCCACGACGACCGCCGTTTTGCCCTCGATAGGCAGATTGTACCTATCGAGCAGTTCGATGATTCCGGCGGGCGTGCAGGAGGGAAACGCCGGCTCCCCGTTGATGAGTCCGCCCAGGCTCATGCGGCTGATGCCGTCTATATCTTTCGCGGGCGAGACGCGGTCGAGAACGGCGGGTTCGTGCAGATGCTTGGGGAGCGGATGCTGAATCAGGATGCCGCTGATGGCCGGGTCGGCGTTCAGCCCCTCCACCAGCCGCTCCGCCTCCTCCTGCGTCGCGTTCTCGCCGAGCCGATGCACCGACGAGTCCATCCCGACCCATTTGCACGCCTTCTGCTTCATCGCGACGTAGGTTTCCGAGGCGGGGTTCGCTCCGATGAGGACGGCGGCCAGATGCGGCCTGGTTCCGCCCGCTTCGATATGGGCTTTGACGCCCTCCGCGACCTCGGCGCGAATGGCCCGCGCCGTCGCCTGGCCGTCCAGCAGGCGCGCGCCGCCTGGCTCGGCCCATTCCTGTTCTCTCGTCATAGGGTCTGCTCTTCCAGATCTGTGATGTCGGGCAGGTCTATCGCCTCGTCCTGTTCGTCCGTCTCGATGGCATCCGTGATGGGATCGGGCGGCGTCAGCTTGTCGCCCACCTGCGCGGCCAGCGCGCCCAGCACGCCGTTGACGAAACGGCCCGATTCGGCGGTGCTATACTTCTTGGCAAGTTCGACCGCTTCGTTGATAGAAGCGCCCGTCGGGATGCCGGGGAGAAACAGCATCTCGAAGGCAGCGATCCGCATGATGTTGCGGTCTACGGCGACCTGCCGTTCCAGCCGCCAGCCGCTCGACAGATCGGCCAGCCGCCGGTCAATCGTCTCGCGATGTTCCAGAACGCCCGTGACCAGCTTATGCACGAACGCGGCGGTGCGCAGCCAGTCGCCGGTCTGTTTCTGCACCATCGCGCCGACCTTGTTCCAGCGTTCGGCGGCGGCGCGGTTATACTCCTCGCGCCGTTCCCGCAGCACACGCTGCTGTTCTTGCAGACTCACGCCCGGCGGGATGGCGGCAATAAGTTCTTTGGCGAAGGCCAGCGCCGCCTTGCGTATCTCCGGGTCGAGCAGGCGGGGCAGCTCTGCGCGGATACGGGCGACAAACGCCTGAAATCGCTGCCGCTCGGCAGGCGTCAGCGCGGCGATCTGCACGGCCAGGCCGTCCGAAGGCGAAGCGGTGTCCGGCATCAGCGCGGCATCCGGCAGGGGGGCCAGCAGATGGGGCGGCTGCAAAGCAACGCCTGGCGAGCGCGTGCGAAAGGCGCGTTCCAGGCGCACCTCCTGCCAGTAGGGGGCTTCGTCGAAAACTCGCCCGACGCAGGCGGCAAGCGCGCGTTCCAGCGGCACGCGCAGCGTCGGCAGGGTATCACGCAGTTCGCAGGTGATAAAGTCCAGGCTGATCTCTTCCGCCTGGGAGCCGCTGGCCGTGCGCGAACCGCGATGCACGAACTCTTTCCGCAACTGTTCCTGCGCCGTTTCCAGGGCTTCCTGCGGGGCAGGCTTGCCGACATCTATCTGGTAGAGTATCTTCAGCGCCCATTCACGGGCGAGGCGGCGGGAACTGACCATAGGGCGAACCCCTTCCCTTCGGCGCGTCGCAGCGCGGCATACGGGGACGGGCGACGGAAGGGCAATAGCGCTGCGGTGTCATCACTCCGGCCCGCTCTGAAGATTCCCCATCGCGCCGCGCGGTTCCTTCCTGCCGCTCTGCTCGCGCCTGCGCTTTTTCTCTGGGGGCCGGGGCTACTATTTTGCGGCAGCGTGGGGTATACTCCTCGGTGACAAGCGGCCTCGATCAAAGCGACCCGGTCGGTGAGTGATTCCAAGCCATGTCATCTGTCTTACCTCTGTCATCGCGCTCTCTGGCGTCCATTCGCATCCTCGGCCTCCCCGTCCACAACGTCTCGATGGAAGAGGCGTTGGAGGCGATGGACGGCTTTATCTGTTCCCGCGCCCCGCGCCATGTCGTCACCGCCGACGCCTCGATGCTGGCGCTGGCCCAGGAAGACGCGCAACTGCGCGCCATCATCGCGCAGGCCGCCCTGGTCACCCCCGACAGCGCGGGCGTTCTCTGGGCGGCAAAAAAGATCGGCACGCCCCTGCGCGGGCGGGTTTCGGGCGTGGAGATCGTCGAGCGGCTCTGCGCGCTGTCGCCGGAACGGGGCTACCGGCTCTACTTCCTCGGCGCGGCCCCCGGCGTGGCAGAGCAGGCCGCCGCGCGGATGCGCGCCCGCTATCCCGGCGCGCAGATCGTCGGCACGCACGACGGCTATTTCCAGGCCGAGGAGAACGCTGCCATCGTCGAGGACATCCGCTCCTGTCGGCCCGATGTTCTCTGCGTCGCGCTCGGCATCCCCAAGCAGGAGAAGTGGATCGCGGCCCATCGGGAGCAGCTCGGCGTTCCGGTTCAGATCGGCGTCGGCGGCACATTCGACGTTCTCTCCGGCAACACGCGCCGCGCGCCCCTCCTGTTCCAAAAAGCGCGCCTCGAATGGCTCTGGCGCGTCCTCGCCAATCCCCGCAAGATCCACAAGGTGCTGATGCTGCCGCGCTTCGTGCGCCTCGTCCTCCAGTCCCAGAAATAGCGGCTAACTTTTTTTGGTGATGGCCTCGCGGCCATGCATGTAGGGCCGCAGGACGGTCGGGATGGTCACGCTGCCGTCGGCGTTCTGATAGTTCTCCAGGATGGCGATGACCACGCGCGGCAGGGCCAGCCCGGAGCCGTTGAGCGTATGGACGAACTCCGGCTTTGCGCCCG
>DASRGL010000244.1:0-6077 GCA_035651115.1 Chthonomonadaceae bacterium
ATCGCCGCTGGCAGGCATCCCGGAGTTTGTCAACACGACCTGCCCGCAGTGCGGCGGCGCGGCGCGGCGCGAGACCGACACGATGGGCGGCTTCGCCTGCTCCTCCTGGTACTTCCTGCGCTTCGCCGACCCGCATAACGACAAGGAGGCGTTCAGCCGGGCGGCGGTGGACTACTGGCTGCCAGTGGACCTGTATGTCGGCGGGGCGGAACATGCGGTCATGCATCTGCTGTACGCGCGTTTCTGGACGAAGGTGATTCACGATGCCGGGCTGATCGGTTTCGACGAGCCGTTCCTGCGCCTGCGGAATCAAGGGATGCTGCTGGCCTATACGCCGGGCCGGGAGATCAAGCGGGATGAGGCGGTCAACGCGCCCGGAGACGAGGACGAGGGCGACGAGCCGATAGAGGACTGGAAGGTTCTGAAGCCGGAAGAGCGCGCCACCATTCCTGAAGATCAGTGGGTCTGGCGCTGGGTGAAGATGAGCAAGAGCATGGGCAACGTCGTCACGCCGGACGAGATGGCCGAGAAGTACGGCGCGGACAGCCTGCGCGTCTACGGCCTGTTCGTCGCGCCGTTCGAGGAGACGGTGCAGTGGACGGACAGGGGCATCGAGGCGGCCTCGCGCTGGGTCAACCGTGTCTGGCGCATCTGGACCGACCTGCGCCCGCACTATCGCCCGGACTGGCGCAACACCCTGTCTGCTACCGCCTCCGCCATCCACTCGGAAGGACAGCGCGGGCCGCAGAAGGCCGAAGAGGAGCGTAAGCTGCGGCGTAAACTGCACCAGACGATCCGCAAAGTGGGGGAGGACATCGAGAATTTCCGGTTCAACACCTGCGTCGCAGCCTTGATGGAGTTTGTCAACGAACTGTCGCAGTTCCGCAACGCGCTGGGCAGCAGTGCGCCCTCGTCCGAGCAGGCGCTGCTGATCTCGGAAATCCTGGAGACGCTGCCCCTGCTGCTGTCTCCCATCGCGCCGCATCTGGCCGATGAGTTCTGGGAGCGACTGGGCAAAGAGGGCTTTACGTTCAAGCAGCCTTGGCCCCCTTTTGACCCGGAAGCCGCCGCGGAGGACGCCATCACCATCGTTGTGCAGGTCAACGGCAAGCTGCGTGACCGCCTGCTGGTTCCAGTGGAGACGCCCGCCGCCGAGGTGGAGAGACTGGCGCTGGCAAGCGAGAAGGTCGCCGCCGAGTTGAACGGCAAGCAGGTGCGCAAAGTCATCACCGTTCCCGGCAAACTCGTCAACGTCGTCATCGGATAGTCCAACGAAAGCCCGGCCCGTCTACGACGAGCCAGGCGCTTCTCTATCCGCCAATCTGGAACGCTGTCATGTTTCCGGCGTCCGAGGAGGCGAAGTGGCAGGCGGCGAAATGGCCGTTGCCCAGGTGGCGCAGGGGCGGGACTTCGCGGGCGCAGAGATCGGCGGCGAGTGGGCAGCGCAGCCGAAACCGGCAGCCGGAGGGTATATGCGTGGGACTCGGCACATCGCCCTCCAGCGGCGGACGCGGCACGCGGACGGAAGGATCGGCGACCGGGACGGCGGCAAGCAGCGCCTGCGTGTAGGGATGCTTCGGGAAGGCGAACACGCGGTCGGAGGGGCCGGTCTCGACGATGATGCCGAGATACATCACGTTCACCCGGTCGCAGAGATGGCGGACGACCGACAGATCGTGCGCGATGAACAGGTAGGAGAGGCCGCGCGTCTCCTGCAACTCTACCAGCAGGTTGCTTATCTGGGCGCGGATGGAGAGATCGAGCGCGGAGAGCGGCTCGTCCAGCACCAGCAGCTTCGGATCGGTGGCGATGGCGCGGGCGATGCCGATGCGCTGCCTCTGCCCGCCCGAAAACTCATGCGGATAGCGCGCCACGAACTCAGGCCGCAGTCCGACCGTCTCCAGCAGATCGCGAGCGCGCTGCCAGCCCTCGCGCCGGGAGCGCGCCAGCCCATGCGTGCGCAAGGGTTCCGCCACGATGTCGCCGACCATTTGGCGTGGGTCGAGCGCGGCGTAGGGGTCTTGAAAGACGATATTGAGATGCCGCCGCAGCCGCCGCAGCGCCTCCCCACGTAATGCTCGCACGTCCTCCCCATCGAGCCGGATGGTTCCCGCCGTCGGCTCCAGCAGGCGCAGAATGGCCCGCCCCGCCGTCGTCTTGCCGCAGCCGCTCTCCCCGACCAGCCCGACCGTCTCCCCCGCGTTCACGGTCAGGTCAATGCCGTCTACGGCGTGAACCGTCTCGCGCACAGAGCGAAACCCCTCCCGCCGCGTCACCGCAAAATGCTTGACCAGCCCGCGCACTTCGAGCCGAGGTGAGGTCATCGGTCAGCCTCCATAGAGAAAACAGCGCGTCGTCTGGCCCGGTTCCGGCGTGGTCGGGGCCGGTTCGCGCGTCGGGCAGAGTTCCGGCATCCGCTTCGGGCAGCGGTCGAAGAAAGGGCAGCCGGGCGGCAGGCGCGCCAGGTCGGGCGGCTGGCCGGGAATGCTGGGCAGACGGCGATGGCGCGCGGCAGCGATCTGCGGCAGCGAGGCAAGCAGCCCCTGCGTATAGGGGTGCTTGGGCGCGTGGAAAATCTGCGTCACTGTGCCGCTCTCCACGATCTGGCCCGCGTACATGACCAGCACCCGGTCGCAGACCTCCGCGACGATGCCGAGATCGTGCGTGATGAGCAGCACGCCCGCATTCGTCTGCTTCTGCATATCGGCCATGAGCGCGAGAACCTGTGCCTGCACCGTCACGTCGAGCGCGGTCGTCGGCTCATCGGCGATCAGCAGTTCGGGATTGCAGGCGAAGGCGATGGCGAGTCCGATGCGCTGCCGCTGCCCGCCGGAGATCTCGTGCGGATACTGCCGATAGCGGCTCTCCGGGGCGGGAATGCGGACGGCCTGCAAGAGCCGCAGCGCCTGCGCTTTCGCCTCGGCCCGGCTCGCGCCGGTGTGCAGGCGGATCGGCTCGGCGACCTGCTCCCCCAGAGTCATCGTGGGGTTGAGCGAAGAGAAGGGGTCTTGAAAGACCATCGCCATCCGCCCGCCGCGTATCGCCTGCATCTGCCGCTCCGACCTGGTGAGCAGATCCTCGCCGTCCAGCCGCACGGAACCGCCGACGATGCGGCCCGGCGGCGACGGGATCAGCCGCATCAGCGAGAGCGCCGTGACGCTCTTGCCGGAACCCGACTCGCCGACGATACCGACCGTTTCGCCGCGCGCGACCTGAAACGAGACGCCGCGCACGGCCTGGATGACGCCGTCCGGAGTTCGGAACTCGGTGCGCAGGTTTTCGACTTCTAACAGCGGGGGAGCCAACACGCTTCTCTTTCGATGCCGCCGACTGCCGCCGTGGGCGCGACAAGCGGGGCTGCCATCACGAAGGATACCATTAGGATACCTCAGTAGAGCGCGATTCGCCAGAGAGGAAGAAGGCAGGGAAGAGGTCAGTACGGGAAAACGGGCCGCCATGGAGCAAGGTAGCGGCCCGTTTTCTCGGAATGATCGGTAGTTTACCAGATGCCCAGAGAGACGTATCCGTTCATCTGGATCCCGCTCATAAAGAATGGGCCAGGAACGCCTGCCTCATCCAGAGCGAAGTCGCCGAGCGACAGGAGCCGGATCTGCGGCGCGCTGCTGCCATCGTTGGCATAGGTGATCTGTATTGGCACATCGCCGCCGCCATAGGCCGCGCTCAGATGCAGAGTCGTGGCGAAGGAGACCTCGCCTGTTACCCATTTCGACCAGCGGTTGCCCTGTACCTGACTCTGGCTGAAGTCCGCGATAGCGGGCGAGTTGACATAACCGATATCGTTCCCCGTTTTCGCATCTTGCAGAGCCATATAGAAGAAGCTATACGTCTTCGTCTCATTGGTAAAGTACGATCTGTAGGTCATATGACCGCCCCAGAGCGTGCAGACCACATCTCCGACCGTGCCGCGCCCCTGGATATACCAGTTCGATTGCGCCGATGCGCTCCACGCGGAAGCGCAGATCAGCGTAAGCACAAACGCCCAGACGCCAAACCAGCGTTTGATGTTCATATAAACCTCCCTGTTATCGTTAGGACGAATCTTCGAGGTTCCTCTTACCTCGCATTCGCCATTCCAACGTCAAATATTGGCAGAAGGGAAGACATCCCTCACTCGTATAATTCGCTGTTTGAGGGAATTTCTATCGTGGGACGAGCTATACAACGGCGGGGGCGTAGACGCTCTCCTGAGGCTGTCCGGGGTGGGGCTACAGCGTCGGGCGGGGCAGAGCGCGGTCGTGTCGGGCCAGCGCGACATCGCGCGTGCGTCCCAGGCGCTCATAGAGGGAAAGCAGGGCGTTATAGAGGCGTTCGGGCTGCTTGCCGCGTTCGGCGAAGCAGAGCGAGAGGGCGTTCAGATACTCGCGTTCGGCTCCGGCGGTATCGTTCTGGGCGAGCAGAGCGTCGCCGAGGGACTCGCGCACGCCGGGGTCGTAAGGGTCATCGTGAACGACGACGCGCCAGAGGGGCTGCGCGCGCAGGGCCGCATCGGCGGCATCGCAATGCTGGGCGAGGGCATCGGCGGCGACCTCGTAGATGTCGGCTTCCGGGTGTTCTGCGCCTAAGTCCCATTCCCAGGTGCGGGTGCAGAACGGCAGGAGATGCTGCACGACGGCCCACCACCCCTGAATGGCGCGCGCGTAGTCTTTACGTTCCCGGTAGACATCGGCCACCAGGTAAGCGGGATCGCCGAACCAGGGAGCGGCTTCGCTGGCGCGGTGAAAGAAGTCGAGGGCGCGCTCGTCGTCGCCGCGCGCGCGCCGGACGCAGCCGAGATGACAGAGGCTGATGGCGTCCTGCGGGTCTAGAGAGGCCAAACGCTCGTAGAGTTCGGTATCGTTGCGCGGGATCGGCCCCAACAGAAGATCGGCGGGAAGACCGAGGCGCCGGGCGAACTCGCGCCGCTCGGTCTGCTCCTGCCATTCCGGATTCTCTTCTTCCCACTGATCTTCGGTCTCGTAGCGTCCGACCAGCACGCAGTGGCGCAGAAAGGCTTCGAAATCGGAGGCGACGGGACGCAGCACCATCTCATCCTCGTCCCAGTAGACGACCGGGCAGCGGCCCAGCAGGGTCTCCGGCGTCGCGTAGAATCCGTAGGTTCCCCCTTCGCTGACGGCGCGTCCGAAGGGCAGGTATTGCGGGATCATGCCGTAGGTGCGCCCGGCCCCTGTCGCGATGGCCTCCAGGGAAAAGAACTCGCAGGGAGCGAGAAACGGATGGGGGAAATGGGCATAGAGATTGCGGAAGGCTTCCGGCACGCGCATCTGCCAGAATTTCTCGACCGCGCGCAGCGCCTCCCACTCCATGCCGGGTCTATTCTCCTCGCTTCGGCTCATCGGCTTCCGATCCTTGTCCGCTCCTTACCTCTGCCCGGCACGCTCTTCCCCTGGAAAACGCGCTGCACACAGGACAGGCTTCGGGGAGGGCGCAGCGAATCACCCATAGGATTTTGAATGGGGGCAACAACTGCAACGGAGTCAGTATACCCGGCGCGAAGGGGAATGACAAGGGGCGGGGCAATGCGCGGACGCGCGGGAAAGTCGCGAGGAGGTCAGGTTCGAAGCGTCTCCCGGAGAGATTATGACAGAGAACGCCTGGAAGTGGGGCGTACTTCGTCGGGCTGCACGAGGTCAGGATGCCGCCCTGCGGACAGAGTTGCGGAGAAGTCGCGTCGAACCGGGCATAGTTCCCGATGAACAGGTCGAGGAAGCCGTCTCCATCGAAGTCCGCAAAGGCGCAGGAGGTTCCCCAAGGCTGCGGCTTCAGTCCGGCCTCTCGCGTCACGTCCCGGAAGCTTTTGCCTGCCTCGTTGTGCAGCAGCAGTCCGGCGCGATAGCCGCTGATGTAGAGATCGTCATAGCCGTCGTTGTCGTAGTCGCCGACCGCGCAGCCGAGAAGATGGCCGGAGAGCTTGTCCAGCCCGGTCGCTTGCGTCACATCGCTGAAATGGCCGTGTCCATCGCCCTTGTAGAGAGCGAGCTTGGGGCCGACGAGCAGAATATCGAGGTTGCCGTCGTTGTCGTAGTCCAGGAAGGCACAGCCGTTGCCGATGGTCTGCA
>DASRGL010000245.1:0-9896 GCA_035651115.1 Chthonomonadaceae bacterium
CTCAATCTGCAACGTTCCTTTTCCCCCTGCGGAGGGCAGCGCGGCCAGAGCCAGCAGCGCGCCCATCCAGACCAACAGACTCATTCCCTATCTCCTTGATGTTGGCTTACTTTTTATCCAGCGTCGCCCTCGGGCCGAACCGGATATGCAGCCCGGCGTAACGCGATCCGGCGAACCGGTCGCCGTAGATCGCGCGCACGAGGCCCCAATCCAGGAAGGTGGAGACCGCCATGACCGCAAAGCCCAGCGCCAGCGTCCGCCTGAGCAGGGGCGTATAGGAGGCGGGCGGCGTGATCTCAAACCGTTTCGTTCCGCGCGCCCAGAGCAGCAGGAGCAGCGTGCAGAGCAACGCGTTGACGTAGATCGCGCCTTCCGTGACGAGACGCTGCGGCGCAAACGAGACCAGCGCCTTCATGAAGTTGCCGATGACGACCCACCAGAGGAACACGAGGTAGAGCATCTGGCCCTTGCCGAGCCAGGTCGGCGGCACGCACGGCAGCGGCCTGCGCAGATGCTCGCGCAGCAGCCAGAGGAACGTGAGCGCGGTCAGGAAATAGAACAGATCGAACCAGCCGTGCGCCGTCAGGAAGTAGAGCGTCTCCGGCATGGCCTTCGCGCCCGTCCAGTCCTTGACCTCTTTTTGCAGGTTGATATAGGTGATGAGCAGCAGGAGGAAGCTGACGGCGAACGCCTCCGTCCAGCGATGGGTCGGCGGATCGTCGCTGACGCGAGGCGCGCGGGGACGCAGCCGCTCCATCAGGATCGCCACGCCGAGGCCGTTGATAAACCCGTAGGACTGCTCCAGGATGCTGTGCCAGTTGGTCTCCAGGCCGCTCGTGATCTCGATCAGCTTGAACAGAGTGGCGGAGGCGAAGCCCAGTCCGCCGACGAAGCCGGTGATGAGCGTGGCATAGGTGAGACCTTGCAGGTTATGGCGCTGGAAGTAGAGCAGCATTCCCGCCACCATGCCCAGGCTTCCGGCCCAGTTGTCGCCGCGCGGCGGCGTCATTCGTATATGGAGCGCGACCGGGAAGAGGAGGAACCCGACCCACCAGCCGACGGCCATATAGAGAATCAGCCGCTCGGCCTGATCGAGCCGCCGCCGGATCGCCGCGCGCAGCAGCACGACGGCGATCGCCAGCAGCGCGGAGGTCCAGTCGGAGTCGTACCAGTCGAACCAGCGGCTCAGGACCGGGTTATCCTCGACGAAGCGGCCCTCGAAGAGGCTGTCTCCCCACCAGGCCAGGAAGATGGCGGTCAGGGGAACGAAGAACTCGGCCAGGCGTTCCCGGCTGAGAAAGGCGGGCAGCGCGGTTCCGGCCCCGCCGCCCGCGCCCCACAGGAACCCGATGAGGAAGAGGCAGACGAAGCCGTACCAGACCGAGAGCGAGTGGCCGGAGTGGGTGTAGGCGATGACCTGCATGTAGGAGATGCTGCCGCCGAACGACCAGCCTATCGCGCCGAACATTCCGAAGTAGGCGATGCGCCGTATCCAGTCGTCGCGCTGCGAGAGCAGCACGGCGGCCATCGCCGCCAGCGCGCCCGGTATCGCCGCGCCCCACTCATGCCCGAAGTTGCCGCGTATGCCCCATCCGATGGACAGCGACAGTCCGACGAGCAGCAGCATCCGCCACCGCACGCCGACAATCGCCGCCTCCGTCTGCGCCTGCTCCATGTCTCTCCTCTTTTAGCGGCTTCGTGCCGCCTGGTATGCCTCTGCCGTCAGATACATCGGCTGGAAGAGCGCCTTCGGCGTGCCGACCAGCGGCCCGAACGGCATAAAGCCGAGATGCCGATACAGCTTCGCCTGCCGCACCGTTCCCGAAATCAGCGCCAGCGTGTACCCCTGGCAGCGGCAATACTGCGCGGCCTCGTCCACCAATCCAGCAAAGACCCGGCCCCGGCGAAATCGCGGTCGGACGGCCAGCAGACGTATCTCGCACAGCGAATGCCCGGCAGGAAGGTAGGAATCCAGAGCGGGAAGCTTGGCGTCCAGAGAGAAAGGACGCTGCCCGCGCACGGCGACCATGCCGACCAGCAGATTCCGCTGCAGGCAGATCAGGTAGACGTTCTCGTGGTGGAAAGCGTCCGGCAAAGAACGCCGGGGATTTGCGGGACGCCGGGGAATCTCCTCGGCGAAGGTACGGTAGTTGAGCCGATGAATCTGCGCGAACTCCCACGCTTCGGAGGCGATCTTGAAGGTATAGGCCGATACTGTCATTCTGTCTGCTTCCTGCGGGTGGATACACGCATTATACTGGGAACTGCTTCCGGCGTCAACTGGAATCGGAACGAGAGCGGCGGAGGCAGGAGAACGACACATCGGGCGCGAATGGGGAGGCAGCCTCAAACGCGAAAGGAGTTCCGTTTGCCATGCAGCGCCGTAACTCTACCGGGCAGGATGCCGCCCTGGAGCGCGATCCCGCCCTCGACCCCACGCTGGATCAACTGACGCGCCGGACGTTTCTGGGACGGGCGGGCGCAGGCACGGCGGGAGCCGTCGCCGCGACTGTCCTCGGCCCCGGCGCGCTCGCGCAGGACGCCAGGCCCCGCGCTCTCGACGATCCCGATCTCCATAAGAGCGACATCACGTTCCCCTCCAAAAACAGCGAGGGCAAGGTCAGCGAAATCAAAGCCTTCCTCGCCACGCCCAAGACGGAGGGCAAGCGCGGCAGCGTGATCGTCGTCCACGAGATTTTCGGCCTCAACGACCATATCAAGGATGTCGCCTGCCGTCTGGCGCAGGCGGGGTACAGCGCACTGGCTCCCGACCTCTTCACGCGCGAGGGCGCGCCCCCGCCGCTTTCCGGCGGCTTCGGCCCGCTGATGGAGTTCGTCGGGAAGATACCGGACAGCCAGATCATGGGCGACCTGAAGGCGGGCGCGCACTCGCTGAAGGCGCAGTCCTCCTCCAACGGCAAAGTCGGCATCGTCGGCTTCTGCTGGGGCGGGCGCGTCAGTATGCTGGCCGCCGCCTACGTCCCCGACCTGAACGCCGCCGTCGCCTACTATGGCCGCATCTCCGGCGACAAGACCGCGAACCAGCCCACCTACCCGATAGACCTGGCGGCAAAAATGAGCGTTCCCCTGCTGGGACATTTCGGCGCGGAAGACCAGGCTATTCCGCCGGAACAGGCCGCGAAACTGCGCGCCGCGCTCCAGGACCACCACAAGACCGCCGAGATCTACGTCTACGAGAAAGCGGGCCATGCGTTCAACAACGATACCCGCGAAAGCTACCGCCCGGAGGCCGCCAAACTCGCCTGGCAGCGCACCCTCGCCTGGTTCGGCAGATACCTCAAAGCCTGACTCCCTCTGGACCGGGCGCGCGCTCCTAAAGCGACGCTTTGCGTCTGTTTCTTTGCGCTTCGTCGTCTTTCCCTGGCAATGGGCAGTGGCGAAGCGCAAAGAGCAGGCATTCGCTCCCTTCTCACGCCTAAAGTTCGCTCTGTTTCCGCCCGAGAATTGGCCCAACAGGAGGCCCGGCACAGGTTTGGCGGAGCCTGACAGCGACGCTTTGCCGTCGGAAGAGGCCGGAGAAGGATCGAGCTATGGCACTGGAGTTTCGCAGAGACGGACGCCTCGAACTGAAGTTCAATGAGGATCGCACCCAGGCGCTGGCGACTATCTTTCCGCCCGCCGGAGGCGGCGACTCGGTGACGGCTGCCGAAATCCTGGAGCATCTCAAGACGATGGGCGTCACCTACGGCATTCGGGAGAAAGCCATCCTCGACGCCATCTACTACGCCGAAGACACCGGAATGCCCGCCGCTAACGTCGTCGTGGCGCAGGGAGCCGTGCCGCAGGATGGGCAGGACGCCAGGATCAACTACACGCTGCCCCTGGACCTCTTGACTCAGCCCCTTCCGAAGCGCAAAGATGGCAGCGGCCTGCCCGACTGGTTCGCCCTCGATCCCGCCAAGATGGTCAAAGCGGAGCAGGAACTCGCCGCTATCGTTCCGGCCCAGCCCGGCGTTCCCGGCAAGACTCTGACCTGGCCCATCCAGCCGGTCCCGCCCAAAGCAGGCAAGCCCGCCGGACTGAGCGCGGGGCAGAACGTGCGCGCCTCCGAAGATGGCCTGCATCTCTACGCCGCGCACGAGGGCTATGTCTGCCTGCAAGGCGAGCAACTGGTCGTCTACGCGCTGCATATCCTCTCCGACAACCTGGCGGGCGGCGCGCACTCTTTTCCGGTCGGCCTTGTCTGCATGGCGAATGTGCAGCAGGCGCAGGTGCGCGCGCACGGCATCCTGGCGATCAAGGGCGCGGCCCTCAACTCCCGACTGCACGTGCAGGGCGATCTGTTCGTGCGCTATGCGGAGAACTGCACGCTGATTGCCTCCGGCAATGTCTACGTCACGCAGGGCTTGAAGCACTGCGAGGTCATCACGCGCAAGCGGCTGATCGGGCTGGAGGCGGCGCAGATCGTCGGCGGAACGGTCTCTGCGACAGAGGGCGTCTGCGCGGTCTCGCTCGGAGCCAGCGATTTCACGGCCACCGAAGTCCATGTCGGGGAGGATCGCCACTCGCCGCTGCGGAACCAGGAGATACAGGAGGAGTTGGCGCAGTGCGACGCGAATATAGCGCGGATAAGCCAGGCGCTCAAGCCCTTCGTCACCGTCGCCGCCCACGAGACCCTACCCGACGACAAGCGCCAGCTTCTGCAGAAGCTTCAGGCGCAGCAGCGGATACAGGAGGCACGCATCAAAGAGCTGCACAACGAGCGGCGTTCGCTGTCCATCCTGTCGAAAGAGAGAGTCGCCGCTGCGGTCGAGGTCGCGCGCACCGTCCATCCCGGCGTCTGGATCGGCATCGGGTCTGCTGCCTTTCAGGTGGAGACGCCGATGGAAGGCGTCCGCTTCGTCGAGATGGCCGGGGGCAAGGCGGTGCAGACGGAGCCGCTGCGACAGGCGGCCTGACCCCACCCCAACCCTCCCCTTCACCAGGGGAGGGAGTATTTGCCTCTCCCCTCTCCCGCAGCGTGGGAGAGGGGTCGGGGGTGAGGGTCGCTCCTCCTCCTTCGCAAGGAGGAGGCAAGGGGAGGTTCCAGGGGGTGAGGGTCAATCGGGGAGGGCCGGCATCCCTGGCGAGAGGGGAGGTACTCGTGGAAACTGCACGCTTCAAGCTCACCCGCCTCGTGCGGACACAGTCATCGGAGATCTATCTGGTTTGGGACGGAGAGAAGCGCGTCGGGCAGATAGACATCCACTTCGCCCACGATACCATCCACGCGACGGTCATTTTCGAGGCGGACCTTTCCGTGCGGGAAGAGGAAGACCTGCTCACCCAGATAGACGATGACATCGTCTCCTCCTATCTGCCGCGCTTCGAGCGGGAGGATTTCGTCGCGCATGTCTTCCGGGGCGAGGAGATCAGCCGCTATACCGACTGCTCCGGCGCGATGGACGACCTCGACGAAGACGAAGAGGAGCGCGAGGAGTGAAGCGCGGCGCGCCCGAACCCATCGCCGCGCTCAACCGCGTGCGTATCCTGGAGTACGCGCATCCCTGGCAGGAGCGCGAGCCTCTGGTGGACATCCGCACGGCCTGCCCCGATGTCGTCCTCTCGGAGTGGCTCTGCCCCTACCTGCGCCGCACGGTCGCGGAGATGTTGAACCGGGCGCAGGCGACGCTGCCGCCCGGCTACAAACTCAAGGTCGGCACGGCCCTGCGCACGCTTGCCATGCAGCAGGGCGGCTGGGACAGCTACCACAAGCGGATGCGCGAGGAACACCCCGACTGGCCCCTCTCCGCGCTGCGCCGCGCCACCAATAAGTATTTCGCTCCCTACGATCAGAAGGCGCCGCCCGGCCACTGCACCGGCGGCGCGGTGGATGTCGGCCTGCTCGACCCGGAAGGCAACGCACTCGACATGACGGCCCCGACGGAAGGCTGGGAGGGCGCGTACACCTGGACGGACAAGATCTCCCCGGAAGCGAAAGCCAACCGGATGCTGATGGTGGAAGCGATGCTGGGCGCAGGCTTCTCCAACTGCCGGGATGAGTTCTGGCACTACTCCTGGGGCGATTCGGCCTGGGCGGTGCGCGTGGGCGAGACAGAGTGTCCCTACGGATGGGCGCATCCGCCAGTCGCGCTGGAGACGGATTTTGCGGAGGCCAGCGCCGCCGATTGCCGCATGGAGACGACGCGGGACGTGAACGGGCGCGCGACCCATGCCGAAGGCTCCTGCGCCTTTTCGCCCGATGCGGAACCTACGCCTGACGGCTTCCCGCGCTGGCATGTCGGCCTCTACTGGGCGCGCGGCGTGCCGGTGACGCTGCGGCTGCGCGATGGCCTTTCCGGTTCGAAGCTTCCCACGCTGTTCGTCGGCGATGGCAAGGAGAGTTGGGAGGAGTTCGCCGAATTACAATGCGAGGGGCGCGACGTGATTCTCCACCTGATGCCCTCCGCCGACCGCGTCTACCTGACCAATCTGCTGCCGCCTCCCAAGCCTCCCGAAGCGGCCTCGGAGGAGGCTCCCGAAGAGAGCGAACGCACATGAACGTCCGAACAGGCCACTGGAAATGTATGGCGACACTGGCCTGCCTGCTGGCCCTGGCGACCTCCCCGGCGACCCCGCAGGAGGGCAGCGCATCAGGGATCACCGGCGACCGGGTGCTATGCGCCAATCTCGTCTACGCGGGCAACAAGACTTCGCAGTGCTTCAGTGACCGCTTCCTCAAGCGGCTGGAACTGGAGACGAAGATCCAGACCGAGCCGCATTTCCGCAAAGTCCGCCTCGACAGCCGCGACCTGTGCGACTATCCGTTCGCCGTTATGACCGGCGAAGGCGGTTTTCGCCTCACCGAGAAAGAGCGCGTCCAACTGCGCTACTACCTCACGCACGGCGGCTTTCTGCTGGCCTCGGCAGGCTGCTCCGACCCGGAGTGGGTGCGCTCGTTCCGGGCCGAGTTCGCGCGCCTGTTCCCCGGCAAGCAGATGACCCCCCTCAAACTGACCCATCCCCTCTTTCGCCTGGTCTACAAGATAGACAACCTGGCGACCATTCACGGCCATCGCGGGCCGGGCGGCGCGACCCTGGAAGCCTACACCCTCAAGGGCAAGATCGTCCTCGTCTTCTCCGCCGACGGCCTCAACGACACGGCGCACGCGGAGAACTGCTGCTGCTGCGGCGGCGACGAGATTGACCGGGCCGAGTTCATCAACGTCAATGTTCTCGCGTACGCGCTTCTTCACTAAGGCGTATCTGACGAATAGCGCGGCATCTGCGGAATATTCTCTAGCCGGAGCGTCGTGACCAGCGGAAGCAACGCGGGATCTTCTTCAGACGTCAGGAAAGGAGAATGTGTACCAAAATGCTCTTTCCGAAGAATCGGGTGCGGTTCACGACCAGCTATCAGGGCAAGACCGACGCGCAGGGTTGGATCGTCCTCGACCTGGCGGGCGTGGACCTGGATGGCGTCAACAAGCTGTACCTTTCGATGGCCGACCTGACGGCGCTGCAAAAGGCGGGCGATGTTGCGTCGGACCGGCTCAAGCAGGCGCGGACGCTGCTCGGCGGCGGAGACGACGACTCCTGACGTCTGTCTCTTTGCATAGCCTGCGCCTATCGCCAACCTCAGAAGAAACGATTGGACATCGGGCGGCGCAGGGGCTAGAATAGGAAGCAGACCCAGGAGCAAGGCTTTGCTCCTTCCCTGATTTAAAGAGGCGGGCCTGACAAACCTCACTTTTTGCCCGGCGAATGAATTCGCGGCTGCCAAAGCACGAAGTCCACCTGCGTGGACTGGCCCTCACCCCCGGCCCCTCTCCCAACGCTGTGGGAGAGGGGAGGTTAGAGTCGGCGCAGGCCGACTTTGTGCCTTTCCAGCAGCGGTTTCAACCGCCAATGAAAAAGAGAGGGTTTGTCAGATCCCGGACTTAAACGCCTCTGTGATAGTGCTGTCCTATCTATTCCATAGAAACAGCGTCTTGGACTTTGGAAACGATTCCGGGCTATACTATACTGGTAGCTGCGAGGAGGAGAACCAATGCCCAAAACGATGTTCGAGAAGATATGGGATGCCCACGTCGTCCAGGAGGAGCCGGGAAAGCCCGCGCTGCTCTATATTGACCTGCATCTCGTCCATGAGGTCACGTCGCCGCAGGCGTTCGAGGGGCTGAGAATGACCGGGCGCAAAGTCCGCCGCCCCGATCTGACCGTCGCGACGATGGATCACAATGTCCCCACGACCGACCGCTCTTTGCCCATCGCCGACCCTATCTCCAAACTGCAGATGGAGACGCTCTCGGCCAACTGCGCCGAGTTCGGCATCACCCTCTACGACCTGCACAGCGCCCGCCAGGGCATCGTTCATGTCATCGGGCCGGAACTGGGCCTGACGCAGCCGGGCCTCACTATCGTCTGCGGCGACAGCCACACCAGCACGCACGGCGCATTCGGCGCGCTGGCCTTCGGCATCGGAACCAGCGAAGTGGAACACGTCTTAGCCACGCAATGCCTGCCCCAATCGAAGCCGAAGACGATGGAGATTCGCGTCGAAGGCACGCTCGGCCTCGGCGTCACCGCCAAAGATGTCATCCTCGCCATCATCGGCAAGATCGGCACGGACGGCGCGACCGGCTACGCCGTCGAGTACACCGGCGAGGTCATCCGCAATCTCTCGATGGAAGGCCGCATGACCGTCTGTAACATGAGCATCGAGGCGGGCGCACGGGCGGGCATGATCGCCCCGGACGAGAAGACCTTCGCCTATCTCAAAGGCCGTCCCTATGCGCCGCAGGGAGCCGATTGGGAAGCCGCGCTGGCGGAGTGGAAGGCGCTGCCCACCGACCCCGGCGCGACCTTCGATACCCTGGTCGAACTGAACGCCGCCGACATCGCCCCGCACGTCACCTGGGGAACCAGCCCCGGCATGGTCGTTCCCATCACCGGAACTGTGCCTTCGCCCGGTGATTTCGCCAGCGAGTCCGACCGCCGCGCCGCCGAGCGCGCCCTGGAGTACATGGGCCTGACTCCCGGCGCTCCGATGCAGTCGCTCACGCTCGAAAAGGTCTTCATCGGCTCCTGCACCAACGGGCGCATCGAAGACCTGCGCGCCGCCGCCGAGATCGCGAAGGGCCGCAAAGTCCACCCCGGCGTCCATGCGATGGTCGTTCCCGGCTCCGCCGCCGTCAAGAAGCAGGCCGAGGCCGAGGGGCTGGACAAAATCTTTATGGAGGCCGGATTCGACTGGCGCGAAGCAGGCTGCTCCATGTGCCTGGGCATGAACCCGGACATCCTCCAGCCGGGCCAGCGCTGCGCCTCGACCTCCAACCGCAACTTCGAGGGACGCCAGGGCAAGGGCGGACGCACGCACCTGGTCAGCCCGCAGATGGCGGCGGCAGCGGCCATCGCCGGGCATCTGGTGGACATCCGCAACTGGAAATAAGAGAGAATCCACAGATTACACCGATTTGCACAGATTAAGAACACAATGCAGATACGGCTTGCCTTCAGCAAGCAAGGAGAAATCTGATAGACTTTATTAACGATTTGGTCTTTAATCTGTGTTCATCTGTGTAATCTGTGGATTCCTGAATCTGAGGAGACCTATGGAACCATTCGTTCGTGTGACCGGCATCGCGGCCCCGCTGGACAGGGTGAACGTGGATACCGACCAGATCATCCCGAAACAGTTTCTCAAGCGCATCGAGCGCACCGGCTTCGGCCAGTTTCTGTTCTTCGACTGGCGCTACCGGAACGATGGCAAAACGCCCGACCCGGAATTCGAGCTGAACGCGCCGCAGTACCGAAACGCGCCCATCCTGCTGGCAGGCAAGAACTTCGGCTGCGGTTCCTCCCGCGAACATGCGCCATGGGCCTTGCTCGATTATGGGTTCCGCGCCCTCATCGCGCCCTCGTTCGCCGACATCTTCTACAACAACATGTTCAAG
>DASRGL010000246.1:0-11224 GCA_035651115.1 Chthonomonadaceae bacterium
TAGGCAGAGGGTGTTGCTCTTACTCCTGTTCCTGAAGTGTCTCGCCTGCCTGGCGCATGATGTAGGAGGCCAGCACCATCCACTTGCCATCGTTGCGCAGCCCTTCCAGATCGGTCTCCAGGCATCGCTTCCCTGCAAAGACGATCTCCTTGCCTACCAAGCGCAGCCTGCTGATTGTGCCGGAGCGGAAATCTTCGTTGGCGGCCAGAAAGTCCAGGGTCATCAGGTCGCGAAACAGCCCTTCATCCAGAACCAGTCCCTCTCCGAGCATCTCAGGATGCTGCTTCGCCAGAAAGAAGAGCGGCAGCAGTCTTCGCGCCTTCCCCAGAGCCGGGTGGCTATCTTTCAGGCGCTCGAACTGCGCCGCGCTCAACCGGGTGAAGAAGGCCACCAACTCTTTCGGCCCCATCAATCTATCTTTGCAGTTGCGCCAGATACTCAGGACTTCGTAAGGCAGCGTGTCCTCCTCCTCCACAAAGTAGGCCGGATAGTTGATCAGCAGGATCCCGTTGCGCCACTTATAGAGGGGTCGGTCTCGGAGACGATCAAACGTGTCCAAAACCGCCTGCACCTTCGCGTTCTGTATGCCTGGCAGCGACTTCCCCGACGAAGATTGAGGCAGCAGGGCCAGCATCGGCAGGGCGGCTCCGGTGGCGAGTTGAGCAAGCCGCCATCGGAAGAGGCTGGACGGCATGACCACCATCTGTCTGCCGGAAGGCATGGTGACGGTTCGCAGCGGAGGCGGGTCTTTTTCCATCTGGCGGGTTAAAGCGATGGTCTTCTGCGCGGCGGGATCGTCGGTGTGGTCGCCTGGGAGCATCCAAGCGGCTCGGATGACCTCGATATAGTTGAGGCAGAACATGCCTGTGTCCAGCATGGACAGAGAATACTTATCACCATATCTGCAGTAGACAAAAGGACACAGTTCTCGATCCCCCCCGGGTCTACCACGGGTTGCGTAGAGGGAGAATTTGTCAGGAAGGGTATTATCGTAGGGAGAATAGTGGTGACAAATCGCCTGAAACAGAGACTTTGCTTTTGGTGAGAGGTTGTCCAGGGAAAACTCGAAACGAGCCTGCCCTCTCAAAAGCTGCGTCTGCTGTTCGGGAGCGAGCAGTGCCTCAAGTAGACGGTATTCATTCCATAGAACCTCACTATCCTTGATAAGGTCATCAATGTGGACGATGTAATAGGAATTGTCTTTCATCCTGAACGTTTTCTGTATATCCCGGCGGTGTTTCTTACGCTCCTCCGGTGTCATCATGGCAAAGCGAGACATGGAGGCGACGAACTCTTCCAGCGCGCTCTGTCCGAGTGACTGAGCAACAAGGTGCTTGTTTTTGTCCGCCTCTCTCTGGAAGAAGAGGTAGGAGATTTCTCCATGTTCCGAGGCCTGGATCAGATGCCATTCGCCATACTTGCAACTGAGCAGGGAATAGAGGGCGTCAATGACATCGCCGACGGAGACTTTGTCGAACTTTGCCAGCAGTTCCAGACCGGAAGCAGGCGCGCGATTATCGAGTTTGACCTGCACCCCTGTCTGTTGCTGTAGCTGTTTGAGCAGTTCGCTCAGATAGATACTCTGTTCCGAGAGAGTAACAGGCTTGGCTAACCGATTGTCCGCCTGTCTCATCTCGGCGGTGACCCCAGCACAGAGCGCATTGTTGAGGAGGAGAAACGTCAAGGCCAGGATGAACAGGGGAGAATACAGATACCGCATACCACTAACCTCCAATCACTGCAAAGCAGTGAGTGTTACGATTTCCTGCACGAGCGGATGAGCGGGGAAATTCACGCAGAATAACGTGGTCTTGGATCCCTGCGTTGAATGTTGTGTCCGACTTTCCGTTCCGGGCCATCAGGTCACAGTTCAATGAGTAGATCCCTAAAGCATGGAATAACTATCGAAGGGCTTGAAGCGGCCTAAAGGAAATGCCTTCACGGTACCACCGAGAACGGTTCCAGTAGTGTTGGAGCGTTATCACCCTCTCCTGTCTTGATTTCTTCCACGAAAGCGTTTCCTTGAGCCGCGTAGCTCCCTAAGCCTAACTGCCTGGAGGTTGATACCTCATCATGGACATCACCCCATTTCATGCCGGCAGGCAGAACCATCACTCCGGAATTATGGTGCGAGGAGTTGCTTGACAGAGTGTTGACCCCTTGTATTATCGCGGCGAGAGTCCCGTAGCTGAACTCGCAGGTCTTGGCTACACCGGAGATGTTGGTCGCCGAATAGATCGCTTCGGACGTACAGGCGCACAGAACGGTCTGCGCTCCGTTCAGGTGATAAAGGTCATCAGCCGGAGGAGCGCCTTCTTCAAAGGTGATTTGAACCGAAAAATCGAAAAAGTCTGCGCGGCACTCCAGACAGGACACCGTCAAGAGGCAGACGAACAGAAGAAGGTTGCCAACAATCTTCACAAACATTTTCCTGATCCTCCATCACGTGAATTTCCCCGATCCATTCTATAGTGCCACAGTCATGTTATGTCCATGTTATGTGAAAGTTAAAATCATGTTAAGTTTCAATTGCCAGTCTGCTCCCTTCACAAGCGCGCCTGCCTCGCCAGTGAAGAATCGTGTTTCCATTCTCACCAGGCTTGCCGGGCTATCTTTCAGACGCCGTGATAGTAGCAGCCTGTCAGCGCCAGATCGCTACCGCCGCGCGCAGGGGCTACGCAGCAAAACCAGAGGCCGGTCGCTTCCGTCTATGGAGTAGCAACGCCAGACACAAGAGGAGGAAGCGACATGCCGGAGACACAGACAGACCGCGAAACGAGAGGGCCGGGGCCGTGCGTCCTTCTGACCCAGCGGCCTGGCTGCTCATCGAGTTCGTGATTCCCGCCGTCGCGTTCCTCCTCTACTGGCTCATTCGCAGGATGCTCTCGCGGGCCGTCAACGATAAGCGCGACTGTCAGGGCCGTTTGCTTCGCTCTCTGTCCTGGGGAGCGTTCTGGGCTTCCCTCTATACAGCTCCCCTGGCGCTCCTCGTCTGGGCGCTCCACCTCGTCCTGCGACATGGCGCATAAATGCCGCGATTCCTCAATTGCCTCGCTTGCACTTCGCCTTTCGCCGGTTCTTCAGGCCATCCTATAGAGAATTTCCGCGAACTTTCCGACAATCCAATAGTGAGTTAGACCGGCGGTCTAGCAACCTAGGATTGACAAGCAGCCTCCCCCTGTATCGCCATAGCGCCCTGTCATCGCGACGTTGACAGACTCCAACCAACTCGGTCTGTAGGCTGCCGCAGCCACAGCCGCCGGATCACCAGAAGCTCCCACCGCACCCGGCGACGGCCGATGCCTGGGATCGGTTCGGTTTGCCATACTTTAAGGAGAAGGATGAGACGCATCCTGAGGACTTGAGGAGAATTTCTTGATGCTTACGGAGTACATTCAGCATTTTGGCCTGACGGAAACCCCGTTCGCCCGTAACCACGACCCGAAGTGGCTCTACCTGTCTACCCAGCACAAGGATGCGGTCGTCAATGTCCGCTGGACCATCCAGGAACATGGCGGACTGGCGCTGGTGCGCGGCGACGTGGGACACGGCAAATCGTTCCTGATCGAGTACCTGATGACGCTGTGGCCGCATCAGTACGGCTGGCGCTGCGCGAAACTCCAGAACACGGGAACCATCACCTCGCCCCGCACGCTGCTGGCGGAAGTGCTGGCGGCGTTCGGCCTGGAGCCTGGAACCAACGCGCGCGAGATGGTGACCCGCCTGGAGACCTGGCTGCTGTCCAAAGCCTACGAAGAGAAACAGACCATCGTGCTGTTCATTGATGAGGCCCAGTCTATCGCCTCGCGGGCGTTCCCGGTCATTCGCGACCTGCTGAACCTGCAAACGCGCGAGAGCATCCTGCTCCAGATCGTCCTCTCGGCCCAGCTCGGCATTGACAAGAAGCTGGCCTACTATCCTGCGCTGCTGAGCCGCGTCGCCTCCGTCTCCACGCTGGAACCGCTCTCCGAGGAAGAGACCGGCAACATGCTCCTCCACCGCTTTCAGCGGGCCGGGGCGCGCGATCCGTTCTCCCTCTGCCCGCCGGAGACCATGCAGGCCATCTATCAGCATACGGGCGGCGTTCCCCGCGATATCCTGGTCGTGACCGAAGGAACGATGAAAGAGGCGTTCCTGCACGACAGCCCCCAACTCTTGCCCGAACACGTCGAGAAGACCGTGCGTGGACTCGGATGTCGGCGGCCCAAACTGGCAAAGGCAGCGTAAGATGGAAGACCTGCAACAACCCCTCGATCCGACCATACGCCGCAGAAAGCTGGATGAGCTATTCGCGGACGAACCGTATCTCTCGCCGACGATGAAGGCGCGCAGCCTGCATCAAAAGCTTGAGCAGGCCCATGGCAAGCCGGGAGCGCACGCCGACCTTACCCTGCTGACCGGCCTCCCCCCGTCGCCCGAACCGCGTCTTTCCCGCCCGGATATGGCCCGGCCTCTCGCGGTAGAGGCGGCTCCGCCGAGGAATGGCGCGGCTGTGGAGCCGCCGCGTCCCCATCGCCTGCTTAGCCTTATCGAGGCCGCGGCCTGCCTGCGTCAGAGCGCCGCCGGAAAGGGGAAAGCGCCTGGCCCCGATAGCGAACGCCTGCGTCGTTTCCGCGAGAATGTCCTCTTGAAATGGCTCTCCGCAGCGCCGGGACGGGAGAAAAAGGGCTAATCCGGTATTCCGACCTTGTGGGGACGGGAGAGGATCAAGGAATGAGAGATAGGGCCCTTCCTGCGGCAGAGGTTTCTCCGCCGCGCCGGGAGGCGCCGCCACTCGCCCGCAAAGGAATAGCGAATGCCCCTGAGAAACACGGACGTGGGACCGAAGAGAAAGGGACGATATGTTCGTCTATGCGATAACCAGCCACAAAGGCGGGGTCGGCAAAACCACCACGGCGGTGAATCTTGGCGCGGCGCTGGCGCACGAAGGCAAGCGCGTGCTGCTGGTTGATCTGGACCCGAAAAGCAGTTTGACGGCGGCCGTCGGCCTGACGCCCAGCGGCCTCTCTCTCGGAGAGGCGCTGCTGGAGCCGGGATGTCTCCCGGAGGCGATCCGTCCGTGCGTGGGCGGAATGGACTGCGTCACGGCGACCGCGACGCTGGCGGTCGTTTTTCTGGAGTTGGCGATGACGGAGGGATCGGCGTTCCGGCTCTCCCAGGCGCTACAGTCGGTGTGGGAGCGCTACGACTACGCGCTGATAGACTGCCCGTCGTCGCTGGGCAGCGCCCTGACCAATGCGCTGACCGCCGCCCATATCGCGCTGGTTCCGCTGCAGTGCGACTATCTCTCGCTGCGCGGGCTGGCGGATACGCAGGAGATGGTCATCGCGATCCGGGAGACGACCAACCCTCTGCTGCGCCTGCGCGTGGTCGGCACGATGTTCGATCGGCGCATCGCGCACGCCCATGACGTTTTCGAGGCGGCCAGCGCCGCGCTGCCGGGCCAGGTCTATCAGACCATCATCCCGCGCACGGTGCGCCTGGCCGAAGCGCCCGCCACCGGGCAGACGATCCTGGAGTATGCCTGGGGTTCGCTGGGCGCGCAGGCGTATCGCCTGCTGGGGCGCGAAGTTCTACAGGAGGTAGACACGTATGAAACGACGCGACGATATTCGGATCGCGATGCGGAGCCTGCTCTCTCCGGTAGCGCAGCCTGAAGCGGCTATTCTCGGCGAGAGCAGCGCCTTGCCTTCCGGGGCGGAGAAGGAATCTCTGCCCCTCTATGGCGGCACGCTGTCCCTCTCCGAGCCGCCGATGCCCCTCTTGCGGGAGCTGCAATCCACGCTGCGCGAGAACGGCATCCAGGCCGAGCCGATGGAGATCGTGCAGGCCATCGTCGCGGCGCTCTCCGACCGCCCGACCCTGTGTCGCGGACTGCTGGCAGCCTACCTGCTGGATTCCTGATCGGGCGGCCTAGTAGACGCGCTGTCTCCTCCGCAGCAGCGTCCCAGGCCGCCAGCCGCCTTCCTCCCCACTGTCCCTCCCCGTTGACGCCTTCCGCCTCAAAACCGATCGCAAATTCTCGCCTGGCCTCCCTTGTACAGAACTTTCGACACGCTGGCCCGGTTTTTGTCGGGAACGGCATTGCTTTTTGCCCTGATTCGTGCTAAACTATGGCGTATCGGTGCAAAAGGAGGTCGTTTCGGCAGTGCCGCTTAAGAAAGAGATCAAAACCAGTGTGATCACGGATCACGCCACCCACGAGGGCGACACCGGTTCGCCGGAGGTGCAGGTCGCCCTGCTGACGGCGCGCATCAATCAACTGACCGATCATCTGCGCGAACACAAGCAGGATTTCCATTCGCGGCGCGGTCTGATGATGATGGTCGGTCGCCGCCGCCGGATGCTCAACTATCTGAGCAAGAAGGACATCGAGCGTTACCGCACGCTGGTCGGACGCCTGGGCATCCGCAGCAAGCTTTAGGTTCCCGCCGGGCCGCCAGACCGCCCGGCCTGTTGACACGTACCCGCTGTCTGGCGCGTTCGGCCTGAACAGGCCCTCCCGCGCCGCGCGGAAGGCAGTCGGCATCTCCCGAAGAAGAGTCGCGTACAGCAGAACACAGGGTTCAGGGTAAGCGGATTGCTTTCGCGTCCGCCCCGACCGAGGGAAGTCCGCTTTCCCTGACCCCTTTCCTTCCACTGTACGCCTCCGGACTTCTCCTTCGGATTGCCGACTGCTCTGGCACATCCAGAAAAACAAGGAGGAAGGCTGAAGGATGAAGGATGAGGCAGGCTCTTTTTCCTCCTTTCTCCTTCCGCCTTCCTCCTTGTTTTTCATGACCCCGTAATATCTGTAGGAGAATACCTTTGGTTCACTCTGTCGAACGCGAACTGGCAGGGCGGACTTTGCGCCTGGAGACGGGCAAAGTCGCCAAACAGGCCGGGGGCGCGATCTGGCTCACGCAGGGCGATACGGTCGTAATGGCGACCGCCACGATGAGTCCCGAAGTCCGCACCGGCATAGATTTCTTTCCGCTCACCTGTGACTATGAGGAGCGCAAGTACACCGTCGGGAAGATCCCCGGCGGCTTCGTCAAGCGGGGAGGCCGCCCCAGTGAAAAGGCCGTCCTTACCTCCCGCCTGATGGATCGCCCGATCCGTCCTCTGTTTCCCAATGGGATGCGCAACGATGTCCAGATCATTGCGATGCCCCTCTCCGTAGACCACTCCAACCTCCCCGACACCCTCTCGATGCTCGCCGCCTCCGCCGCGCTGATGGTCTCCGACATTCCCTGGAACGGCCCCATCGGAGCCGTGCGCGTCGGGCGCATTGACGGCCAGTTCATCATCAACCCCACCCTGGAGCAGATAGACGAGTCCGATCTCGATCTGGTCGTGGCGGGGACGAAGCAGGCCGTCATCATGATCGAAGCGGGCGCGAAATTCGTCAGCGAGACGGACATGCTGGCCGCCATTGATGCCGCGCACGAGGTCATCAAAGCGCAGTGCGACCTGCAGGAGGAGCTGGCGCGGCTTGTCGCCCGGCCCAAGACCGAGGTCGGGCTGCATCTGCCGAATGAGGGGATCTTGCAGGCCATCCGCAGCCAGATGGCAGGCGAGATCCGCGCCACCATCCAGAACCCGGACAAGGCCGCCCGCGAGAGCGCCATTGACGACCTGAAGAAGGACATCGTGGCCCGCCTGCTGTCGGAATACCCGGAACAGGAGTCCGAAGTCGCGGAAGCCGCCGAGAAGGCTGTCAAAGAGCAGATACGCGCCCTCATCATCGAGGAGCAGGTGCGCCCCGACGGGCGCAAACTGGACGAGATACGGCCCATCACCTGCGAGGTCGGGCTGCTGCCCCGCGTGCATGGCTCCGGCCTCTTCACGCGCGGCCAGACCCAGGTGCTGACCGCCCTGACCCTCGGCACGATGAGCGAGGCGCAGGTCGTGGATAACCTGGAAGAGGACGGCACGAAGCGGTACATGCACTACTACAACTTCCCGCCCTATTCGGTCGGCGAAGTGCGGCCCCTGCGCGGGGCCGGACGGCGCGAGATCGGACACGGCGCGCTGGCAGAGCGGGCGCTCGTGCCGGTGCTGCCGCCGGAAGCCGACTTCCCCTACGCCCTGCTACTGCAAAGCGAAGTCCTGGAGAGCAACGGCTCGACCTCGATGGCCTCGGTGTGCGGTTCCACCCTCGCCCTGATGGACGCGGGCGTGCCGATCTCGGCTCCCGTGGCGGGCGTAGCGATGGGGCTGATGACCAGCGGCGACAAGTTCGCCGTCCTTACCGACATCCAGGGCATGGAGGACTTCTCCGGCGATATGGATTTCAAAGTCGCCGGAACCACCGAGGGCATCACTGCCATTCAGATGGATACGAAGATCCAGGGCATCCCGCGGGATGTGATGATGCAGGCATTGGAGCAGGCCCGGCAGGGCCGCCTCCATATCCTCGGCAAGATCACCGAGACCATCGCGGCGCCGCGCGGGCATCTCTCGGCCTATGCGCCCTCCATCTTCACCATCGAGATCAACCCGGAACGTATCGGCGAGGTGATCGGCCCCGGCGGCAAGATGATCAAGAAGATCACCGCCGAGACGGGCGCGCAGATAGACATCCAGCAGGACGGCAAGATCTTCATCGCGGCGGTGGATCAGGCGGCAGGCAAGCGCGCCGCCGACTTCATCCTCAACATGGTCGCCGAGGTGGAGGTCGGCCAGGTCTACACGGGCAAAGTGACCCGCCTGATCGGGATGGGCGCGTTCGTGGAGATCCTGCCGGGCAAGGAAGGTCTGGTGCATGTCAGCCATCTGCGCGTGCCGCCGGTCAGAAGGCCGGAAGAGGCGGTCAAGCTGGGCGATGAGTTGAAAGTGCGCGTCATCGAGGTGGACAGCCAGGGCCGGGTGAACCTGTCGGCGATCAACCTGGATCAGCCGTTCGATCCGAGCATGGCGAAGCGGGCTGACGATGGACGCGGTGGTGGCGGCCGCTTCGGGGACAGAGATCGAGAGCGCGGCGGACGCGGCGGCGGCTTCGGCGGTCGGGATCGCGGCGGGCGCGGGCCTGGCGAGCGAGAGCGTGGCGGTCGCCCGGAGCCGATAGCGGCCAGCGCTGCGGACGAGGAAGAGGAGGGCGCGGAGAACCTGAAGGCGCGGTTCCGTCCTCGCCGGTAGATAGCCCTCACAGATAGGAACGCTTAACAGGCGCACGCTGCCAACCTTGCAGCGTGCGCCTGTGTTTGTAAGCACAGCGTGAGAAGGCTTCTACAGGGATTGTCACGAAACTGTAACAAAAATGTCACAGGACTATTTGACAAAACTGTTGAGTCCGGTTATGCTAGTACAAATGCTTGAAAGCGATGGTGTTCTGGCAGTCCCGATTATGTAGGCTCATAGTGTAGAATAAGGAGCGATTCATGTGCCGATCTGCTGTAGCCCAACTGCTCTGCCTTCTCTGGTGTCTGATCTTGAGCCTGGGAGGAACGGTTCTGGTCGGAGCGCAAAACGGCATTCCCTCCCCGCCGCCCACTCCGGGCGCGTCAGGCTTCCTGCCTCCGACAGACGCTACCTATGTCGCCTCCGCCACACCTGAGCAAACATATAATGGCGCGGCCACCTTCCTAGTACGTCGGGCCAGCAACACCGGTTCCACCAGCGGCAATGCCTGTATCTATCTCAAATTTGCTCTGGGAAACCAGTTCATCACCACTGCTTTCCTCAACCTGCGCGTGGACTCTTCCTCTGCTCCGTCTACGGGCCTGGAAACCGTCAAACTCTACGCTATCCCCGATACCACCTGGACTGCCGACACGCTCAAATGGAGCAATGCCAGCACCCATAACCTGAATACCGGGGCCAACTGGGGTAGTACCGGCGGTTTACTGTTGAGTCAGCAGAGCGTCTCTCTACAAGGCGGAACGGCCGTCAGCTTCGATGTGACCAGCTATGTACGCACGCACCAGGGACAGACTATCGCGTTCCAACTCATTGACGAAGCCAATCCCCCGGACAACAGGCGCTCTACTTCAAGAACAATCAGGTCGTTAACGGCAGGCTGGTTTTTAACCTGACGCTGAACATGACCTATGGGCCGCCAGAGACAGTTCCCGCCTGGGCGCAAGACATCGTACCCACCGACTCGGTTCCCATTGACGGCAACGGCCCCTCCTCCGCCGATGCGGTCAATCTCGCCACCGGCGCAGAGGAGCATACGCCAGACCCAGACATCGTCGTGCGCAACCCGAACGGCCCGAAAGTCGTCTATGCCCGCCAGTATCGCAGCACCCTGGCAAGCGTGGGCATGTACGCGCCGGGACTGTCTCCGGGATGGACCGATAACTACAACGTCTACCTGGACAGGACGACCCCTTATACCACCGGAACCTGGGGCAAATATCTGCTGACCTATCCCAACAGCGCCCGCGAACTCCTGACGCCGGTTCTGGACGCCAGCGGGAACCCGACCGGCCAGTTGACAGCGCCCTCGGGAGCGCCCTATGCCGCTTCCGGCAGCCCGAAACAGGGGCAGCCCGGTCAGTGGAACTCGTTCACGCTCACTTTCAAGGACGGCAGCACCTGGACGTTCGTTCCGAGCAGTACGGCCAATCGCTACTACCTGTACCAGATCGCGGACTTGCTCTACCCCAACAACACGGCCTATCATACTATCCGGCTTATCCGGGATACGAACGCTGCCAACAATAACCGCATTGATCACATCGAGGACGCAGCAGGCAACGTGCTGCTGCGATTCAGCTACCTTAACGGCTATCTGTCCGCCCTCATGGATGTCGCAGCCTCCAATGATGCGGATAAACGGCAGGTGAACTATACGTTTGGCACCACGCCAACGACCGCTGGCGTGACATGTCTACTGGAGGTTGATCAGATCGCGCCGTATTTGGGCAGTGCCTCCGCACGCTGGATCTATGATTACAAAGCGGCCCCCAACGGCCAGCCTCTGCTGAATTTTGTCAAAGTCCCCGATCCCAATCAAGGCTCCAGCCCACCGAGCCATCCCATCAACTATGACGAGGCCGCGCGCGTCTCTTCGCTGGTGGATGCCAGGGGCAATCAGAGGGTCTATAGCTACTCCAGCGGCGCTACAAAGGTGGAGATTAAGAAGAGCAGTGGGCAGATCGTCGAGTCCTGGTGACATGACTCCCATATTTTAGGCCAGTCGGAAAGTTAGACTCCGGCGGTCTTGGGCTGCTCCGACAGCCACTTGTGTTTGAACGCTGCTGGGGTCAAATACCCCAGCGCTTGATGCGGACGGGCT
>DASRGL010000247.1:0-2573 GCA_035651115.1 Chthonomonadaceae bacterium
ATACGCCAGAACGCCCGAACTGTCAACTGCACGGCTGGCCGAAAATGGCAGGGACCTCTCTCTGCTATCGCGCGGGGATGCGGCAGAATCAGAACCGCACCACGCCCGCGCCGCCGCTGGCCCAGGCGACCAGTCCCCAGAGTCCCTGGTGCAGCATGTCGCCCACGATCAGCCCCAGAAACAGCGGGAGCAGACGGGCGTAGACCGACAGCCCGCCGTAGCGCGTCAGCAGCGTCTTGAGCAGCCAGCCCAGAAAGAACGAGGCCCAGTTGATGTGCATTCCCCAGGAGTTGGCCGCGAGATAGCCGACCGGATGCAGCGGGAACCAGAGGAAGCAGGTGCGCATCCAGTGCAGCGCGATGGTGATGAGCGCGCCCGCCCCGATAGCGAGGAGGCCGCCTAACTCCGGGCCGTGCGGCGCGCTGTTCTCGTAGACGATGCCCTGAAACGACCAGTAGATCTGGCTGGCGACCATGCTGGGTTCGCGCTGTCCTATCGGCATGGCCTCGAAACCGCTATGGTAGTACGTCTTCAGCGTCCAGGCGAACGCCACCGGCACGGTGAGCAGCATCGTCAGCAGGATTGTGCTACCCACGCTGCGTCTTGGCAGACCGCCCGCGTCCGTCAGCTTGAATCCCTCCATCTGCGCCGCCATCACCGACCCCGTCGCCGAGCCGAAGTAGAGCCAGCGCAGCGCGTGAACCATCGTCAGGTCGGACAGCGTCATGTACCGCGCGCCCACGAAGGTGAGCATCATCTCGTCCAGCATCTTGGGCCAGACGATGACGCCCATTCCCAACCCCGTCTCCGCGCGAATGCGGGCGAAGATGAAGAAGTAGGCCAGCATCAGGCCGAAGAGCAGCGCAGCGACCCAGAGCCGCATTCCGGCCACGCAGCACCAGGCCAGGATAAAGGCGATGCCCAGCGCCGTTCCCCAGACGGCGGTGCGATAGGAGAGGAATTCGCCCCGGTCATCCAGCGTCGGGTCGCCTCGGAAGGCTTTGCGGATCGCCCTGGCCAGGTGACGGCGCGCGGCAAAGAGCGTGATTCCCGTCAGGGCCAACGCCGCGCCCGCGCCCTGCGCGAAGACCGCCGGAAAGTCGTTGCTGTAGACGCTCGGAGCCTCGCCGGTCTTCCCCAGCCAGACCGCCAGCACATCCTCCAACAGCCGGATGAGATAGAAGACCCAGGCGCTGAAGGCGATCTCTTTGGGCAGCAGATAGGCCACGCCCACCAGCCAGAAGATCAGGGAGAAAGAGACCTGCCCCAGGCCGTTCCAGGGAGGCACGAGCGGCGCGCTCGGACTATTCAGGATGATCACATCCCGCAGTGGGAAGGCGGGGACAGAGGGATAGTAGTTGTGAATCTCGGTAGACGCTTGCAGCGCCAGCGGCAGGGCGACGCCCAGCCAGAAGAGCGGCTGGCGGAGCGTATGACGCAGACGCTCCCCCACCCCCTTGTCGCCTTCTGTCAGCGTCAGCGGAATCGCCGCCAGAGGAAAGGTCAGGCGCTCGCTCTCGATCCACTGCCGCCGCATCAGCGTGTTGATGCAGAGCATGACGAAGAACAGCGCGATCAGCAGCGACGACCAGGCCAGCATCGGGACGAGCCAGGCGTGCCAGGGAACGTTTCCGCCGGTTCCATGAAAGAAACCCTCGACGGCATTCCGATCCTGGGGGCTAAGCCAGGCGGGCAGCGTCGGCTGAAAGAGCGCCCAACTCGACTGCTGCGCGCCGTAGTAGGCGGGCGCGACGGTATGGGGAACGAGGAAGCCAATGGCATGAGGATGGGTGATCGGCCCGGCGACGAGCATCATCGCGTAGATGAGCAGCAGTTCGCCCCGCGAGAGGCCGAACCGCGACCGCAGCCAGGGCAGAAACGCGGCCAGCAGGACATAAGCCAGCAGCAGGTAGATCGGCGCGGCAGGCGGCGCGTTGCCGCCTACGTCGGCGACCGCGTAGCGAATGGAGAGCGCCTGCGTCATCCCGACGATGACGCCGACCATCAGGAGACCGATCATCAGGGCGCGCAGTGTGATTCCACCGGGCGCGCGCCGCGCGCCGGACGCCCGGTCAGGCTGCGCTTCACTCCGGGCCATGCGTTCTGTTGCGATCTGTTTCACCTGTGTCTATCTGCGTTCTACGAGGATTCCGGATTCTCTGACGCAACGTTCGCGCGCGGCCTTGAAAGGCCGGTCTGTAGTTGCCAAGCCTGCCTGCGCAGGCTCCCTCCTCAGTCCACAAAGGTGGACTTTGCAATGCCAGACCGGGGGTTTCAACCCCGTGTCCAAAGAGAAGCTGCAAGCCCCGCACGCGCGGTCAACGGCGGGAGGACTGTCCGAGCGCCGCCGCCAGGGTCGCGATGCGGCGGCGCAGGGCTTGCCCCTCCTTATTCCCCGCCGCCAGCCGGTTTGCCTGCCCCAGCGCCGCCCGCGCGCCGCGCAAATCCCCCTGCCGCTTCAAAAACGCCGCCAACTGATAGTATGCGGAGGCGTTGCGCGGATTTCGCTCCACTTCCTGCTGGTAGTAGGTGCGCTGCATCCGCAGGTTCTCCTGCTTGCGCAGCGCCGTGAA
>DASRGL010000248.1:0-7750 GCA_035651115.1 Chthonomonadaceae bacterium
TGCCGACCGCACCAGAAACGCCGCCGCCGCGCAGAGCAGCGAGAGAACACGATTGATGGGCGGTGGGTTGACCCACCCCCCGGCCCCCTCCCTGGCCGCTCGTGCCTCGCTAGGGAGGGGGAGCGTTGCGGATTCGACCAGCACGACGGAGGCCAGGCAGAGGAACAGCAGCGGAATCTCCGACATGACCTCGTTGGCATAGGCGATGAGGGCCGGGGAGAAAGCTGCCGCGAACAGGGCCGCCGCGATGTAGGGAAAGGGGAGGCGGGCGCGTTTCAGGAGCAGGTAGAGCAGGGGCAGCGAGCCGATCAATAGCGCGATCTGCGTCAGCTTGACCGGCACGACCACGCCGCCGGGATCGCGCCCGGTCACTTTCAGCCAGAAGGCGATGATCGCCGGGAAGCCGGGCGGATAGAGCGTATCGAGCGGATGGCGGATGTCGTTGAGCAGCCGCAGATCGCCCGATAGCGCCAGCGACTCGCCCAGCACCATGTAGCGGCCCGCGTCGTTGGCCGGATTCAGATAGGGCGTGACTTGCAGCGCCCACAGCCCGAAAGCGAACAGGCCGCACAGCACAAGAAGCCGCCGCACGTTTCTCACCAGTCCATCACGGAGCCGTCGGCGCGGCGCGTGACCGGCAGGTAGGCGCGCTCGTAGGGATATTTCGCGGCGGCCTCCTCATCGAGGTCGGTTCCCAGACCGGGCGCGTCGGTGACGTGCAGATAGCCGTCTTTGAACGTCGGCGAACCAGGCATGACCTCGTGGACGACCTCCGGGAAGAAGACCATCTCCTGCACACCGAAGTTCGGGAGAGCGATGTCGAGATGGACGTTGGCGGCGTGCGTCATGGGCGCGATGTCGCCGGGGCCGTGCCAGGCCGTCTGCACATAGTAGCACTCGGCGACGGCGGCGATCTTTTTTGCCTCCGTGATGCCGCCGATATGTCCCAGATCGCACCGGATGAAGTCTATCAACTGCTCCGTGATGAGCGGCAGGCACTCCCATTTGGTATGGAACAGTTCGCCCATCGCCAGCGGCGTCGTGGCGTGCTGGCGGATCAGGCGGAAACTCTCCTTGTGTTCCGGGCGGAGCGGGTCTTCCAGGAAGAAGAGATGGAACGGCTCCAGTTCGCGGGCCAGCCGCGCGGCCTGGATGGGCGTCAGGCGCTCGTGGACATCGTGGAACAGTTCGACCTCCTCGCCGAGCTTGTCGCGCAGGTGGGCGAACAGTTTCGGGATGGTGCGCAGATAGGGGGCGGGTTCCCACGTCTCGACATAGGGCATCGGGCCGCCATCGCCCCAGTCCCCGCCGGAGCCAGCGCCCCAGTTGGCCGTCGCCGCCTCTTTGCCGCCGCCCGTGCCGTAGGTTCCGGCGTTGCCGGGAATGGCGACCTGCGCCCGCACGACTTTGAAACCGCGCGCCATCGCCTTGCGCACGCTGTCCTCGACCTCCGCAAAGTCGCTGCCGCCTGCGTGCGTGTAGGCCAGCGCGCCCTCGCGGGTCTTGCCGCCGAGCAGCGAATAGACCGGCAGACCGGCCCGCTTCCCTTTGATGTCCCAGAGCGCGGTATCCACGCCCGCCAGCGCGGTCATCAGCACAGGGCCGCCGCGCCAGTACGCGCCGCGAAAGAGCGACTGCCAGATGTCCTCGATCCGGTCGGGATCGCGTCCGAGGAGCAGAGGAGCGATATGGTCGCGGAGGGCGCTGGCGACAGCCAGTTCGCGCCCGTTGAGCGTGGCGTCTCCCACGCCGTAGAGTCCCGGCGTGTCGGTGAGTATCTTGACGAGGACGTAGTTGCGGCCCGGACAGGTAACGATGACCTTGACTTCGGTGATTTTCATGGCGGTGTGCGGTTCCTCCCGGCGTTCTATTCATACCCAATTCAGGTTCCGACCAATGAGCAGTTCCTGCATCCTGGCATGATGGGTGTTTTTCATTGGGATCGCGTGTGTGGTGAGATGATGACAGGCAGCGAGGCTGGCGATATCCTCCGTGTTGTCGTAGGTCATAAGAAAATCGCCCGCAAGTGTCGTAGCGATGCGAAACAGTTCCTCATGATCAACTTCATTGTGAGCATACAGGCGCGTGCCAGCCTTCTTGCCCCCCGCCGTATAGGGCGGATCAATAAAGTAGGCGACATCGGCGCGCTCCGCGTTCGCGCGCAAGACCTGAAGGCCATCGCCATGAATAAAGCGAATCCTGTCCTTGATAAGGGCAATGTTATTTATGCGGGTTCGCAACGTCTGAGGATACCAGCGCGAGGCGATGCCTTTGCCATTTTCTCCGTTCTTGAGGCGTCCGGTTCCGGGAGCCAGGATACCTCCACGATTGACACGGTTTCTCAGAAGGGTTTGAAATGCGCGTTCTCTGGTGTCGCGCGGTATTCGCGTGATCTCCTCCTGAACGGTTTCCGGCGTAAGATGAAAATGAGCAATTCTATCTGCCAGCCAGTTCGCATCGCTGCCCAAAATCGTCTGCCAGACAGCAGCCACGTCCGCATCCAGTTCTACCATCGTCACGCGGAGCGACGGATTTTCAAAGGCGGCTGTCAGGCTGATGATTCCTCCTCCTGCGAACGGCTCGATAAATTCGCAGGGCTTTTCCGGCAGACTGGCAAGCCATTGCCTGAGGCGCGGAACGAACCAGGTTTTGCCACCGGGATATCGAAAGGGGCTGCGCTGCGGGACAGAAGCGACGTTGACAATGGCTTCCTGCCGGGTATCATCAAATAGCGAATACTGGTACACCGGTTCATGGGCGCAGTTCGCCGTTGCTCCCGTGGGCCTCTCCATTCCCCAACCTCCTGTTCAACTGCGTCTGCAACTGTTTCACAAAAAGCGATTCGTCCCCAGCTTCTGAACGTGTTATCCTGAGCAGGGCCGGTTCAAATCGCGTATACGCCGTTTTATGATGGGTCAGTCTGTAGCGATTTTGCGCCGTGTCAAGTTGCAGATCGTAGATAAGCCAGGCAATGTCCGCCTCAGTTCGTTCTACCTCTTCCAGAGCGGGCAGAGTGTTGTAGAAGCTGGTGTTCAGCGCTACCGCCATCTTCCGATTCCAGGCATTCAGGATGCCGCCTTTGTAAATTAGCTGCGGCGCAAGCCGCTTTCGCGACGAGGACAGATAGTCCGGGCGGGGATAATTACGCTGTTTTCTCCAGTCCATGTTGGCGCGTGCCGCCGGGTCTTCCATATAGTGTTCGAAGGGGGTACGAACGTTGCCGGAGATATAAACGGCCTGCACCTCCAGCGCGCCATAGTCGAGGATTCGCCCAATAGGGTCATAGGACAGCAGGACAACATCAATATTCCCTGCCGATTTGCCGGCTCGATCACTCAACTGCACTTCCGTCAGAGCAGTCCACCTCGCACCGGAAGGAAAGAAAAACTCGGCGGCATCCGTTGCTATACGCCATTCTTCACGGAAACGAACCGGGCAGGTAACAATAACTTGATCGCCCGCGCCAAAAACGCTGCATACGCCTAAAGGATTTTCCGCGCTGCTCTTGGTGCAATTCGGCGAAGTATTGTTAAACGGACACAATCGGTTGTTACGGTAACGTTCGGCTTCCGGTGTCAGATTGTCTGTCGGAAAGCCAAACACCTCTGCGAGAGGATGCGTTGTCATAGAGTAATATTCTTGTCTCCGTCATAGGGCAAGATTCCCTATCCACCCGGTTTTTCCTGCCCGACTCGCAGCGATGGCTCTCCTCAACGCCCTCTGCACGCTAAAGTTTGCTGAAAACTTGAAACGCGACAAGCAAACAGTTCCGTAGTCTCTATAACATGCGCCCAATCTTCTGCCGGAGGACAGCCTGATGGAGAACGATGACTTGCCTATTGCCATTCTGGAGGGCGACGCCGAGAGGATCGCGCAGCTTCTCGACGCAGGCGCGGACATCCATGCCAGAGACGAGCAGGGTGAAACGCCCCTGATGCTGGCAGCGATGGCTTCTCCCGGTTTCGCAGAGATAGGGGTCAAACTGCGGAAGATGTCCAGAAACCTTCGCGAAGCGAAGCCGCCCAGACTCAGCCCGAACGCCAAACCCGACCTGACGATTTTGCAGCAGTTCGATCCAAAGCAGATGATCGCTGCGTTCGATAAGCGTTCGGTTGTTGATTGGTCTGTCCAGGATGACCCGGCTATCGTGCGCCTCCTGCTCGAACGCGGCGCGGATGTCCATGCCACAGATGAAGGCGGACGTACTGCCCTGATGAAAGCGGCAAGCCAGGGCCGCGCTGAGACCGTCCGCGTCCTGCTGGAATACGGTGCGGACATCAATGCGCAGGACAAAGAGGGCCAGACCACCTTGATGCACGCGGCCAACGAACGCCAGCTTGAATCGGTGCGACTGCTGTTGGAAAAGGGAGCGGACGTTTCCTTGAGAACACCGCATGGCGGCACGGCTTTGATGGCGGCGGCAAAGGGAGGCCGCATTGAAATCGCGCAGTTGCTGCTGGAGCAAGGGGTAGACGTGAACGCGGCAACGGAGGCAGGTATAACGGCGGTGGCGGTCGCCGCGATGGGCAGCCATGTGGAGATGGTCGCGCTGTTGCGGGCCAGCAGCGCGCGGGTCGGGTTTCTGGAGGCCGTCGCTCTCGGCGATCTCGAACGAGCGCGCAGCCTGCCGACGCCGGATACCGCCACAAGGTCGCTGCACTGGGGCCGACCTCTGGTAGCCTGGACGGCCAGAGCGGGCAAGATCGAGGCGCTCAACCTGCTGCTGGAACGGGGCGCAGACCCGAAAGCGGCCAATAAGGTCAGTCAGTCGGCGTTGTGCAATGCCGTCATGCGCGGCCACATCAAAGCCGTGAAAATGCTGCTGGACGCCGGAGCCGACCCCAATGACGGTAAGGGCAAATTCGCGCCGCTCCAATGGGCCGCGACCTGCGGCTACCCGGAGATCGCGCGCCTGCTGATCGAGCATGGGGCGGATGTCAACGCGACAGACGAGCATGGTATGAGCGCCCTGTCCGGGGCGGTGATGCGGGGCAATGTCGCACTCGCCAGGCAGTTGCTGGAAGCAGGCGCAGATGCCAGCAGCGCCGATGAGGACAGTATGCCTCTGCTCTCCTTTGCCATCGTCAGGAATGACAAGGAGATGGTGCGCCTCCTGCTCGATTACGGCGCGGAGGCCAAAGTCACAGGTTACAGCAACGCGGCTGTCGCAATGGCAAAAGATAAGCCGGAGATCGCTGCCCTGCTCAAACAGGCCAGCGGCGCCGACCTGCACGAAGCGGCCAAAGCGGGAGAGACACAGACCGTCCTTGCGAAGCTTGACGCAGGTGCGGACGTGGATGCGCGCGATGACAAGGAGTTTACGCTTCTGATGGAAGCGGCAGGAGCGGGCCGACTGGAGACGGTGGCGGCTCTGCTGGAACGCGGCGCGAACGTGAATGCGATGGGCGGGGCAGAGCAGACCGCGCTGATCTGCGCGGCAGGAAGCGGCCAGGTCGAGGTGGTGCGTCTGTTGCTGGAACGCGGCGCAGAGGTCGGGCATGTCAATCTGTTCGGACAGACCGCGCTCTCCGCGGCGGCGCTCGGCGGAAGGAAAGAGGTCGTCGCGCTGCTCACGCAGGCCGGGGCGAAAGTCGGGCCGGTCGAAGCGGCGGCGCTCGGAGAACTGGATACGCTGCGCCTCCTGTTGGACTGGGGCGCGGACGTGAACGCTCCGAACGCAAGCGGAATGACACCGCTGATGGGCGCGGCGGCAGGCGGTCATCTGGACAGTGTGCGGGCGCTCCTGACGCGCGGCGCGGCTCTCGACGCGACGGATAACCAGGGACGAACGGCGCTGGCCCTGGCCGTATCGCGCCAACATGAGGTGGTAGCCCGGTTCTTGCTCGATTCAGGAGCCGATGTCAATGCTGCCGGGGAGGACGCCATCCACCTCCGCATTATGGAGAATGTCCGGCGCAGAGTCCGCAGCAGGCATCCGCAGGCGGACAGCCTGCTGGCAGAGAGGGACAAAGAGAGGCGCGGCATGGCTCCACTGGCCTGCGCAGTGATGACCGGCAATCTGGCTCTGATCGAATTGCTTCTGAATCGGGGCGCGGACATTGACGCGATAGATTCCCACGATCACTCGCCACTGATGTGGGCCGTACTGCTGGAGCGTGTAGAAGTCGTCCGCCTGCTACTGGAATGCGGCGCGGATGCCAGCGCCTCGGATCGGCATGGCACGACGGCTCTGAGCCTTGCAGAGTACAAAGGCAACGCGGAAATCATCCGCCTGCTGCAATCGGCAGGCGAATAGCTGCGATTCCGTTTGCCGCTTTTCGCGTCCACGTAGGGGCGCTGCTTGCTGCGCCCTCGATAGGACATTGCGCCCACCGGGAGCAAAAAACAGATGGAAAGCCACGACCCACCGCACCGAGGAGAAGAGACCGCCGCTCCGCAGAGCCAGGCCGAAAAAGAGAGCGTGGCCACGCCGGGGCGCATAGACTTTCTGCCGCTCATCTTCCAGAGAGGCGACGTTCAGAGCCTGGCCGCCCACCTGAAAGCGGAGAAACGCCACTCGCTCAAGCAGAGTATCGCGCTCTATAGCGCGACGAGCCTGGAAGCCCTGCTCTACGGCAGCTATCTCTTCAGCCTGTTCAACTCGGATGGCAGCTTGCCGCCGACCGCCTGGCCGTACCTGGTGAGCGCTACCCTCATCCTGCTTGTGACGCTGGCGCTGACCCTGCTCGGATTCTCCGGGCAGCCCTCGGAAGCCCTGCACTACAACGACGTGCGTCTTGTCGGGCCGCTGGCCGAGGCGCTGAAATGGCCAGACCCGCATATTCAGTCTATTGCCGCGACCGCGCTCACCCGGCTCCTGCCGCGCCTGCGGGCCAGCGATGCCGGGCTGCTCAATGCCTCGCAGCGCGTCGGGCTGTGCCATGCGCTGGAAGGCGCGAAACCCGATCTCATCCTTGCCATTCTCCGCGCCTTCGAGCAGGTCGGCGACGGCAGCGCCGCGCCGTTCGTGGAGCGGCTGGCCCGCGGCAAGGGAGCCGCCGCCAGGGAGAAGCGCATTCAGGAAGCCGCGCAGGAGTGCCTGCCCTATCTGCAACTGCTGGCCGCGCAGGAGCGTGCCAGCCAGACCCTCTTGCGGCCTGCTGGCATCCCCGACGTGCCACCCGAATCCCTGCTGCGCCCGGCGGCCTCCACGCCGGAAACCGACCCGCAGCAGCTCCTGCGCCCTCGCTCCTCGCAGGGAGGCTGAGCGCCGGCCATCACGTGCAAAAAAGCGGTCCCGGAAACGTTTCCGGGACCGCTTGCTTTTCGACTCAGTATTCAGGGCATCAGGCGGGCGGAGAGACGGCGGGCTTGCCGCCGCTGACGACGGCGACGGGCGAACCCTGCATCGCGCTGAAGTAGAGATGGATGCCCTTGTTGGCGATCAGCGACCCGGCGATACTCATCAGGAACAGATAGGCCAGGCGAAATATCAGCGCGCCGAACTGCACCCCGATGAGCGACACATTGGGGTCTTTTTTCGGATCGCCGGTGAATTTCAGGCCGAGCGCCTCGGCAGGCGGCGCTACAAACAGCCTGTGAGCGATATAGAAGACGTAGAGAAGCAGTACCACGCCGAGGACGAACACGGCCATTCCTACGGTGCGCCCGATCCAATCGCTGCGAGTGCCGGATTGCATACGTCAGGCTCCTTGCCTTTCTCCCTCTGCCAGGCCCATGAAAACCCCTGGCTCTCTTACATTGCCATCGCTTCAAAAGACGGAAAGAGTCGCGGCTTTGTTCGGTAGAG
>DASRGL010000249.1:0-5115 GCA_035651115.1 Chthonomonadaceae bacterium
GCCCGCGCATCTTCCAGCAGTTCCGCCGCCACAACGATGTCCGCGCCCACACTCTCGCTTTGCAGCCGCGCCGCCAGATTCACCGTCTGCCCGAAATAGTCCAGCCACTCGTTCGCGTTGACCGCCAGCGCCGGGCCGGAGTGCAGGCCCAGCTTGACCGTCAGCGGCTCGGCCCACGTGCGCGCTTCCTGCTGAATGGCGACGGCCGCCGCCAGCCCGTCCGCCGGATCGAGGAACGAGGCCATGACCGAATCCCCGATGGTCTTCACGACCGCGCCCTCGTGGTCGGAGATGATGCGGCGCAAGGCCGCGAAATGGTCACGCACGGCTCGATAGGAGGGCGCATCGCCCCGTTCCCGGTACATCGCGGTCGAACTCTTCAGGTCGCTGAACAGGATGCAGACCTGCCGGACGGCCACCTCGACGTCCGGCGACAGCACCTCCGAGGAGAAGGCATCCCGAAACGTCTGCATCGAAGTGACCTGCGCCGCCGTCACGACCGGCACGCCCGGCTCCTGCGACTCCAGCCGCAGCACGATCTCCGCGTCCGTGCGATTGGTCAGCGTCCACTCCGCCTGACTGCTGACGCAGGTCTCCACCAGCGTCAGCGCGATTCCCTCCGCCTGCCGCTCTATCCGCACGCACGGAGCCGACGGCGTCTCTTCCTTTCTATCGGCGGAAACCGCTTCGACGCACAGGTTGACGGACGCGACCGCCTGCAAGCTGGTCAGCGCATAGCGGCCCGGCGGCAGGCAGATCGGCGCGGCGCGCGTCTCGCCCGGCTCCAGGACGAACTGCGCGTAGACGTGCGGCGACAGCCCCGGCCCGCCCCGGCAGTAGAGTATCTCCTGCACCGGGCGTATCTGCGGCGAGACCGCAAAACTGACCTCGACCGACTGATCGAAATCGGCGTCGAAGCGAATGTTGCAGGAGGGGCAATGCACCTCCGAGGCGATGTCTCGCAGCGTCCGGGCGACATTCTCCGGGGCCGCGCCCTGGCACGCCGGGCAGAGCAGCCGCCAGCGCAGTTCCAGCAGTCCGACGCCCTGCCGCGCCGCCTGCAGGCAGGTCTCCAGCACCGCCTTTCTGTCCATCTCCCACGCATCGGCCAGCGCGAAGGGCCGCAGCGTCATCACGTCTTCCGGCGGGGCGTGTTCCAGATGGTCGGCCAGGCGGCGGATGACGGCCTCCTCCGCGCCCGTCCTGCGCAGCGCGGCCAGCGCCCGCTCCATCCGGTCGCGGACGACGGGAACCTGCGCGCTGTGCCGGGGATAGGGCGTCTGGGCCTGCCCGGTCAGATAGGCCGCGAAACGCTCCCACGCGCTCACGAGATCGTTCATCGCCTTGTTGCCGAACGTGGGCGTCAGCGCCCTGCCGGCCAGACCGCGCGGCGTCAGGTCGGTCACGCAGGTGACGCGCGTGCCGCCGTCCTCCGCATCCAGCGTAAAACGCGCCCGAAACTCCTGAAACGGGCCGCTCTGAAACAGCCGCCACTCGCTGTAGAAGTCGGGCCGCACCCACTCGAACGGACGCTCCCGGTAGCGCATCTGGACCGGCCCCATCTGCACCGTGCCGAACATCTCTGTGCCGCCGAGGGGGCGCGGCTGGAACTCGTAGCGCACCGGCGGCAGCCCCAACTCCCGGTTCAGCCGTTCTGTATCCGCCAGCAGGTCCCAGACCTTCTCGCGCGGGGCCGCAATCCGCAGCGTTCGCGTAAACCGCATGGCTCCCCTCACAGCGCGCCCTCGAAACTTCCTGAACTCTTCTCCCCCTTCATTCTATCGGAACCCTCTTCCATTGTCAATCGCACGCAAAATCGGCTTTCCTCCTTCACTGTGGTACAATAGACCTATCCCGACGATACGAGGTAAACCAGCATGGCAGCAACGAAACTGGAAGACCGAATCGTTCAAATAGAGCAGACCTTCTCCCGGCGCATTGCGGAACTGGAAGCGCAAGTTTTGCGGTTGTCACGACAAGTGAACACACAACCCGCTTTGGGGGAAACGGCCTGGTGGAAGAAGATCGTCGGGGTCTACAAAGATGACCCGGAGTTCGAGGAAGCTATGCGTCTCGGACGCGAGTACCGTGAGTCGTTGCGCCCGAAGGATGACGAGGACGCCTTCTGATGGTCTTGCTGGATACTGATCTTCTGAGCCTACTGGAACGCGACAACGCCGGATCGCTGCCTCTCCAGATGCGCCTGGATCAGATTCCGGCCCACGACATAGCCACCGCCATCATCACTTACGAAGAGCAAATGCGCGGCTGGTTAGCTCGTGCAGCGCAGGCGAATACGACGGAGAAGATGCTGATCGCCTATGCCCGTTTGCAGACACATATCGAGACGTTCAAAGGTGTTCCGGTGCTTCCTTTTGACGCGAAGGCTGCCGTCGAGTTCGAGCGACTGCGACAGGCGCATGTTCGCATCGGCACAATGGATTTGAAGATCGCTGGCCATCGCCCTCGCCAACGACGCGACCCTCCTCACCCGCAACCTTGCCGACTTCAGCAAAGTCCCCGGCCTCAAAGCCGAAGACTGGTCTGTCTGACCCCGCGCCCGCGTGCTGACGTTTCCTCCCGCGCCCGCCTACCGTCCCAACATCCGGCGAAATGCGGCGTCTACCGCAGGCAAGAGCGCCACCGTCTCTTGCATCGCTGCCAGCATTTTTCGGTAGTGTGCGATGTCCTCTTCCGTCAGGTGGCGGCCCGCCCGGTCATCCAGCCATTTGTATGCCGGTTGATAGCCGCCAACGCGAAACTCCCAGGCTTCCGGCGGCACGTTGTCGAAGTATTCTGTTACGTTCAGGCAGACGCGCCCCGGCTGACCGTCCGGGGTAGGCGGGAGATAGCGTTTAGCGGCGTTGCGCTTCTCCACGAGATGATCGCCGCTGACAGGAAAGGCGATGCCGGTCGGCTGGAGTTCGGGAGCTTCGAGCAGGTGCAGCGCGACGAGTTTCGCGCCGAGCGCGGCGAGTTCATGGAAGCTATCGGCGTCGGCGGGCAGGGGCAGGCGTGGGAAGTCTATTTTGAGGAAGGGCGCGTAGCGTTCGCGGTACGTGGGCGCGTGGAAAACGGCGTAGGCGTAGTAGAAAATGGCTTCGGGCGTGGGCATCTCGCCAACGCGCTCCGCCAGTTCCTTCACAAATGCCGGGTTGAGATTCGGACGCCGCTCTGCCCCGGCTTCCAGCGAGTTTTCCTCTGGATACAGCCAGAGAGGAAATAGGTAGTTTGCATCGTATGCTGCAAGGGCTTTATGGCCTATCAATGCCTTGCATACGGAACAGTCAAACTCGTCTTTGGTCATTCGCGTTGTGATAAGACCGATGTTATCTCCGGCCATCATATGGCGCATTACCTCTGAGCGTGGCATACAATGGAAACCTCGCGTAATGCCTGTATAATAGGTGTGGCGATTATCGAACGGACGATAGAGAATAGAGGTATACCGGCCTTTTGAAAACTTGAGGTCTTTCTGAGCGAGTTCAACTTTCCAATCTCTCACGTCTTCGCCAAGTGCGTACTTCAATCTTGCTTCTTCAGTCGGCAGATTCGCAAAGTCTTCAACAGTGCCTTTAACCTCTTCTTCAGTAAAGTGTATAGTCAACGCATCACGTGCTGTAACAATTCCAATACTGCTTACGGGAAATACATCTATGATCGCCCAACTCTGCTCGTACTCTTCGCGGAGTTCTTGTTCCTGCGGGCGGAAGAGATAGAAGGGCGCGTTGGGAGAGAGTTCCTGCCAGGCGATGCTACGCACATCCAAGTTCAGGAGCGTGTCGTATTTGTGTTTGCGTGTGCCGTATAGATCGGCGTGGAAGATTCTGGCCGTCATAGAGTGAGCCTTTCCAGAAGTTCGTCGCGTGTCAGACCGAAATGCGCCTGCACGTCGGAGAGGATATTCGCCAGCGTGCCGACGCGCAGCGACTTATGCAGAGGGATGGTCAGATGATGTTCGCCGTTCTGCTGCGTCGTCAGGCGCAGGTGGTCGCCGTCCTGGCGGGTCGGGGCATAGCCCAGAACGCGCAGTGCGTTGGCAAGGCGCTGCCCGGATACATCACGGGGCAGTCTCATGCGGCCAAAACCTCTTCCCGTACAATATGAAGGCGAATAACTTTCGGCACATCGGCGGCGTCAAAGTGGCAGCGCACGGCCTCGCGGATATTGGCGCGCAGTTCATCGAGCGTATCGGCCTCTGTAAAGATAGAGGCGCTCAGGGCGCGGGCCGTATATCCGCCTTCCGGGTCTTCCTCCACCAGAAAGATCAGTTCACTCATTTCCTGCCTCCTTCCCATATTTTACCATCAGACAGATCACGACGCCCTGCGTAATATCGAACACGTTTTCGTCTTTGCCGCCGTCCGGAGCGCGCTCCTTCTTTTTGCTGTTGCCGTGCAGGTCGAGCAGATAGATGACATCAAACGTCTGCATGAGGCTGCGGCGCATCCCCCGAAACGTCGGGTTGTCCAGGTACGAGTTGTCTGTGATGAACGCGACGATGCCCTGCCCGTTCCGTTCGATCTCCCACTGCGCGAACCGGAGGAACTTGACATAGTCATTTTGCAGCCACCTTGGGTTCTTCTCGCCGAGCGGCACGCCGTCCACCGTGTAGTAGTCCTGGATGAGCCTCCCGATGAAGGTCAGGTTCCCCTGCGCGTCCTTGCTTGGATTGTCCGATTTGCCAAAGTAGGGCGGATTGCCGAGGACGACCAGTATCTTCTCCTGATCGCGCACCTGCGCCGCCTCCCGTATCTCCCGGCTCAGCACGTCCGCGCCCGGTAATTGAATCGCTTCGGGAGCCTTGTTCATCATCGTGTCGGCCAGGTAGATGGGCAGGCGTTCAGTATCCGGCAGAGGCGCGTCCAGTTCCGCCAGCAGTTGCCGCAGCTTGACGTGCGCCAGCGTATACGCGGCAGGCAGACGCTCGAACCCGTAGAAATGCTTCGCCAGATGATTGCGCGCCCGGTCCGGCCAGAGACCCGCGTCGCCGTTTTGTCGCATCGTCTCATAGACCTGCCGATAGGCCCGCGCCAGAAAGGTCGCCGTGCCGGTCGCCGGATCGAGCAGGCGCACGCTGGAGTCGGCCAGTCCTTCCCTCTTGCCGAAACCGCC
>DASRGL010000250.1:0-2567 GCA_035651115.1 Chthonomonadaceae bacterium
CGGGAAGGACTACATCAGCAAGATCATCCGGCCTGAAGTCCGCAGCCACACGCGCATCGCGGTCGCGGAGTTCCCCGCCGAGAAGGTCTATTCGACGGAGCGGCGGACCATCGAGGCCAATATCGAGAGCCGTCTGCGCGAGAAGCTGGCGCGCAACTACGTCCTCGTGGACGAGGTGCTGTTGCGCAAGGTCAGCTTCTCGGATGCGTTCCAGAGCGCCATCATTCAGAAGCAGATCGCGCAGCAGAACGCGCAGCGGATGCAGTATGTGCTGGAAAAACAGCAGCGCGAGAAGCAGCGGCAGATCATCCTGGCGGAGGGCGAGGCCGAGGCCATCCGTCTCAAAGGGCAGGCCATCGCGACCAATCCGAACGTCCTGGCCTACGAGTACGTGCAGAAGGTCGCGCCGAACATCCGGGGCATCATCACCAACGGCGGCAGCGTCCCTATGCCGACGGTGCAGGCGGCCCGAAAATAGGCGGCGAAGCCGGTAAAAACGGCGTACTTACGGCCCTGAGAAAACCGGGGAAGGCAAAATTGAGGTATACTAGTCAGGGCCGTTGCCACGGCTTCATACGCCGAGGGAAGGATTCGCTATGCTGCGCTACCTGAATATGTTCGTGCTGATCGGCCTGGCGCTGATCGGCATCAGTCTCGTGGGGTTTGCGACGCACAATCGGTTTCTGATGGAGCCGGGCCAGCCGGTCAATCCATGGGCCTCCTGGATCTATCTGGGCGCGGGCGTCCTGATGTTGCTAAACGGATATGTCTCCATTCAGACCGCGCCGCCGCATCCCGTCGAAACCAAGAAAAGCGAGACAGAAAGCGCAGGGACGCGGGAGCGGGCGGATGTCTCTGTGCGTTGAGCGATTTTCCGGTGATGAAAACGACCGTTGTGCAGGGAAATGAGGAGTGAGAGGCGATGCGAAAGCCTGATATAGAAGTCCAGGAAGTGGTCTGCTCGGAGACGGGCAAGCCGATGCCGAAGATCCCGCTGTGGATGGCGGGAATGAAAGTCAAGTTCATCAGCGACGAGGCGCGTCAGAAGCATCCGGTCGCGCCGGCTCTCGCCGACATCGAGCCTGTGCGCAAGAGCCTGGTATCGGGAGAGGACATCGAGGATATCAAGGCGTTCGAGGATGTCGCTGAGGTGGGTGAGACGGAGGGCGATTTCGAGGACATCGAGGCCGAACCGGACGAGATCGCTGGCGAGGAGTTCGAGGAGTAGCGCGCCATCCCGCGCCGGAAACGCTCTCGGTATCTGTATCAAGAACGAGGCTGCTCACGATGAGCAGCCTCGTTTTGTTGTGGCGGGGTCTCCGGTTCCGTTCCCTGTTTGCGCGCCATAGGGCAGTGGAGAAACGGCGGATTTCATGTCGCGGAGTGCGCGTGCTGCCTCACACCGGCCCTGACTAAAGTCAGGTCGCTTTTCTGGCTTTCGGCGGTGTTTCCGGTTGAGCCTCGGCTGGTATAACTGTCTTCCGTTGAAACCCAACCGGCGTCCATTCGCGTTCTCGGCCTGCCTGGATGCCTGTGTCGGCAACGCGAATGGCGTTGATGAGAAAGTTCGGAGGATCCCTTGATACCCACGTATCTGCCTTCCGATCAGTGGACAGCGACCCTTACAGCCCAACAAGCAGGCAGAGAGAGATACCAAGAGGGTCGTGATGACAAGCCTATCAGATAGGGAAATCCTTCGCCGCGTGCAGCGTGGCGAGCGAAACCTGTATATGGAACTCTTCGACCGCTACTACGATCGTGTCGAACGCTATGCCCGCAGCCAGAGCAACGAGGATGCAAGCGGACTGGCTTCAGACACTTTCCAATGGGCCTATCGCAGCGTGGAGAGCTTCCGATTCGGGGAGATGTCTTATCTGGCCTACCTTCTGACTCTCTGTCGGAAACTGGTCTGGCTGGAGCGAAACCGCCGATCCAGCACGCCGCCCTGCGCAGGGAAGGAAGATGCGGCAAGCGTTCCTGCGTGCCGCGATGCCGCTTCTGTCCCCTGCGCTGGCGGGCAGGAAGCGCCGCAGCAGAGTTTCGTGCGCGATGCATGGTGGGATCTGTCCGCCGAGGATAGGGAGATACTCTATCTGGTCTACGAATCCGCTCTGTCTCGGCAAGAGGTCATGGGGATTTTGGGCGAGCCGTCGCCAGACGCCTTCGCTGCCCGCCTGTACCGGGCCATGCAGAGGCTGGATGCCGTTGCCAGGCAGCCGGGCCGCTGACAAGAGGAGGACGATCTGCCCGAGGATGGCGGCCCTGCAATAGGCACGCCGGGACATCGCCTCCCTGATTCCACCGGAGCCGTGCGCTAAAAGAGGTTTGCGAATTTCGTTTGCAAGGAGCTTTGTGATGCAGAGACGTTTGATCTCGATCCTGTTTGTGGGGGCGCTTGCCGTGCTGCTGGCGCCTCCTGTCGCCGCTCAATCGAAGTACACGTTCACCCGCATCGTGGATAATTCCGGCCCTTTTCTGTTGAACGGGAGTCCGGCAGCGATCAACGAGGCCGGTCAGGTGACGTTCGGGGCCGACCTGAGTACCGGCTCCGGCATTTTTGTCGGCAG
>DASRGL010000251.1:0-3324 GCA_035651115.1 Chthonomonadaceae bacterium
GCCGGAAGACGCGCGCGGCGAGATCGTTGCGCGCGGCTACAACGTGATGAAATACTACTTCAAGCGCCTGGACGCCAACCGCGATACCTTCGCGCACGGCTGGTTTCGTTCCGGCGACGAGGGGTTCTATCGCACCGGAACGGACGGTCGCGCCTACTTTTTCATCACCGGGCGACTCAAGGAACTGATCATTCGGGGCGGCATCAACTATGCGCCCTTCGACATTGACGAGGCGCTGAACGCGATACCGGGTGTCAAGGCGGCGATGGCCGTCGGCTTCGAAAACCGCTACTACGGCGAGGAGGTCGGGGCTTACGTACAACTGGAAGCGGGCGCGCAGCTTACGGAAGCGGAGATACTGCGCGCCTGCCGCGAGAAGCTGCCGTTCGCCAAATGCCCGAAGGTCGTCGTCTTCGGCGACACGTTCCCGGTGACTTCGACGGGCAAATATCAGCGCAACAAGCTGAAGCCGCTCTTCGTCCAATGGAAAGAGACGCAGTTCCGAGAGAAGTAGGCCCGAAGGAAACGTAAAGATGGTCACCCTGCCTGCGGCGCAGACCGCCGCGCCCATCGGTCTGACGACAACGAAAGCGCCGTTTATCGAAGAGGCGCGGCATAGCGGCTTGATGTATATTCACCAGCCTTATGAACTCTATTCGGAGGAGAATCATGAGGCGTGGCGGCGGCTCTACGCCCGCATGGAAGAACGCTGGCAGAAATATGCCAACCCGCACTTTCTGCGCGGCATCAGCAGCCTGTGCCTCGACCCGCAGCGCGTGCCGCGCCTGGAGGATGTCAACCAGTTCCTCTGCCCCCTGACCGGCTTCAAGGCCAAAGCGGTCAGCGGCTACGTGCCGGCCTTCGCCTTCTTCGACTGCCTGCGCAACCGCGAGTTTCCGACGACCATCACGATCCGCGACCTGCGGAAACTCGACTACCTGCCGGAGCCGGACATCTTCCACGACATCGCCGGGCATGTGCCGATGCACACCGACCCGGCCTTTGCCGATACCCTCGTGCGGTTCGGAGACTGCGCGCACACGGCGGTCGAGATCGTGTCGGGACTGAAGAAGGAGTCGGAGAAGGTGCGGCGGCTGACCAGCATTCTGAAAGCGATGGCCCGCTTCTTCTGGTTCACCATCGAGTTCGGGCTGATGCGCAGCCCGGATGGGCTGAAGGTCTATGGCAGCGGCCTGCTCAGTTCGCACGGCGAGATCGAACACGCTATCGAGTCGCCGGAGGCGCAGAGGTATCCGATCCAGTTGGAGTGGGTCATCAACCAGTCCTTCGAGATAGACCACTATCAGCCGTTGCTCTTTATCGTGGACTCGTTCGGCCACCTGTTCGACCTGGTCGGCGAACTGGAACGCTGGATGCGGGAGGGCAAGCTGAACAACGTCGCGCCGGGCGAGCCGAAGATCGGCGAGCGCGACCTGAAGAGTTTCCTCCACGCCTCCGGCTGATCGGTCAAAGAGGTTCCCGCCTGTAATGCCCTGGTAATGTTACCGTAACGCGCGCCCTCTACAATGGCCTCGTTCCTGCCTCTTCCGAAAGGAGACGAGACCGATGCCACTGTATTCGCGCTCTTGCACCTGCCCGCAATGCGCCGCAGAAAACCCGCTCGGCTGCGCGGCCTGCTGGAAATGCGGCTACCCGATGGCGGCCTATTCGGAGAACGCCTCCCGCCGCCCGTTGAGCGTCGAGGAGCTGGAGAGCCTGCTTTCTCAGGCGCAGCTCCTGCGCCTCGCCCCGGAGACCGGGAAGCCCCGCCGTCCGCTCGACTGGCTGTCCAACCTGTGGCACATCAGGGGCCGCAAAGCCTGACGGCCTTCGGATGGAAACCTGCTCATGCTGGAAAAACGGTTTGCGCTCACGCAGCGCCAGACGAACGCGCGCACGGAGATCGGGGCCGGAGTCACCACCTTCATGACGATGGCCTACATTATCTTCGTCAACCCGCTGATCCTGAGCAATATCCCGGCGCTGAGCGGCAGCAAGACGGCGCTGGCTGCCGCCACCTGCCTGGCCGCCGCCCTGCCGACGCTGGCGATGGGCCTCTGGACGAACACACCCTATGCGCTGGCTCCCGGCATGGGACTGAACGGCGTGCTGGCCTTCGGCGTCTGCCTCAAGCACAACATCCCCTGGCAGACGGCGATGGGCGTCGTCGTCATCGAGGGCCTGCTGATCGCGCTGCTGGTGCTGACACGCACGCGCGAAGCCATCATGACCGCGATCCCGCTCTCCCTGAAGCGCGCGATCTCCGTCGGGATCGGCCTGTTCATCACCCTGCTCGGCATGGTGAACGCCGGGCTGGTCAAGATCGGAACGAAAGAGGCGCCGCTCACCTACGGCTCGTTCCACGAGAAGGCGACGCTGGTCGCGACGGCGGGGCTGGCGATCACGCTGGTGCTGTTTGCGCTGCGCTGGAGATCGGCCCTGCTGCTCGGCATCGTCGCGACGACTCTGATCGCGCTGGCGGCGGGCGTGGCCCATGCGCCCCCTCAACTCTTCACCCGGCCCGATTTCGCCACCTTCGGACATGCGGACGTGCTGGCGGCGGCGCAGCCCGCGCTCTGGGCGACGATCCTGGCGTTTATCATGAGCGACTTTTTCGACGCGATGGGGACGATCATCGGGGTCGGGCAGCAGGCGGGCCTGGTAGATGCGGAGGGACGTCTGCCGCGCCTGCGGGAGATCCTGTTCGTGGACGGACTGGCGGCGGCCTGGGGCGGAATCTGCGGCGCGTCCAGCACGACCACCTACATCGAGAGCGCCAGCGGCGTCGGCGAAGGCGGGCGCACGGGCCTGACCGCCGTGGTGGTCGGGCTGCTGTTTCTGGTCGCGCTCTTCTTCGCCCCGCTCGTCAGCATCGTGCCGCCGCAGGCCACCGCGCCCGCGCTCATCGTGGTCGGTTTCCTGATGCTCTCGCATGTGCGCGACATTCCCTTCGACCGCCTGGAGGAGGCGCTGCCCGCCTTCATCACCCTCATCTCTATTCCTCTCACTTACTCCATCGCGCGCGGCATCGGCTACGGCTTCATCGCCTATCTGCTCCTGCTGCTGGCCCAGCGGCGCTGGCGGGAGATCAACCCGCTCCTGGTCGTCGTCTCGCTGCTCTTCGCCCTCTCCTTCGCGCTGGAGTAGGGAACTACCCGCCTCAGAGGGGCGTCAAAGACAGCAGAGCAGGCACAACGAATCCTTCGTTTCCAAAAGGAGAGCTACAATGAGTTCCACAGAAGAGGTTCAGGCCGAACAGTTCAAAGAGCAGGTGCGTCAGACCTGGGCGGAGAACGCGGCGGCCTGGCGGAAATGGTATCCTCT
>DASRGL010000252.1:0-16540 GCA_035651115.1 Chthonomonadaceae bacterium
GGCCATCTCATCGGGGCGGCAGGCGCAGTGGAAGCGATCCTCTGCGCGCTGACCCTGCGCGACGGCATCGTGGCCCCGACCATCAACTATGAGACGCCCGACCCGGACTGCGATCTGGATTATGTGCCGAACCAGGCGCGCAAAGTCACGGCGCGCGTCGCCATGTCCAACTCGTTCGGATTCGGCGGACACAATGCCACGCTCATCCTGAAGCGCTTCGACCCTGCTGACGCCTGAGTGTCCAGGGAGCGAGAGACCATGACACACTCCATCAAGACCCTGCCCTCGGAGCCGCCGCGCGGCAACCTGCTCTGGGGCGGGTTCGTCGTGCTGTTCCCTCTGCTGCCGTTCCGCTGACTCGGAATGCCGCCGCCGAACTATCCGCAGATAGGGCAGTGCGGGGGCAGGATCGTCGGCGTCTACGGGATCGGGTATGCGTGCGCCGCGCGCGATCCCCTGCGCCACTGGCCTATCGTGCTGGTGGGTCTGATCGGCCAACTCCTCGGGCCGCTCGGTTTCCTTCTGGCCGCGCGGCTCGGTGCGCGGCCTGCGGGCGCGCGGTGGCCTTGAGATAGACCTGGCCTGGCGCGCTTCCCGGCTGACGACGGCGGCGATGCGCTCCCATCTCGGCGGGCCGTGCGTCGTGCGCGCGGACGCGCCTGTGGCCGTGCAGTCCGGAGGGCGAATCGGTTCCCGTGCAGGCCGTCGAGGGCGCGATCCGCTTCCGGACGGAGCCGGGCCGCCGTTATCTTCTTCGCGTGCGCTCCTGACCGCGCTTCCCCGCCTCCGTCGTGATCGCCTCTCTGGGCGGCCCCGCATTTTTATGCGCAATTTGCAGCGCAACGGCCTAATGCCGCCCCTACCCCCTACCAATAATACAACTGTTCGTTCCCATCGAACCGTTTGCAGTCCCAACGGCAGCCCGCCCTCAGCAAGTCCCGCGCGACCGAAATAGACGCCGACAGCCTGGTTTGCTACGATTGCATTCCAATAGGTTTGTCAGGCTAAGGACTGGGTACGGGCAGGCCGACAATCCGTTGAACGCGCCCCGATGCGCCCCTTTGCTGGCTGCACTCCCGGTCAGCGCGTTCCACACATCAACGCAGTTCAGCCGAGGTAAAGGAATGAAACGGATTTTAGTGATCTTGTCGGAGTACGGCTACTGGGGCGAAGAGTTGATCGGCCCGCTGGAGACCTTCGATGCCGCAGGTTACCAGGTAGATTTCGCTACTCCCACCGGCAAGAAGCCGGTCGCGCTCACCCCCAGCATGGATCCCGAGTATGTAGACCCGCCGCTCGGAAAGTCGGTCACCTCCCCGGAAGTCGCCGCCAAAGTCTGCGCTCTCGAAGCGTCCGACCGTCTCAATCGCCCCATCAGCATTGCGGACAGGATGCCGGAGCGTCCCTATTTCAGCTCGCACAATCTCATCCGCGAACTGGAGCGCTACTACAAGAGCGTGGATGACGCGCAGGGCTGGCTCGGCAAGTACGACGCGCTGCTCATCGTCGGTGGCAGCGGCCCCATCGTGGACCTGGCGAACAACCAGCGCGTCCACGACATCATCCTCAGCTTCTATCGCAAGAACAAGCCCATCGGCGCGGAGTGCTACGGCGTCGCCTGCCTTGCCTTCGCCCGCGACTGGGAAGACCGCAAGAGCATTATCTGGGGCAAGCATGTCACCGGCCACTGCAAAGAGTACGACTACAAAGACGGTACGGGCTTCATGGGCGTGAACTTCAACATGGGGCCGCCACCGTATCCGCTGGAGTACATCCTGCGCGACGCCACCGGGCCGAACGGACGCTACATCGGCAACTTCGGCAAAGAGACGTCGGTCATCGTGGACTATCCTTTCATCACGGGCCGCTCGACGCCCGACTCCTACCTGACCGGCCAGAAGATGGTCGAGGTCTTGGAGAAAGGGCTGACCCGCTTCGGCTGGTAGTCGCCCCTGCATCCGGCGTCTACCCTCACCCCGGCCCCTCTCCCTGCAAGGGAGAGGGGAGACATACTCTCCTCTTTCCTGCTCTACTCAAGCAGAGAAGGAACACACAGGTGTGCGTTTCGCACCCTTCTCCCTAGCGAGCCTGCGAGCGGTAAAGGGAGAAGGGCCGGGGATGAGGGGGAACCCGATACTCACGCTTTCTTGTTGGAAAGGCATTCGCATGTCCGCTCCCTCCCATTTGCGAGTCGTCGAAGCGGCCCCGCAGTCCGCCCAGACCGGACGCTTCGCCATTCTGGAACAGTTTCTCGCCGACGGGTTTCGCTTCATGTTCGGCAACCCCGGAACGGTCGAGCAGGGTTTCCTCGACGCGCTGGCCGACACCCCCGATCTGCGCTATATTCTGACGCTTCAGGAGAGCGTCGCGGTCCTGATGGCGGACGGCTACGCCCGCGCCACGCAGAGACCGGCGCTCGTGCAGATACACAGCACGCCCGGCCTCGGCAACGCCATCGGCGCGCTCTACCAGGCCAAGCGCGGCCACTCTCCTCTGGTCGTCATCGGCGGCGACGCGGGCATCCGGTATCAGGCGATGGATGCGCAGATGGCGGGCGATCTGGTCGCGATGGCCGAGCCGGTGACCAAGTGGGCGACGATGGTGATGGATCCCGCCTCGCTGCTGCGGGTGCTGCGCCGCGCCATCAAGATCGCCGCGACGCCTCCGATGGGGCCGGTCTATGTCTGCCTGCCGATGGACATTCTGGACGCGCCCGTTGTCGAGGAGGTCTTTCCCACCAGTCTGCCCTCCACGCGCACCGCGCCCGACGAGAGCCTGCTGCGCCAGGCCGCGCAGTGGCTTGCGGCGGCGGAGCTTCCCATGCTGTTCGTCGGCGACGGCATCGCCTTCTCGCAGGCGCAAGCGGAACTGACTGAAGTCGCCGAACTGCTCGGCGCGGAGGTCTGGGAGGCGGACGCGGGCGAGGTCAACTTCAGCTACGCGCATCCGCTCTATCAGGGCATGACCGGACACATGTTCGGCTACCATAGCCTGCCCATCACCCAGAAGGGCGATGTCAACCTGATCTGCGGGACTTACATGCTCCCGGAGGTCTTCCCGGAACTGGGCGACATCTTTGCGCCCGGCGCGAAGACGATCCACATTGACCTGAACGCCTACGAGATCGCCAAGAACCATCCGGTGGACATCGGCATGGCGAGCGACCCGAAGCGGACGCTGGCGCGGCTGGCTGCAATCTTGAAAGAGACCATGACGCCGGAACAGCAGCAGGCGGCGCTGGCGCGTCTGACGGCATCGGGGCAGGCAAAGCAGCAGCGCCTTGCTGCCGAGAAGGCGCAGGACGTGATAAAGCGCGACGCCGTTCCCCTGGCGATGGCCCGCTTCATGGAGGAACTCGCTCCCGCGCTGCCGCAGGACGCCCTTCTCTTCGACGAGGCGCTGACCAACTCCCCGGCCATCTCCCGCTACTGGCCGCCGACCGCGACCGGGCAGTATTTTCTGACGCGCGGCGGCTCGCTCGGCATCGGCATTCCCGGAGCCGTCGGCGCGAAGCTGGCTCACCCGGACAAGACCGTCTTCGGGTTCACCGGCGACGGCGGCAGCATGTACACCATTCAGGCGCTCTGGACGGCGGCGCGGCATAACGTCGCGGCCAAGTTCGTCATCTGCAACAACGCCTCCTATCGCCTGCTGCAACTCAACATTGACGCCTACTGGAAGGAGCGGAGCCTGCCGAAGCACGACTTCCCGCTCAGCTTCGACCTGTCCCGCCCGGCGATCCGCTTTGATGAGATGGCCCGCGCGATGGGCGTGCAGGCCGTGCGTGTGGAGAAGCCGGAGGAGATTCAGCCCGCGATCCAGCAGGCGCTGGCGCATCCCGGCCCCTTCCTGATAGACCTGGTCCTGGAAGGCGACACGCACCCGGATCGCGTCGGCAACACGTGTGGACAATAGGAGAAATCTCGTGAGCCAATCCAACGCATTGACCCCGGAAAACATTCGGAAGTTCGTCGCCGCCTGGTACGCCGCGCTGGATGTCCATGCCCCTGTCGAGGAGTGCTATCGCTTCCTCTCGGATGAGTGCCTGGACATGCAGTTCCCGGACGGCAAGATTTGCGACTTTACCAGCTTCAAAACCTGGTACGACCGCGTCACGCACCTCTTCTTCGACGAGAACCATAACGTGCAGAGCGTGGAGATTCAGATCAGTGGCGAGGAGGCGGTCGCCGACATTGTAGTGGGCTGGCAGGCCAGCTGGTTCGAGCCGCCTGCCGCCAAGAGCAAGCGCGTCTCGATGAATGCGACCCAACGCTGGCGCATCCGCCCCTCGAACAAGAACGCCTACGGCCTGGAGATCACCTATTATAACGCCACCGTCAAGCCGTTCGAGTACGCGCCAGGCTTCGCAATGCTATAGACCTGGCAAAAAGATGTCTGAACCATGATTAGAATGATTATGAGATTGACTATGATTGGGCCATAGCGAAATCCTAGTCTATCCTATAATCCCATCAATCCTGGTTCAGACAATCTGATGCCGCTAAACTTATTCCCAGGAGAGAATCCCGATGAGCCTTGAAGAGCAGAACCGACAGATCGCCCTGCGCTACTACAACGAGATCATGAACCAGGGCAACCTCGCGACGATTGACGAGTTGATGTCCCCGGACTTCCTGTTCACCATCCCGACCCACCCGGAGCCGTTCCGGGGGCCGGAAGGCTTCAAGCAGTTGGTCACCATGCTGCGCGGCGCGTTCCCCGACGTGCATCTGAGCGTCGAACACCTGCTGGTCGAGGGCGATACCGTCGTCGGCCACTGGACGGGCCAGGGAACGCACACCGGCGGCAAGCTGCACACCGTCATGGGCGACATTCCCGCCACCGGCAAAGCCTTCAAGATTGACGGCATGAGCTGGCTGCGGATCGTGGACGGCAAGATCGTCGAGTCGCTGGCAAATGAAGACACGCTCGGCCTGCTGATGCAGATCGGAGTCCTGCCCGCGCCGCCCGCCCCGAAACCCGCCACCACGCCGGAGCAGAACAAGGCGCTCGCCCGCCGCTACTTCCACGAACTGATGAACCAGGGCAGGCTGGAACTGATTCCCGAACTGATGGCCCCCGATTTCGCCTTCCGCATCCCCACGCTGCCCGAACCCGTGCATGGACACGAGGGCATGAAGCAGTTCGTCACCGGGCTGCGCAATGCGTTCCCCGACCTTCAGTTCGCCATTGACCGCGAGATGGCCGACGGCGACAAGGTCGCCATTCGCTGGATCATCACGGGGACGCACAAAGGGCCATTCCTGGGCGCGCCGCCGAGCGGCAACCACATCAAAGATCAGGGCATAGACATCTTCCGCTTCCGCGACGGCCAGATCGCCGAGATATGGGTCAACGAAAACGACCTGGGTCTGTTGCAGCAGCTCAACGTCATTCCGAAGGCGGCCTGAACAACGATGTCTCTCTCCACTCGCAAGACCCTTCTGCACGCCCTCCCCATTGCGCTTTGCGGCCTGGTGGGGATGGCGCTGACCGGCTGCGGCGGGGGCGGCGTCAGCCTGCCCCTCGGCACGCCCGGAACCTTCCGCAGCGCGCCTGTGGCAATGGGCAACGGAACCGCCACCACCTTCGTGACGGTAGACGCGAACGGGCGTCCGACCGCCGTCGGCATCACGCTGACCGAGGCCGCTCTGACCGGCCTGCCGCCCGCCGTGAAGACCCTGTTCGAGTTTCCTCTGCCCGCGCAGGCGTCCACGACCGCCTTCGATCACATCGAACTGCGCTACTGGAGTCACGGCCACGACCCCGCCGATCTATTCGAGGTGCAGCACTTCGACTTCATCCCCTTCCTCATCACGCAGCAGGAACGGGATCAGATCACGGCGGCAGGAGACGACCTGGCGAAAGTGCTGAAAGCGCCGCGCGCCGAGGATATTCCTCTCGGCTTCGCGCCGATCCCGCCGGTGGATGAGTTCTATGCCGAACCGCGCTACGGCACGCGCTACTTCGATGTGTCCACCTTTACGCCGGTGCTGAACCATGAGGAGCCGTATACGACGACCCTGTTCTACGGCTACTACAACGGCAAAGTAGACTTCCTGGAGATCCCGTTGACGTTTCCCTATATTCAGGCCACGCAGGACGCGAGTTTCCCGATCCCGCTGCCGCACGCGGTTCCGAAATCGGCCTACTATCCGACCCGCTATCGCATCCATTTCGACGCGAACACGCGCGAGTACACCTTCTCGCTGGAAGGGATGGTCGCGCGATGAGAAACAGAAACGTTAGAAATGGGGCCTTAGCCTCATTTAACACAGGGTTGAAACCCCGGTCTGAAATTGCAAAGTCCGCCTGCGCGGACTCCAGCCTGCGCAGGCAGGCTTTGCATCTCCAGACCGGCCTTTTAAGGCCGCGCACCTTGCTGTCCTGCCTGGCTGCCGCTCTCTTGCTGGCAGGCTCCGCGCGAGCGCAGATGCCGGTGAGCGCGACCGAGACGAAACAGGTTCCGCCTGCCGTTCCGCACGCCAATCCGCCGCAGACGCCGCCAAGCGGGCCGCCCTCGGGCGGGCCTCCAGGCGGCGGCCCTCCGCCCGTTCCGGCGCTGCTCGGCATCGCCGACTTCCTGATCACCATAGACCGCCCTTACGACGCCGAGAAGATCTATCAGGGCATCCTGCACATGGACCCGAAGAACCCGGCGGCGCTGGCGGGCCTGCGCGACGCGAAGTTCGCCCAGCGGCCTACCATGACTCTGCTGGCGCACGGCTACTACGACTCGCACGATGTCGAGCTGTTCGCCTGGGGCGGCGGCCCGACCTTCCGCACGCCCTACGGCAACATCACGCTGACTGCCGGAACCGGCTACTACAAGAACGACAACAAGAGCGCCAACCTGAAAAACCCGCTGGGGCCGATCCAGAACTTCCTCGACGACCGGGCCTTCTCCAAGCAGACGCTCAACCTGCTGCTGCAACCCTACTACAAGACCTTCGAGGGCTATTTCTTTCTCAGCCAGGTCTTCTATGAAGGCGCGCCGGATCGGTTCCTGTACGACCTGAAATTCACCTACACGCCGGAGCCGTCCCGCAGGCGCTACACGCTGACGGCGGCCAAACGCGACTCCTTCCTGCAAAGCGATAAGAACGAGTTCTTTGCGCCGGAGTCCTTCTATGCGCTCGTCGGCGGGCTGACGTTTGACGAGTGGAGCCTGAGCATAGACCATCCGCTGGCGTCGCGCTGGGACTTTACCGGCTACTACGCCAACTTCGACTACTCGGACGGCAATCATCGCAACATCCTGCGGTCCCAGGTCATGTATCGGATGCTGCCCCGCGCGCATCGGCCCATGCCCGTCTTCCGTGTCGGACTGGCGCACACCTACGACAATACCGACAACTTCTCAGCCTTCTACTATGCGCCGCAGAACGTGCAGAGCCTCTCGCTCGCCTTCGACTATGTCAACCTGACCCGGCGGCTCAAGTACGGAATCGTCGGAGCGATCCCGTTCGCGAAGGTGCGTGGGAACGGCTTTGCCCAACACGATCCGGCGACGGCGATCTTCACGTTCCTGAACTATAACCTCACGAACACGCTGGAACTCTATGTCAAGGCGGGCGGCATCAACTCGCCCGGCTACGACCTTTCGTTCCGGGACTTCGTGATAGGTCTCAATGGCCGCTTCTAGGAGGGGAGGAATGACGGTGACCATGCGCAATGAGAAGAGCCTTAGAACGCCTCATACAACCTCTCCAACCCCCTCCTTCGTAAGGAGGGGAACGGCTCCCTCCCCTTACGAAGGGGAGGGCGGGGGTGGGGTTTCGACAGGCGCGCTTAGCAGGCGGGAATTTCTGGGCCTGGCGGGAACGGCGCTGGGCGCGTCGCTGCTCGCCGGATGCGGGAGCGGCGGGTCTTTCGGCCTGCCGCCTGGCGGGACCTACTTCGCAGGATCGGTCGCGGTCGGCAACGGCGTGGGGACGGTCTTCGTGACGCTGGACAACGCGGCCAAACCCGCCGCGCTCGGTGTCCGCCTCACGGCTGCCGCCCTGACCAATCTGCCGAACACGGACACGGAGTATATCCTCGCCCTGCCGCCGCAGGCGGCAGGGAGCGGCTTTGACCACGTCGGGCTGGACTGGAACCCGCAGGGCCATCCGCCGCCGGGCGTCTACGACGTGCCGCACTTCGATGTCCACTTCTACCAGATCAGCCAGGCGCAGCGGAACGCCATCACCGCCGTCGGAGCCGACCGGGACATCGCGCTGCTGGCCCCGCCCGCCTCCGCGATTCCGACCGACTACGTGCCGACGACCGACCCGGTTCCGACGCAGGGAACGCACTGGATAGACCCGACCGCGCCGGAGTTTCACGGCCAGCCGTTCACGGTGACGTTCATCTACGGCTTCTACAACGGCCAGATGGTGTTCGTGGAGCCGATGGTGACGAAGGCGTTCCTGGATTCGCGGGCGAGTTTCACGGCGGCGGTCAAGCAGCCCGCCACCTATCCGCGCCCCGGCTACTATCCGACGCAGTACAGCGTCCGCTACGACGCTGCGGCGCAGGAGTACCATATCACGCTCGAAGGGCTGGTGTTGAGAGGGTAGCCCCCCTCCCTGGCCCTCCCCCCAAGAACAGGGGGAGGGAACATTCAGTGCGTGGGCGTCTCGGTTTTCTGTCATGTTGAGCGCAGCGAAACATCTCTGCTTTTGAGATTCTTCGCTCCGCTCAGAAGGACAAACCAACGTACAAACCTGTGCTATAGCTCCCCTCCCTCTGTTCTTGGGGGGAGGGCCAGGGAGGGGGGCTATAAGGAGACAAAAGCATGATTCTGATTACCGGCGCGACCGGAAACAACGGTAAAGAGGTTGTACGCCTGCTGGCGGAGGCGGGCATTCCTGCGCGGGCGCTCGTCCGGGATAAGGCCAAAGCCGCCGATCTGAACTGGCCCGGCATCGAGAAGGTCGAGGGCGACCTGACGCAGCCGGAGAGTCTGCGACCCGCGCTGCGCGGCATCGAGAAAGCGTTCCTGCTGACGCCCTACGCGCCCGATCAGGTCGGGATGCAGACCGGTTTTATTTCGGCGGCAAAGCGGGCGGGCGTGCAACATATAGTAAAGTTTTCAGGCATGAGCGCCGATGCTAATTCTTCGGTGGGCATCTTCCGGCAGCACGGCGAGATCGAGCGGAACCTGGAAGCCTCCGGGCTGGCCTACACGCACTTGAGGCCGACCAGTTTCATGCAGAACTTTCTCAGTTCCGCCGCGACCGTCGCTCAGGGCGCGCTCTATGCGCCGATGGCGGAGGCGCGCGCCAACTTCGTAGATGTGCGCGACATCGCCGCCGTTGCGTTCAGGGCGCTGACGGAACCGGGACACGAGGGCAAAGCCTACGACATCACCGGGCCGGAAGCCCTGACCCATGCGGAGATCGCGGAGCGGTTCGGCAAGGCCACCGACAGGCCCGTCGCCTACATCGCCGTGACGCCAGAGCAGTACAAAAGTTCGCTGATGCAGGCGGGCGTGCCGGAGTGGATGGCCGACGGACTCAACGAGCTATACGCCGCCTATCGCGACGGCGCTGCCGACTGCGTGACGGACACCGTGTCGCGCGTCGGGGGCAAGACGCCGATAACTTTCCAGCAGTTTGCGGAGGATCATGCGCGCCTGTTTCAGGCCGCATAGCAGACCCCACCCCGGCCCTCCCCTTCGTAAGGGGAGGGAGAACAAATGCCTGCGCCCCCTCCTTACGAAGGAGGGGGTTGGGGGAGGTTCCTGGGGTGAGGGCAAAAAAGGAGCAAGCATGGACACAAGGACTGTGATCGAGACCTACTACGCCAGCGTCAATCGAGGCGACTGGGACACCTGGCTGACCCTCTTCGATGCCAATGTCGTCATTGACGAGCAGTTGGCGGGCCATGTCGAGGGAATCGGCGTGCTGCGCGGGGCTATCGGCGCGATGAAGCGCGGCTACGCCCGGTTCACCAACACGCCGAAACACATCGTGGTCAGCGGCAGCGAGGCGTGCGTCGTCTCGCATATCTCCGCCGCCAACGCCGCAGGCGTGCCTATCGAGGCCGAAGTCGCCAACTACTTCCGCCTGGAGAACGGCAAGATTGTCTATATGGCGAACTTCCACGACACCGTGCCGTTCGCGCCCTTCGTGAACCAGCGCCTGGACGCGGCGGCCTAGCGGCCCGCGCAGGAGGACAGCCATGAACGAGTTCGATTTCATCCTCGTCGGTTCCGGCTCCGCAGGCTCCGTGCTTGCCAACCGGCTCACCGAGAGCGCGGGCGTCCGCGTGCTGGCGCTGGAAGCGGGCGGGGCGGAGCGGCCTGAGAACGTCAAAGTCCCGGCCCTCTGGTACACGCTGCTCGGCTCCGAGGCGGACTGGGGCTATAACAGCACGCCGCAGCCCGCTCTGGACGGACGCGCCACCTACGAGCCGCGCGGCAAGATACCCGGCGGCAGCAGCAACCTCTATATCATGATGCACATCCGGGGACACGCCTCGGACTTCGATAACTGGGCCTACAACGGCGCGCCGGGCTGGTCGTTCGGCGACCTGCTCCCCTACTTCCGCAGGCTGGAAGACCAGGAGGACTGCACAAACCCGACGGCGGGGCGCGGCGGCCCGATCCCGGTGACGAACGCCGGGCTGCACGGCCCGAACCCGACCTCCCAGGCGTTTATTGACGCCTGCCTGGAACTCGGCTATCCGGCGACGGAAGACTTCAACGGGCCGCAGATGGAGGGCGCAGGCTGGCATCACATCAATGTGAAGGACGGCAAGCGGCACAGCGCCTACGAGGGCTATCTGCATCCGGCGCTCTCTCGCCCGAACCTGACGCTGGAGACCGGCGCGCAGGCTACCCGCCTGCTGTTCGAGGGTTCCAAATGCGTCGGCGTGGAGTATGTGCAGGGCGGCGCGCTCAAGCAGGCCCGCGCCACCGGCGAAGTGATCGTCTGCTGTGGGGCCATCGAGTCGCCGAAGCTGCTGCTGCTCTCCGGCATCGGCAGCCCGGAGCAGTTGAAGCCGTTCGATATTCCCGTGCGCGCCGCAGTGCCGGGCGTCGGCGAGAACTTCCACAATCACGTCCTGACCGGGCTGATCTGCGAGGCGAAGCAGACGGTTCCGCCGCCCAACCAGAACCTTTCCGAGGCCGCGCTGTTCTGCAAGTCGTCGCCGGGTTGGATCGGCCCGGACCTTCAGATCGGCTTCGTGCATGTCCCCTGGAATATTATCGTCGGGCAGGGCCATCCGAACTCGGTCAGCATTCTGCCGGGCGTGGTGCGGCCCCTGTCGCGCGGCTGGATACGGCTGGCGGACAGAGACCCGCTCGCCAAGCCTCTGGTCAACCCGAACTATCTGAGCGCGCAGTCCGACCTCGACCGGCTGACGCAGGCCGCCTGGATCGCGCGCGACATCTTCTCCACGAAGGCGTTCTCGCCCTGGATCAAGCAGGAGTTGATGCCCGGCCCGGACGTGAAGACGGACGCGGAGATGCGCGCCTTCGTCCGCAAGAGCGCGGACTCCTATCATCATCAGGCTGGTTCGTGCAAGATGGGCCTGGACGCGATGGCCGTCGTAGACCCGGAACTGCGCGTCTACGGCGTAGAGAACCTGCGCGTGGCCGATGCCAGCGTGATGCCGTTCGTGCCGTCGGGCAACTGCCATGCGGCCATTCTCGCTATCGGCGAGAAAGCCGCCGACATGCTCAAGGCCGCGCATGGGATAGATTAGGCCCGTCTCCAGCGCGCAACAGGGTTTTCTGCCCGGCGAATGAATTCGCGGCTGCCAAAGCACGAAGTCGGCCTGCGCCGACTCAAAACCCAGTCCGCGAAGGCGGACTTCGTGCCTTTGCAGGTGCGGTTTCAACCGCCGTTTATCCGGTTTGGAACAAGGAACCAATGCAATGAAACTACAGGGCAAGAAAGTCGCCGTGCTGATCGAGAGCGACTTCTATGAGCCGGAGATACACTACTATCAGCACCGCTTCCGCGAGGAGGGCATCGAACTGCACTTCCTGACGCGGCTGTGGGGGCAGGACAGCCTGCCGTTCAAGGGCCATGAGTACCATGTGCCGTTCGACGACATCGAGGAGACGTTCGAGGGCGTCAGCGACGCGCAGTTGCGCGAGTATGCCGCCATCATCGTGCCGTCCGGCATCGTGGCGGATCGCCTGCGCTACACGGAGGACATCACCAGGCTGCCCCCGGCGACCGAGTTCCTGAAGCGCGCCTTCGCAGAGAAGAGCATCCTCAAGGGCATCATCTGTCACGGCATGTGGCTGGTGGCTCCCGCGCCGGAACTGGTGCGCGGGCGGCGTGTGGTGGCGCACAACAACCTGCTCGGCGACGTGAAGAACATGGGCGCGATCTATGTGGACGAGGACGTGGTCGTGGATGGCGATCTGGTCACGGCGCGCACCGGCGGCCACTGCCATCAGTTCGCCCGCAAGATCATCGAACTGCTCTACGAGGCGGCGGACTCCGGTCTCGCAAAGGCCGCTTAGACTTTCCGGCGGGCCGCTTGCGGCCCGCCGGAAGAGACGAGGAAGAACAAGAATGGCTTTGAGCTTTGCGCATATCGCGCTGAACTGCAAAGACCCGATGGCGACCGAGCGCTTCTATACGCAGCACTTCGGGTTCCACCGGGCGCGGGTCATCCCGGTCGGGGAGGAGCAGATCGTCTTTCTGCGCTGCGGCGCGGTCTGCCTGGAACTGTTCGCGGCGAAAGGCGCGGCTCCCGGCCCCTGCCCGGAGAAGGACGGCCCGGCGTATACGGGCGTGCGCCATCTCGCCTTTCAGGTGGACGACGTAGACGCCAAAATCGCGGAGATGGGCAGCGCCGCGAAGATCACGCTCGGCCCGCTCAGCTTCGACGCCTTCATCCCCGGCTGGCGCACCGTCTGGATGACCGACCCGGACGGCAACATCGTCGAGGTCAGCCAGGGCTTCCAGGATCAGGAGAACCCGCCCGCGATGGAAGGAGCCGGGAGATGAGATCACAGAGTACGGCCCGGAAGCTGGGGCGTGTGGAGACGTCCGCGCCGCAGCCGCCCGGACGCGCGCAGCAGGCCGCCGGAGTCTATCTCGTGGATGCGGGCAGTCCCCACCCGCTCGGCGCGACCGTAGATGCGAACGGAGTCAACTTCTCCGTCTTCTCGCAGAACGCTACCGCCGTCGAACTGCTGCTCTTCGACGCCCACGACGACCTGGAGCCGTCGCAGATCATCCGGCTCGACCCGGTGCGCAACAAGACGTTCCATTTCTGGCACTGCTATGTGCGCGGCCTGAAGGCGGGCGCGCACTACGCCTACCGCGTGGACGGCCCGTTCGATCCCGCGCAGGGCCACCGCTTCCAGAAGAACAAGGTGCTGATAGACCCCTATGCGCGAGGCAACACCACCGCTCTCTGGATGCGCGGCGACGCCTGCGGCGACGGCGATAACCTGGCGACCTCCATGCGCAGCGTCGTCTGCGACCTCTCCGATTACGACTGGGAGGGCGACCGGCCCATCCACCGCCCGATGCGGGACACGGTCATCTACGAGATGCACGTCGGCGGGTTCACCAAGTCCCCGACTTCCGGCGTCAAGCATCCGGGAACGTTCGCCGGGGTCATCGAGAAGATTCCCTATCTCAAGTCGCTCGGCGTCACAGCGGTCGAACTGCTGCCCGTCTGCGAGTTCGATCAGTGCGAGGTCGGCGGCACGAACCCGATCACCGGGCAGCCGCTCACCAACTACTGGGGCTACAGCACGGTCGGGTTCTTCGCGCCGGAGAGCGGCTACTGCGTCTCGCCGCACGAAGGCAGCCATATCAACGAGTTCCGCGATATGGTCAAGGCGCTGCACAAGGCCGGAATCGAGGTTATTCTCGATGTGGTCTTCAACCACACCAGCGAGGGCAACCATCAAGGCCCGACCTTCTGCTGGCGCGGCTTCGACAACAGTCTCTACTACCATCTGGTCTGCAACGACAAGCAGTACTATATGGACTACACCGGCTGCGGCAACACGGTCAACTGCAACCATCCCATCGCCGAGAAGTTCATCGTGGAGTGCCTGGAGTTCTGGGCGCGCGAACTGCATGTGGACGGCTTCCGCTTCGACGAAGGCTCCATTCTCTCGCGCGGCGAAGACGGCACGCCGATGGCGCACCCGCCCGTCGTCTGGAACATCGAGCTTTCCGAGACGCTGGCCGACACGAAGATCATCGCGGAAGCCTGGGACGCCGCCGGTCTCTATCAGATCGGCTACTTCCCCGGCTATCGCTGGGCCGAGTGGAACGGCAAGTACCGCGACACGATGCGCCGCTTCGTCAAGGGCGATCCCGGCCTGGTCGGTCAGGTCGCCTCGCGGCTGGCCGGAAGCGCCGATCTCTATCAGGCGAACGGCCACCTGCCCATCAACAGCGTCAACTTCATCTCCTGCCACGACGGCTTCACCCTGCACGACCTGGTCGCCTACAACCAGAAGCACAACGAGGGCAACGGCGAGGGGAACCGCGACGGCATTGATGCCAACGATAGCTGGAACTGCGGCGCGGAGGGGCCGACGGACGACCCGCAGGTTCTCGCGCTGCGCCGTCGGCAGATGAAAAACTTCTGCGCGCTCCTCATGCTGTCGCAGGGCGTGCCGATGCTCAACATGGGCGACGAGATAGGACGCACGCAGCAGGGCAACAACAACGCCTACTGCCAGGACAACGAGATCAGTTGGCTCGACTGGTCGCTGACAGAGACGAATGCCGATCAACTCCGCTTCTTCCGGGAGATGATCGCCTTCCGCAAGCGCCATCCGAGCCTGTGCCGGGGCCGCTTCTTCACGGGCGAGACGAACGGGCGCGGCCTGCCGGACATCGCCTGGCACGGCTGCAAGTTGAACGGCCCCGGCTGGGACAACCCGGAGTGCCGCGTGCTGGCCTTCACGCTGGGCGGCTGCCTGGAAGAGGCCGACCTGCACATCCTGCTCAATATGAGCTGGGAAGACCTCGAATTCGAGATTCCGCCGCTTGTGGGGCGCACCTGGGCGCGGGCGATAGACACCTCTCTGCCCTCGCCAAAAGACATCACCGCGCCGGGGAAGGAAGCCCCTGTCTCCGGCGACACCTACCGCGTGAGCGGGAGAAGCGTCGTCGTCCTGATTTCGCGCGACGCCAAGACAACCAACCGCAGTTCCAAGAGGAAACAGTAAATGAACGAGATCAACTTCACCTTTTCCGACACCATCGCCGGGTATGTGACGGCCTTCGACGAGAAGACCAACCTCTTCACGTTGAAGACCTCCGACGACCGGGAGTACCACTGCCTGCTGACCGCCGCCACGTATGCGGAACTGGTCCGCAACCTGGAAGAGCCGTACAAAGACCCCGGCAAGCCGATTCCGGCGCTGCTGCAACCGGGCCGCTTCCTGTTTGCCTACGGAACCTACTACCCGGAGGGCGGCTGCCATAAGTTCGAGGCCAAGCATCTGGTCTTCCCCGGCGACGAGGTCGGCAAATACTTCTTCGAGCAGCCGGACTGGTGGGCGAATCAGGTGCGCTCCATCGGCGACTTCTACCTGAATGCGCAGTTCGAGGGCGGGCCGATAGACTTCAAGAACTACCGCACCCGGCTCTTCCTGAACGGCGACAAGGGCGGCGACGTGCGCAAAGACAGTGTCGTGCGCTCCCGCACCGTGTTCGGCTTCGCGAACGAGCATCCGCTTCTGGACGATGAGCGGCAGGAGACCGATACCATCTCCCGCACCGTCTACGGCTTCGCGACCGCCTACCTGCTGACCGGCGAAGACCGCTTCCTGGAGGCCGCCGACAAAGGCACGAAGTACCTTCAGAACGTGATGGCGAAGCGCGACCGCGCGGGCCTTGTCTACTGGCTGCACGCGGTGGACGTGGACGACAACGGCAAGGTCCTCAACGAGTATCTGGCCTCGCAGTTCGGCGACGACTACGGCGCGATCCCGACCTACGAGCAGATCTATGCCATCGCCGGGCCGACGCAGACCTACCGCATCACCGGCGACCCGACGATACTGCGCGACATCGAACTGACCATCAACCTGTTCAACAAGCACTACCTCGACACGAGCGCCTACGGTGGCTACTACTCGCACATTGACCCGGAGACGTTCGATCCGAAGAGCGAGAAGCTGGGCCGCAACCGCGCCAGGAAGAACTGGAACTCGGTCGGCGATCATGCGCCCGCCTATCTCATCAACCTGCTGCTGGCGACGGGCGAGAAGCGGTACGAGGACTTCCTGGCCTACACCGCCGACACCATCACCGAGCGGTTCCCGGCGCAGGACGGCAGCCCGTTCGTGCAGGAGCGGTTCTTCGAGGACTGGTCGGCGGACAAGACCTGGGGATGGCAGCAGGATCGGGCGGTCGCGGGCCACAACCTCAAGATCGCCTGGAACCTGATGCGCGCCTACCATGCCCGCCCGGACAAGGGCTATCGCTCCCTGGCCGAGCATATCGCGCACACCATGCCGCAGGTCGCGATGGACAAACAGCGCGGCGGCTGGTATGATGTGGTGGAGCGGATGCTTGGCGAAGGCGAGGAGACCTACCGCTATGTCTGG
>DASRGL010000253.1:0-13292 GCA_035651115.1 Chthonomonadaceae bacterium
CTTCATGATGATGCTGATCTCGTTTTCGGTATAGCCCAGCTGCTTGAGCTGAGACACCGCGTTTTCCGCCGCCTGCTCGGTGTCGAACAGTCCGGTAATCAGGTTCGCCATCTTGGGTTTCTCCTTCGACCTTTGCTGGTCGCTTCACGTTGGCAAATACCTGGCTGCTTCGCCGGAGCGCATCGCTTGTGCATATCCGACAGCCGGATATTTGCACATGAGACGGAGAGGCTAACGGACTTGTTCCCCGGTTTTCCGGCCCTCTGTTGAAGACCGGAGCAGGGGCGGAACACCGTATTATCGCTTCTAACAGGAGACTTTAGCGCGGTGAAAGCAGAAACATTCGCTCCTGGCGCTGGCGGGTTCCCTTGACGCGAATACGCCCCTGTTCGTCAATGGAGAGAGCCTGCTCCAGCGTCAGGCCCTTCTGAAACGGCACGAGATAGTTCAGGTCGGCGATCTGACCCTCGTTCCACACGACGGCATGATAGGCTCCGCTCTCCGTGATAACCCGCCCCACCACCTGCCCCTGGCTGTTCAGCGCGCAGGCGCTGCTCTCCCGGCCGCGCGGCAGCAGCCCCAGGTCGCGCATCTGTCCCTCACGCCAGAGAAAGGCATGAATCTCTTCCGTCTCCGTGTCGGCCTGCCCGACCACCTCATCCCGGTCGTTGAGGGCATACGCATAGCTCACTCTGCCGCCGGGGAGCGTGCCGAGATCGAGCCTCTGGCCGTCGCGCCACAGAAAGGCGTGCTGCTCTCCTTCCGGCGTGTGCGACCAGCCGATGACATGCCCGGCGGCGTTAAGTCCCGTGACGACGCAGCTTCGGCCTCCCAGCGTCCCCAGGTCTAGCGTATGGCCCTCTCGGTACAGGAAGGCGCGAATACAGCTTCGCGCGCCCCGCTCGCGATACTCCGACCAGGCCGCCAGGCCGTTCGCGGTGACATAGCGCGGGTAGCGAGGCGCATAGCCGCCCGGTCGGACGGCAGGCGTTGCGGCAGAAGTTCTGGAAGGCGCGTCGTGCGCAGGCGCGGTTCGGTTCGCGGCGAGGGCGTTCCTGTCCACGCTCGATTCGATCAGGTCGTAGGACGGAACCGTTTGATGCAGCCAGGCGAACAGCGCCAGGCTGAGCGCAGGCAGAAGCCCGCACAGCCGGATAGTCAGGCGTCTCATTTTTTAGCTCCCTGTCTTGCCCCAAAAAAGAAGGAGAACAGATGAGCGCGCAGCCGGAGAAGCGCGCTGTCATTCTCTCAACCCCGATACTGCCCGGAACGGTCACCGTCCGGGCGATAGATATGCCGCTGCGTCACTGCGCAGCGATCTGCGGCCCCAAACACCAGACTCTTGCCGAGAACCTTCGGGTGGCAGCTTGCGCCGCTATTTTACAGATGCGGCAGCCAGCGAAAAAGATAGCGGCCCCGGAAAAAATCTCGTCCCGAAAAGTCCTGAGCCTGGTGTTTGAGGCGCTCAGGCGTTCACGAGTGGACAAGGCTCGACAGAGAAGACGTGACCCGCAGGGCAGGCGTTGGCCTGCGGAGCCGCGCCCTGGAAAGGCTGCGAGAAGTCCCTGCCAGGATACCGGATCGGGGAGAACTCGGGCATGACCGTTGCGTGATGAGAGAGGAAAACGACCGGGGTAACGGAGAATTCTGTGACGGAAGAGAGACATACCCCTGGATTCAGGAGAAGCTTGGCGATGCAAGAAAGACCGGGTTCCGGGCTGACGATCCGACTCTTCGGGCCGTTCGAGGCCAGCCGGAACGGGGTTCTGCTGACTGGTTTGCAGACTCGCGAAGGAGAGCGCCTGCTGGCGCTGCTCCTGCTCAACCATGGTTTTACGGTGCAGAACACGGCGCTGGCTTCGGCCCTCTGGCCGGAGACGGGCAGCCTGGACAGCCTGCGGCAGAGCGTCTCGCACCTGCGCCAGGTTCTGGAGGAAGACGGACGGCGCCTGCAGGCTGCCAGAGGCGGGCTGCTGTTGGATGCGACCGGGCTGGATGTGGACGTGATCGCCTTCGACGCGGCGATGGCGCAGGGCGATACCGCCTCCTTGAAGCAGGCCATCGCGCTCTATCGCGGGCCGCTGCTGCACGGCTGGGAGGAGCGCCGGGTTCAGGATCAGCACTGGGTGCTTCGGGCCAGGGAGAAGCGGCGCGGCAGATACCTGGAGGCGCTGCGCACGCTGGCAAAGACCGGGCTGGCCGGGGGCGATCCCCGGCTCGTCATCGAGTGCCTGCGGCCCTATATCGCCGCCAACCCGGCGGAAGAATGGGCCTGGGCCGACCTGATGAACGCGCTGCTCCAGTGTGGCGAGCGCGTCGCCGCCCTGAACCTCTACGAACGCTGCCGCGATCTCTTCCAGCAGAAATACAATCTCACGCCGCCCGCCGAGATGACCCGGCGCTATCTCCAGTTGCAGCAGAGGCCGACCTCCGGCACGGCGGACTTTCCCGCCGACGAAGCGACTCTGGAGCCGGTCGGCGGGGCCGTGCCGCTCCACTCGCCCTACTATATCGTCCGGCCTGCCGACAGCCTGTTCCAGTCCGCCATCGCCCGGCGCGACAGCCTCGTGCTGGTGAAAGGCCCCCGCCAGGCGGGCAAGACCTCGCTGCTGGCGCGGGGCATCCAGCAGGCGCGCGAGACCGGCGCGGCGGTCCTCGTGACCGACCTCCAGAAGATGAGCCGCGCGCACTGGGAGTCGCCGGAGGCGTTCTATCTGGCGCTGGCGCAGAACGTGGCCGATCAACTCGATCTGAAGCGGTCGCCGCAGGACGCCTGGAGCGACACGCGCGGCGCGAACGAGAACTTCGAGCGGTATCTGCGGCGCGAGGTGCTGGAACGCGCTTCGGCTCCCATCGTCTGGGCGCTGGACGAGGTAGACCGCCTGTTCCTGCGCCCCTTCAGCGACGATGTCTTCGCCCTGTTCCGCTCCTGGCACAACGAACGCGCGCTCGATCCGGGCGGCCCCTGGACGCGCCTGACGCTCGCCATCGCCTACGCGACGGAGGCCCATCTCTTTATCGCCGACCTGAACCAGTCCCCCTTCAATGTCGGCACGCGCCTCCTGCTGGAAGACTTCACGCGCGAGCAGGTGGAGGAACTCAACGGCCGTCACGGCTCGCCCCTAAGCCGGCCCGAGGAACTGGAAGCGTTCTACCGGCTGGTCGCGGGCAATCCCTACCTGGTGCGGCGCGGCCTATACGAGATGGTCACGGCTCCGATGGACTATGCGACCTTCGAGGCGCAGGCCGCGCACGATGAAGGCTGTTATGGCGACCACCTGCAGCGGATGTTTCTGGCCCTCTCGCAGGATGCCGGTCTCTGCCAGGTCGTCCGCGAACTGTTGCGAGGCGGCATCTGCCCGACCCAGGAAAGCTTTTATCGCCTGCGCAGCGCCGGGATCATTGTGGGCGACTCGCCGCAAAACGCGCCCTTCCGATGTCTGCTCTACGCGCGCTATCTGGAGGCCCGTCTGCCATGAACCACGCTGCCAGGCCGTTCTATGTCGCGGGCGGCACGCTGCCCGGCGATGCGCCCTCCTATATCCAGCGCCAGGCCGATGACCAGCTCTACACCAGCCTGCTCGCGGGCGAGTTCTGCTATATCCTCACCTCGCGGCAGATGGGCAAATCCTCGCTCATGATCCGCACGGCGGCGCGGCTGCGCGCGGCGGGCGTGCGCGTCGGAGCCTGCGACCTGAGCGCCCTCGGCCAGAACCTGACGCTGGAGCAGTGGTACAAGGGCATCCTCAACCGCTTCGGACGCCAGTTGGGGGTGGAGGACGAACTGGACGACTGCTGGCACGCGAACGGTTCCCTCCCGCCGCTGGAACGCTGGATGCGCGTCCTCGAGGAGGGACTGCTGCGCCACATCGCCGCGCCTATCGTCCTCTTCCTGGACGAGATAGACCTCGTCCGCAGCCTCGCCTTCAGCACGGACGAGTTCTTTGCCGCTCTGCGCGCCTGCTACAACCGCCGCAACGAGGAGCCGGACTACCGCCGCCTGACCTTCTGCCTGCTGGGGGTGGTGACGCCCTCCGACCTGATCCGCGACGCGCGGATCACGCCGTTCAATATCGGGCGCAGCATCCTCCTGCGCGACTTCACGGCGGCGGAGGCGGCCCCGCTCGCGCAGGGGCTGCGCCGCCCCAAGCCCCTGACGAATCTGCTACTGGAACGCGCGCTCTACTGGACGGGCGGGCATCCGTATCTGACCCAGCGCCTCTGCAAGGCGCTCGCCGACGACCTCAGCGCCTCCTCGCAGCGGGACGTGGATCGGCTCTGCGAGGAGCTGTTCCTGTCGCCGCGCTCCCGCGAGCAGGACGACAACCTGCTCTTCGTGCGCGAACGCCTGCTGCGCAGCGAGACCGATGTCACCCGCCTGCTGGAACTCTACGAGCAGGTATGGGAAGGGGCAGTCGTCCCGGACAACGCGCTCGATCCCTGCATCGAGGCGCTGCATCTGGCGGGCATCGTCCGCTCGGCGGAGGGCCGTCTTCAGGTGCGCAATCCCATCTACCGGCACGTGTTCGATCTGCAATGGGCGCGCTCGGCCCGCTTCGCGCAGCAGCGGGAGCAGCCGGTCCGCCTGCTCTGGCAACTGCGCTATCGCGGCAGCGCGCTCCTGGTCGGCAACAGCCTATCGGAGCAGGGTTCCGGCCTGGTCGCCGCCCCGGAGGAGGGGCAGACCGCCGACTATGTCCTCCATCGGTTTACGGCGGACGGCCAGTCCAGCGGACTCTGCGATCTGCCGGTCGAAAAGCTGAGCAAGTGCGAAGGGACGCCCGAAGGAAATCTGATCCTCGGCGCGACGGTGATGCACCTCTATCTCTTCCGGGGCGGCGAGCGGACGCGGCTGTTTCCCTCGCGCGAGGCACGCTATCACGATCTGGCGCTGGCGCGCAACGGGGCCTTCTTCGGCTGCGCCTATACGGAGATGAAGTCGGGCGCGAAAGAGGTCGCCTTCTGCCGCAGCGACGGCAGCGTGATCTGGACCCGGCATACGCCCGCGACGGTGAACTGCCTGGCGATTGCGGAGGACGGCGATCTGCTGGTGATCGCGACCGACAACGGCGTTCTGCTGGCCTTCGACCCGGCAAAGCGGGCCGTCTGGCAGCATGTGCAGCAGGAGACCGTCTCCTGCCTGAGCGTCGCCGCCCACGGAAGAGCCTGCGCGGTCGGCACGAAGCAGGGCCATCTGCTGCTGCTGGATCGCCGGGGGGAACCGGTCTGGCGCGGCTGGATCGGTCTGCCGGTGCAGGCCGTCGCCATGGACGCGACGGGGGATTGGGTTGCCGCGCTTTCCAGGGACCACATGCAGACGCGGCTGAGTTGTTTCGGGCGCGACGGCCGCCTTGTCTGGGAAGACCGTTTCGACACGGCCCCGGTCGGCATCGGCATGTCGCCGAACGCGCGCAGGCTTGTGGTGATGCTAACAGAGGGTCGTCTGCTCTGCCTGGAGACCCGCTTCGGCAGGCAGCCAGGCGAGGAGGCTATTCCGCTCCCGACGCAGGAGACGATTGACGCGCTGCGTCAGAGCGGCGATCTGGCAGAAGCGCGCCGCCTCCTGCTGCGCTTTCTGGAACTGCACCCGGAGCATCTGGTCGGGAGCGAGACGCTGGCCTATCTGGAATCGCGCCTGGTTGCGGAGGGGCTGGAAAAGGCGCGCACGCACTACCAGCAGGGCGAGTTCGAGGCCGCGCTGTCCGCGCTCGATACGCTGCAACAGAGTCTACCCTATCACAAAGGGCTGTTCGACGAGCGGCTGGCCCTGCGCGCCGCCGCTATCGAGCAGATTCAGCACACGGCGCTGTCGCTCTATCAGCAGGGCGACAAAAACCGGGCCTACCTGCAACTGAAACGGCTGCTACGCCTGGACCCCCGCCAGGATGCCGCGCGTCAGCTTCTCGCCCGTCTCACTAAAGAGCGCCTCGGCAAATGAGCCGGGTACGTGCCATATCCGGCTTCAGAACAGGCCGGTGATCTGGCCGTTCTCGTCCACGTCTATGGATTCGGCGGCAGGATGTTCAGGCAGGCCGGGCATGGTCATGATATCGCCCGCCAGCGCGACCACAAAGCCCGCGCCTGCCGACGGCTGCAACGCGCGCACACGGATTTTGAAGCCGGAGGGAGCGCCGCGACGATGCGGATCGTCGCTAAAGGAGTACTGTGTCTTGGCGACGCAGACGCGCAGATGGCCCAGGCCGTGCGCTTCCAGCCACTTCAACTGCGCCTCCGCTTCCGGGGAGAGTTCCACGCCATCCGCGCCGTAGACGCGCGTAGCGATGGCGTTCAGCTTCTCCAGGATCGGCCACTCCGCCGCATAGTTGGGCTGGAAATGGCCCGGCGTGCGCAGCGCCTCCAGCACCGCCGCGCCGAGTTCGCACCCACCCTCGCCGCCCCGCGCGAACACATCGCAGACCGCCGCGCGCCAGCCCTGCGCCTCGCAGTGGTTCAGCACCGCCGCGATCTCCGCAGGCGAGTCGCCGCCGAAATGGTTGAGGGCGATGACGAACGGCACGCCCGTCTGCCCCACGTTGGCCGCGTGCCGATCCAGATTGCACAGGCCGCGCTCCACCGCCGCCACGTTCTCCCCGTCCAGCCGCTTCTTGCTGACGCCGCCGTGCATCTTCAGGGCGCGTACCGTCGCGACGAGAACCGCCGCATCGGGAGGCAGTCCGGCGGTGGGCGCGACGATGTCGCAGTACTTCTCGAAGCCCAGATCGGAACCGAAACCGGCCTCCGTCACGACGATCTCGCCCAGATGCCGCGCCAGCTTCGTGGCGAGAACGCTGCTGCATCCGTGCGCGATGTTGCCGAACGGGCCGCCATGCACCAGGGCGGGCGTGCCTTCGAGCGTCTGCACCAGATTGGGCTTGAGCGCATCGCGCAGAATGGCGGTCATCGCGCCGTTGGCCTTCAGGTCGGCGGCGGTCACGGGCGTGCCGTCCCAGGTCTGCCCGACGAGGATGCGGCCCAATCGCTCCTTCAACTCCGGCAGGCTGAGGCTCAGGCAGAGGATCGCCATGACCTCGGAGGCGACTGTGATAGAGTAACCGCCCTCGCGCGGGATGCCGCCCGTCTTGCCGCCCAGCCCGAGGACGATCTGCCGCAGGGCGCGGTCGTTCATGTCCACGACGCGCTTGAGTCCGATGGCGCGCGGATCGAGGCTGAGCTTGTTGCCCTGATAGAGATGGTTATCCGTCATCGCGGCGAGCAGGTTGTGGGCCGCGCCGATAGCGTGCATGTCGCCGGTGAAGTGGAGATTGATGTCCTCCATCGGCAGCACCTGCGCGTAGCCGCCGCCTGCCGCGCCGCCCTTCATGCCGAAGACCGGCCCCATCGAAGGCTCGCGCGTGGCCGAGATGGCCTTTTTTCCCAGTTTGCAGAGCGCCTGCGCCAGCCCGATGGTCACGGTCGTCTTGCCCTCGCCCGCCGGGGTCGGCGTGATAGCGGTCACGACGACGACTTTGCCTTCGGGTCGGTCAGCGTTGAGGATGCGGTGGAGAGCGGGGAAAGCGATTTTGGCCTTGGTGGGGCCGTAGAGTTCGAGATCGGCAGAGGTCAGGCCCAGGTCGCTGGCGATGGCGGTGATAGGGCGGAGGTTGGCGGCCTGGGCGATCAGGAGGTCGGTCTTCATCCGGGGCGTTTCCCCTTTGTGCTAAGATAGGTTATTTGCGATACTTCGCGAGTTCCCCCGCGCTCAGGCGGCGGGTCTGTCCATTGGCGACCAGCGCCATGTAGTGGCCGTCGGCGAGCGGCTTGGCGCTCCACAGGATCAGCGTCTTTTCGGGTGCGGCAACGTCCTTGAGCTTCTTCCCGGCCAGGCGCTTATTGATCCGATAGTCCTGGTTCGTGATGGGGCAGATCAGGTTGCCGCCGGAGATACGGTACGCAGCCAACTGCTGGCGCAGCTTCGCGGGAGACGCCAGGTTCGGCAGCCGCCCGTCGTTGTCGGCTACATACTGCGTCAGGGCCAGATTGATAAGCTGGAGATGCTGCCGACAGAACTGCTGTATGCGCAGGTTCTGTATCCGTTTATACGCCTGCGCACGCACCGGATTTCCCTGACCGTGCAGCAGCGGGCTGGCGACCCAGAGCAGACCGAGCGCCAGCGCCGACGGCAGGAGCAAGCGAGTCGGCCAGCGCCATGCATTAGGGAGCGAGGGTGTGCGTCGTCGCATCAGAGCGCCTCCTTTGGCAAATAGGACATGAGAACGTGTGGGGAACGACCTTTTGTTGTCTGGTTCGGCAGAAAGCAACAGAGTTCCTGCTAGACGGGGGTCAGGTCTGCTTCTTGCGAGAGAAGAGACGCCGTATCCAGCCGGAAGGAGGAGCGGTGTCCTCAGCATCCGGCGCTGCGGCGGGCTGGAGCAGAGCGTCAGAAGCGGAAACGCCCGGCTGCGCCGCCCGCAGGAGTTTCTCCCCGGCCTCTTCTGGAACGGACGCTCCGCGCAGCAGCGTCGCGTCCGCCTCGCACGCTTCCAGCACGGCCCGCGCCGCCTCCGCGACTTCCGGCAGGCCGTCCTGGAGATGCTCCCGGCAAAACCATCGCACCCTATCGCCATCGGGGTTCCACTGCAGAAACTGTGCCGCCTTTTGCGCCGATGTCAGGCGCGCATCGAGAAAGATCGCGTAGGGCTGGAAGAAATCGAGAAGCTGCTGCCGTTTCTCCGGGGAGACAAAGGCATACTCGCTCGCCTCATCGTAGGCGACCGTCCGCCAGATGGGATCTACTGCCGGGCTGTGCAGGCCCGACACGACATGCCGCCAGCCGGGGAAGTCGGCAACGAGGCTTTCGACCTCCTCCCAGGCCACATCGCGGTCGGCCTTCAGCAGTTCGACCAGCGTGACGACATCGGCGACATCGTAGGCGCTCATGGCCTGCGGGCCGCCAACCGGTCGCGAATGACGGCGGCGATCAGGGGAACGGTGCGCTCCAGATCGGCGTCGCCGCGCAGGATCAGGTCGGCATGAACGCGCGACGGCTCGACGTAGCGGGCATGGCCCACGCGAGCGCACTCGCGGTAGTAGGTCACGATGAACTGGGGATCGGGGTTGCCGCGCGCCCGGGACATATCGCGCAGCAGGCGGCGCAGGGCGCGCTCGTCGGCATCGAGTTCGATAAAGAGGCGCAGATCGAGCCGTTCCCGGATCATCGCCACGTTCAGCGCCATCAGTCCCTCCACGATGAGGACATCGGGAGCATCTTCCGCCGCCGCACGCGCGTCCAGATCGGCGACCAGGCGGGCGTTGTCGGCGGAATCGGGATGGTTGTTGTCGGCCATCTCCTGACCTGTCGAGGGGGATATAAACTTCGGCCCGCTCTCCGCGCCGCGAAAAAAGTAGCGATCCATGCTGAACACCTCGGCGCATAGAGGCGGCGCACCGGCTTCCAGCGCGGGCAGCAGCGCGGCGGTAAACGTAGACTTGCCCGACGCGGAGCCGCCCGCGACCCCGACGATCAGGCTTTTTTTGGCATGTGGCGTGGCGTGTTCTGTACTCACATTCGCATCCTGTAGATTTACTTGGTATTGCCGATGCCGCCCTGCGGCGCGGCAGTGAAGAAGTAGAGGCGGCGATCCCGATCCTCGTTCTCCGCGAGCAGGACCAGGATGCCGGGCTTGCCCTCGTTCTTCGGGTCGCCGACGCGCACATCCAGCACGCGCCCCGGCAGGGGACTGCTGCGCCAGGCTTCCTCCCAGTCGTCGCGGCCCGTCGCCCAGAACGTCTTGTCCCGGCTCTCCTGTTTGGGGACATAGACTGTCAGGCGGTCGCCGGTCGTGGCGTTGGGCAGGTCAGGAAGGTTGGCGGGCTGGCCCGCGATCAGCCCGATCACCCAGCGGCGCTGCGGACTCCAGTAGGACTGCACATAGCGCACGCCCGGCGCGATAGTGACCGTGTCCGAACCGGGGTAGTCCTGCGTGCCGACGCCGTAGCGCACGTAGCCGCTGCCATCGGCGGGGACTTTGTCGGAGGCCGGGTGCGCGTCCTTCTCGCCGACTTCATAGACCACCGTTTTGTCTCCGATACCGGTCATCAGTTGGTCGGGCGATTTGTCGAGGAGGATCGCCAGCTTGAGATCGGAAGGCGCTTCAAACAGGCGTGCCAGCGCGCGGCCCGTCCACTCGTAGACGCCCTCGGTCGTCACGATCTGATGCGTCGCAGGCGGCGCTTTGCCGGTGTCCGATTGCGGTGGGGTGCGGAAATGGCCCACAAGCAGGGCATCCAGCGCGTTGCCCAGGAAGTCGGTCGAGGCATCCGTCGCAAACCGGAAGCCGTCCCAGTGCGTGACCAGCAGTTTGCGTTTTGCGTCGCTGCGATCTTTGCCGCCGACCAGCAGGACGAGGCTCTGCTTCTTCGCATCCAGAACCGGCCCGATCTCGATCAGCTTGACCGGGTCGGGCAGCGGCTCCTGCCAGGCCAACTGGAACTGGACGGCGAAGAGATTGCGAAGGCGATTGGCGGGCGCGGTCTGCGCCTGCGCGCTCTTTGCGCCGAGGGCCGTCAGGCCGAACAGCGCCAGCAGGAAAGCGATGGGACGTTTCATAACATTAGTTTCCACGCCGTCGCCGACTTTCCTGCTTCGCCCTTGGCCTTCGATCCACGGCAAACCAGCCTGTTCCGAAGCCATTCAGGACAGACCGCGCGCCCGCCGCACTGCGAGAGGGACGAAGAGGGCAGCGTGGATGTCTGGCTCCCTTCTCCCTGTGAGGGAGAAGGGTCGGGGGTGAGGGGGATGGCGTTGCCATCTTCAGACAACGACGATCCAGCCCCCTGAACGCAGAGACATCACTGCCGTCTTGCGCTTCTGTTGGGAATGCAGGTCTCTCATGGAGATCAGTATAATATCCCCTCCTGTGGAACACTTTGCATTGAAGAGGCTTTGCTGCGCTCAGAAGGACATAATGCGGAATGGCGACGGATCCACCGGAGTGGACATAACGCGTTCGGACGCAGCCGGGGCGGACCGGATGGGCCACTTCCAACCACCCCCCCGAGCAGGAGACAGGCGATGAACGAAAAGACGCCGACACAGCAGGTGTCGGAATGGCTGGCCGACCTCGACGCGGCCCTTGCGCGCGGCGACACCGAGGGCGCTGCGGCGCTGTTCGGCGACGACAGCTACTGGCGCGACCTGGTGGCGTTCACCTGGAACATCACTACGGCGGAGGGCAACGCCAGCGTGCGCCAGATGATCGCGCAGGCGGTGATCCCCAAGAAGCCCTCGGCCTGGCAGATCGAGGGCGAGGCCAGCGAAGCCGAGGGCGTGATTGAAGGCTGGCTCCGCTTCGAGACCGAGGTGGCGCGCGGCTGCGGTCACGTGCGGCTGATCGGCGGCAGGGCCTGGACGCTGCTGACGACGATGACCGAACTGAAGGGCTACGAGGAGCGCCGGGGGCCAACGCGCGAACGCGGCGTCGAACATGGCGTACACCCCGGCCGCAAGACGTGGCTCGAGCAGCGCCGCCAGGAGGAGGCCGAACTCGGCTTTACCAGGCAGCCCTACGTCGTGATCATCGGGGGCGGGCAGGGCGGAATCGCGCTTGGCGCCCGTCTGCGGCGGCTGAACGTGCCGACGATCATCCTCGAGAAACACGAGCGGCCCGGCGACTTCTGGCGGAAGCGCTACAAGACCCTGTGCCTGCACGACCCGGTCTGGTACGACCACCTCCCCTACCTGCCGTTCCCCGATCACTGGCCGGTGTTCTGCCCGAAGGATAAGATCGCCGACTGGCTTGAGATGTACACGAAGGTGATGGAACTGAACTACTGGGGCAGCGCCGAATGCAAGCGCGCGCGCTACGACGAGGCGAACAAGGAGTGGACGGTCGAGGTCGTTCGCAACGGGCAGCCGATGACGCTGCGGCCCCGGCAGCTTGTATTCGCCACCGGCTCGTTGGGCGTGCCGAACATGCCGACGGTGCCGGGCATGGAGAAGTTCAAAGGAGACCTGCATCACAGCAGCCAGCACCCGGGACCGGACGGCTACCGGGGCAAGAAGGCCGTGGTGATCGGCTCCAATACCTCGGCCCACGACATCTGCGCCGCCCTCTGGGAGGAAGGCGCCGACGTGACGATGGTACAGCGTCGTGCGACACTTGTGGTACGCACCGACACCCTGCTGGAACTTGGCTTTGGCCCTCTGTATTCCGAAGCCGCGCTGCAGGCCGGCATCACCACGGAGCGGGCCGATCTGATTGTCGCCTCGCGGCCCTACCGGACGCTCCCCGCCCTACAGATTCCGTTGTGGCAGGAGATAAAGAAGCGGGATGCCGAGTTCTACGCGCGGCTGGAGAAGGTCGGATTTCAGCTCGACTTCGGCGAGGACGAGTCGGGCCTGTCGGTCATGGGACTGCGTCGCGGCGGGGGCTTCTACATTGATGTCGGCGCCAGCGATCTTGTCGCCGACGGCAGGATCAAACTCAAAAGCCGCGTCGGCGTCGAACGTATCGAAGAGCATTCCATCGTCCTCACCGACGGCAGCGAACTGCCTGCCGATCTGATCGTCTTCGCCACCGGCTATGGCTCGATGAACGGCTGGGTCGAGCAGCTCGTCAGCAAAGAGGTCGCCGACAAGGTCGGCAAGTGCTGGGGCCTCGGCTCGGGTACGCGCTATGATCCGGGGCCGTGGGAGGGCGAACTGCGCAACATGTGGAAGCCCACCCATCAGGAAGGACTGTGGTTCCACGGCGGCAACCTGCACCTGTCGCGCCACTACTCGCAGTACCTGGCGCTGCAGTTGAAGGCGCGCATGGAGGGAATTCCCACGCCAGTCTACGGAATGGGGCCGGTGTATCACACGTCGTAACCGGCGCGGCACGGTCGCCGGGGAGAGATGACGCGCCTGGGCCGAGAATCGCGGCCCAGCCAGCCTCGGAACCTCGCCCGTTCCTCTGGAAGGGAGGATCCCCTGCATCCTTCCGCAGCCCTCCCGCAGCCAGGTCTCCGACAGGCAGGAATCCCTGCCGCCAAGCTGGAAGTTGTTGCCTGTGCAGGATTCGCGCTCATTCGGGGACGGACGTACAGGCCCCACGAGAAACGATGGAGAAGCATGGAAAAGAGTACGATCAACCGCGTCTATCGCCGACAGCAGCTTCCGCTCTTCCCCACAGCGGTGGTGGGCAGCCTGCCGCGTCCCGTCTGGTTATTGGACCTGATGGAGCGTTATTCTTCGGCTTATGTGACGAACCGACGAGAAGAGGAACTCCAGACGGATTGGGAGCGCAGTGTCCAGGCGAGATTTCATGCCAACCCGATCGGCCGGGAGGAGCTGGACAGGGGGCTGAACCGCG
>DASRGL010000254.1:0-6716 GCA_035651115.1 Chthonomonadaceae bacterium
AAAGCCCCCACCGCCGCCGCTCCCGCCGCCTCCACCGAGCAGGCCGGAGGAGAGCGGTGTAAAATTCGCCGTCGGAGGGGCGATAGGCTCCGGGCCGACGGTGATGGTAAGATCAGGCAGCGCCTTTTTCAGAGCATCTTCCGCGCGCTGGGCGTTCAGGTAACGCAGGTGATAGACCAACACCTGCTGCGTCTCGATGGGCTTGGGCGCTTCGGTATCCAGGGACTGGATGGCGCGCGTCGCGGTCTCCAGGTCCGCCGCCGTTCCGTTGAGGATCAGCGTGCGATCCTGGCGTGTCACCTTCAGGTCCGGGATCGCTTCCGTCAGGACACGCTCCGCATTTTCCGGGTCGGCATAGCGCAGGGTCACGACATTGGTCTGGCGGGTCGTCTCGCGGGGCGTCGCGGCCTGGACATCCAGGTTGTTGAGCGCGGCGCGCGCCGCGGCCAGGTCTGCGGGCAGCCCGGTGATGACGACCGCATTCTTGGACGCTTCCGCCCGCACGGTCGGCACGGCCCGCGTCAGAACATCGGCGGCTTCGGCAGGCGTCATATAGCGCAGCGGCACAACCTCGGTCTGCCCATACTCGGCAACGGCCTGCTTCACCTCTGCCGCCGGGCCGACCATATACACGCCGCCCGCATTCACCGCCGTCAGCCCTGCCGCCGCCGCAGCCAGACGGATCGCCTCATCCGGCGTGCGATTCTGAAGGCTCAGGGTGACCGTTCCTTTGGCTCCGGGCGTCAGCAGAATATCGGTCCTGGCGTACCGGGCGATCTGGTCCAGCACGTCGCTGATGTCCACGCCCGCGAAGGTCAGGGAGATACTGCGTTGTGTCCGGGCGGGGCGGCGCTGCTCCGGGCGCTGGGGAGTACGCTGCGAACCGACGGCCTGGCGCGCGCGCGGAATCAGAAGCGGCTGCCCCGCGCCGAGCCGGTTGGCATCGGTCAGGCGGTTGGCGCTGACGATGTCCTGAAGGGAGACCTCATACTGCCGCGCCAGCAGCGTCAGCGTCTCGCCGGGCTTGACGATATGATAACGGGGGGCGGCCGCCGCCTCGTTCTGGGCGGCATTCGCATTCTGCGCGCCTGCGGCGCAGGCAGAGGCCAGCAGCAGCGCGCCGATCACCGCCTGGCTCAGGTGCGGCAGCAGACGGCCTAAGACCGCAGCCGTCCGTCCTCGATAGTCGGCCTTGTCAACGACAAATGCCATAAGCGCATACCATCCTTTCTCCTACGCCTCCCCTGTCGCGCCGTTCCACGCCTACGTGTTCGATTCGGTGGGCGCGACATAACGCTCGATCTCTATCGAGGCGCGCAGGGGGCCATAGGATGCGGTCGCCGGGCTGCCGGGAGGGGACGATGTGATCGTCAGGTCCGTGACCACATAGAGGCGATCCGCATGATTGAGCCGGTACAAAAAATCGCGTATCTGAACGTACTCCCCTTCAAGAACGAACTGCGCCCGATAAGCGCGCACCGGGCCTTTGTCGGTCACCTTGCCCGTGTCGCTGATGTCGTACTGGGGTATGGCGCAGTGCGCTTCGAGCGCCAGCCTTTTTATCTGCGCGAGAAACGTCGGCGGCTCGGTCGGCGAATAGTCCACCGCAGGCTTGACCGGCCCCGGCGTGAAAACGGGGGTACGCTTGAGGTCGCTCAGTTCCCGCTGCTGCTGCGCGATCTTGTCGTTCAGCGCGCCGTAGCGCCCCCAGGCAGGATAGACGACGAACAGCGAGAGGACGAGAGCGACCAGGGGAACAAAAATCGCCAGCCGCTGCTGTAGTTCGGGACTCAGGTTGAAAAACGACATCCGTACGGCTCCTCGCTGCGCTAGGGATTGCTGGACGGCGCGGCCGGCGCCGCCGCCGGGGGCGGGGCAGGCGGGCGGAAGCGCCCGACGACGCGGAACTCTATTGCCTGGGAACCTACGTTCTGCTCGCTGCCGCGCCCCCGGCTCTCGGGCCTCATGCTCGCCGGGTAGGCTTGCTGCACCGCCTTGCCCAGGCCCAGACTATCTACAAAGTGCGCAAGACTGGCTTCGGTCAGCGCCTTGCCCTCGATGATGACCTGACCATCCGGCATGACGTGCAGGTTGGTTACTTCGACGCCGGGCGTCGTGGCGGCCGCCAGCCGCCCCATGACGGAGGCGGCAGGAACCTGCGCGCTGGCCGCCGCCGATTTGGCGGCGTCGGAGATCTCCCTCTGCTTGACCATCGTGGAGATTTTGTCCTGGGTGGCAGTGATCTCCTGGGCCAGCCGGACGCTCTCCGCCTCTTTGTTCGATTCGAGGATGGTCAGCGTCACCGCCGCGACCGCGCTCAGGATCATCCAGACGGTCGAGGTCGCCATCCCGGCCAGGATCACGGCGGGCGCGCGGCGGCGCGTCCGGGCCGCAAGTTCCTGTTGCGACGTGTCTACGCGCGGTATCGCCGGTTCGACATCGCCGAGCGCCGTGCCGATGGTGGCGAGGTAGCCGTTCCGCGTTTTCGTATCGCTGAAGGGAGCGAGCGGGACCGAGAGTTCGTAGGCCGCGAGCGCATCGGTATCTATCACCGGGATGGACAGGTTGCGTTCGAGCGTGCCGCGAAAATCCTCGGCGACATCGGCCGTCCCGACAATCGCCAGCGCCTCCGGCCGCGCCCACTCTTCGTATTCGCGCGCATAGAAGGCCAGGGAGCGCATCACTTCGGAGGCGAGGAAGGCGATGGACGAGATACGCCGCAACCCGGTGGAGGAGGTTCCGCCCGATTCGTCCGGCGGCGGAGGAACGGCTTCTTCGCGGGCCAGTTCTATGTTCGGCTCATCCAGAAACGGCATGGGGGAGATCTCCGGGGTTCCGGAGCGGATGCCGCCGTCCTCTATCAGCCCGCGCGACAGCCCCATGCCCGCGCCGGAGGCGTCTCTCTGGTCGAACTCCGCCCACCCCGCCGGAATCCGGCGCAGATGGCGGATCTGCGTGCCATCGTGGATACAGAGGTCGGAATGTCTTTCGGAGGGACAGAGCAGCGCGATCGGCTGCCGCCGGGGCATGGCGGCCAGATAGGCGCGCATCATCGCCAGGGAGGAGGGTTCCAGGCACTCCAGCTGAAACCCGGCCTGGCGCAGCGCCTCGCGAATGCCGTCTACGGTGGCGTCGCTGGTATAGTAGGCATAGGCGTCCGCCTGCCGCTTGTTGCTGGTGGGCGGCAGCGGGACCCACAGGAAATCGAAGGCTCCGCCCCCGAACGGCAGCGCGCCGGTCTCTTCCAGTTCCCCGCGCACGAGGGTGCGCTGCTCCGCCGCAGGAATGTCCGGCAGGCGCAGCGCGCGCATGGCGTATCCCGGCGACAGCATCACCACGCAGGCAGAACGGCTCTGGAGATTCAGTTCGCGCCGCAGCTTGCGCAGGGCTTCCCCGACGACCTGGGGTTCTGCAACGGAAGAGCCTTCCGCGCCTCTGGGCAGTTCTACGACACCATGGGCGGCGACCTGCGCCTTCCCATGCACATGCTGGACCCCGACGGCGAGAAGATACTCTTCGGTGATCGCCAGGCCGACATCTACTTGTACACCAGGCCCCTTAGCCATAACGTTTTGATCTGCTCCTACTGCTTTCTACTGCTGGAAGCTATTCCTTTTTGCCTCTATCCCCGCCTGTTAGAATGTGCCGCTGATCACGTTGCGCAGCGCGACATAGGCCACCACCGAAGTGGTCGCCCGACCATATTGGCCCGTCAGGGTGATCCGTACCTCTGTGGCCGTCTCCGGCGCGCCGGCGACCTCCGTGGGATTGGCCCCGCCGACCGTCTTGTAGTAGCGGAACTCCGCGCCTGCCGGGGAGGTGCGCAGGTCGTTGATCAGCAGCGTCCCGGCCCCCGTCTGGTCCGAGCGCTGGGCGTATAGCGAACCATTCGAGTAGTAGATGCGAATCTCCTTGTTGACGCCTGCGCCATCGGCCTCCGGGATCGGAACGATGACCTGGGTGGAGTTCGAGGTCGAGCCGCTGGGGAAATTCGCCTGCGTACTCGGATGCTTGGGCGCGAAGCCGTGCCGGAGCGTGCGCGTCACACGGCGCAGGGCGGTGCGCAGATCGGTCTGCACCTGGCTATAGTCGCGGGAGAGCTGGTGCTGCGCCTTGCTGGTGTTGTAGAACTGCGCGGTGGCCCCGACCAGGAATGACAGGATGAGGGCGACCGCCAGCAGTTCCACCAGGGAGACGCCGGGGCGCGTCCGCCGCCGGGGAGGGCGCGCGGGCGTGTCGCAGGGCGTCGGCGCGAATTCAGATGCCGCCGAAAGTGAGCAGGGTATAGATGTCTTCATAGGTTCTGGTTCCCGCCGTGTTCAGCACCCGCACTTCGACCTGCGCCAGGTCTTCCGTGTTGGTCGTCGCATCGCGGTTGACGATCTGCCGCACCCAGGACTTGGTCTGAAAGTATCCGGTCGTGACCGCCGGGGAGGAGCTGGAGTTGCCGAGCCACTGTCCGTTCTTATCGTACCAGTCCACCAGAGGCGCGTCCTCGGCGGTGTAGGCGAGGGAGGAGTATTTGCGCGCCTTCAGGCGATCCATCTGCTGCAAGGCGACATAGGCTCCCATCTCGGTGATGCGCTTGGTGGCGACGACTCTGGAGGCCAGTGTCCAGGTGGCGGCGGCTCCGGCGGCGGCGATGGAGACCATCAGCACGGCGGCCAGCAGTTCGATCATCGTCAGGCCGCGCCGCCGGGACTGCGTGCGGTTTCGATTCCGGGCGTCGGTACGCATCATGGCAGCTCCGTCCAGCCGGTGACGATATAGGTCAGGCGGTCGCCGGGGTTGTTCCCCGCCCCTTCCGCGGCCTGCTTCTCGATGGTGCAGCCGCCCGCGACCGTCACTTTCCATCCGATCAGCGAGCCGAACAGGTAGGTTCCGCTGGCGATGCTCACGTCGCCGTAGTAGGCGCCGGTGCTGCTGTTGTAGTTATAGACTAGCATGTTGACGCGGAATTTCGGCGGCGGGTTGGCGTTGGTCCCCGATACCGTCACGGTTCCCCGGCTGGCGACGTAGACGCGGAAGCGGGAGGCGTAGGTCGGGTTCTCCATATAGCACTGATAGCTGAAGCTGCTGTTGGGCGGGTTCCCATTGGCCGGATTCCCGACCCAGAAGCGGATGTTGCGCTCCGTGGACATGCCGGGGTTCGGATTGGGAGGGTCGGCGGTGGCCCAGTTATAGGAGTAGACCGTGAAGGAGTTGCCATTGCCGTCTACCCCTGGCCCTTCTCCGTCGGCATAGCTGCGGATATACATCACGTCGGAGGTACTCTGGCTGATCTGCTCGAAGAAGTAGTTGCCGGGATAGACGCGGATGCCGAAGAACGATTCGTCGCTGGTCATGCCCGCGTTCGTCAGCGTCTTGTTACTCGGCTGGGAGACATTGAAGTTCCAGGCGCCGCCTCCCGAAGTCGGGACGATGGTGTAGGGCCTGGTCGGGTCGTTGAGTTCGCGCACCTGCCCGAAGTGCGCGGCTCCCGATTTCGTGACCTTGACGAGATAGCGCAGGCCCGTACTGTTGTTGTTGTGATTGCTGCGGAAATACTCGACCCCGGCGCTGGTTCCTGCGCCCCACTGCGCATTGGCCCACTCATTCGCCGCCTTGTCTGCCGTCTCCAGGTTCAGGGAGCGCACCAGCCGCCGGATCATGGGATTGGCAAGCTGGCCGGTTCCCGTGTGGCCGGTCGGCACGTTGGGTTGGGATTGCAGCACGGTCGGGTTGAAGGAGTTCGCGGGGTTGAGCGTGCTTCCGGCCGCCGCCAGGATGATGGGGCCGTCGTACCAGGTGACATTGTTGTTGCCGTTTATGAAGCCTTCCGCGCCGGACGCGCCGACGACGTTGGCGCTGCCGGTGAACTTCCAGGCGGGGCCGGTATCGCCGCTGCCCGAGCCGGTATTGGGATCAATTCCATAGATAGCGGCCCAGTCGAAAACATTGAAGGAGGTGGCGGAGACCTTGACGCGCCGGACGACCCCGTTCGACCAGCCGAAGCCGACCACCGTCACGGTGGCGCTGGCCGTGCCGACCTGACCGGCGAAGTAGCCCTGCTGCGAGGTCGTGGTCGGATAGCGGATGAGCCTATACGTGCCGTTCAGCACGCCGGCTTTGAAGGCGGCGAGGCTGGGGATGCCGGAGGAGAACGTGTAGGCCGACGGAATCAGGCGATAGTTGGTCACGGTGTTGTTGGGAACGCCGTTGGAGAGCATGTTCAGATAGGCGTTGACGCCCGCCTCGGCCATCTCCAGGGCGCGATCATAGTCCCGCTCGGTTTTGGTGGCGGCAAGCTGGGCTACGACCACGTACTGCGTCGAGACCACCAGGACGAGCAGGCCCAGAATGATTGCCAGCGCGATGATCATGGCGGCCCCACGCCGGACGCGGTGAGGATACCTTAGATGCCGATTGTCCATATATTTCATCCGCATTATTATCACCTTGAAGGACTGTTCACCATCGGGTGGGCCGATTCCTGAGATAGCAGTCAGCAGGATACACGCGAGGACGCCGAGGGGCATTTCGCGTGTATCCTGCATTTGAAGGAAAGCTCCCGCTATCCTTATTGTGCAGAGGATAGCAGACACCAACGCATGATGACATACGATTACGGCATGTTGGTTTCTGCGGTCGGTGCGGGCATAGTGCGCGTATAGTCGCCAGCCGCGCCTACTACTGTTGCATGTTGGGCTGCATTCGGGCAGGTGATAGTAAAGGTA